>CAYSDK010000001.1:0-60892 GCA_964429865.1 uncultured bacterium
CAGAACGGCTCGGCGGCCTTCAACATCGCGAATGTCTGCCGCCGGCTTCTCGAAGCGGCTCCGCTCTAGTTTCCCCTTCCTCTCGACGCTGCTCCAGGAGATGGTTCTCATGGCCAATCCCGACCTCGTGGAAGGGCCAGATGAAGCCCGCGCGAGGCCATATCGATCGCGCAGAGCCGATACTGGGTGAAACGTGTCCTGGACCAGGGGAATATGCTAAGCCGGGGGTGATCCGCGAGTTTCATGCGTATGGTAACCAGGACACCGGGAAGCACGCCGATTATGATGCCCGCCATGCCTTCGCACGGCATATGTCGGCTGAACGCCCGAACGTGATCGATGTGGGGAGAGTCCTGAAGGAGATGTTCGAGCGTGGGCAGGCCTGGGAAACAGTTAAGCCGTACCTTGAATGTATCTTCGAGGTCGAAAATCCGGCCGCCAAAGCGTCCCCTGGTGCGGCCTTCGCAAGTGAATGAGATGGCGGCCGCTAACAAGTGCCCGCTACGGCCAGGAAGAGTGGATCATTTCTGTGACGGAAAGCTAGCAGGCTGCTCTTAGCTTCGGGCCGGAAGAGCGGTGACGCTCTCGGGGATGCTTTGCGTGTCCTCTAGGAGGCGACAGGCTACTTTTCGATGGCTTTGTCCTGGCGCACAACCTGACACTAACTCAGGGTGCCGTCAGCCATTTTACTGCCAGTATGATGCTGAAGGGTGAGTATCGCTAGGATGTTGCCGGACTCCGGCCTAAAGCCCTCCGAGTTGCGGGGAGGGGAGGGGTTGAGGTAGAATGAAGCCACCTTTATATATATTGGAGGCAAGGGTGGCGAAGAGGAGGGTACATCTCAGCTTTCCGGGCAAGCTCAAGGACGAGCCGCTCTTGTGGCACACGTGCGAGCGGTTCGACCTGGTCTTCAACATCCGCCAGGCCGACTACACCGAAGGGATGGGATGGCTGATGGCCGAGCTGGAAGGAGACGCGGAGCAGCTCGAAGAGGGGATCCGCTGGCTCGAGGAGCAAGGGGTCATCGTCGGCCCCATCGAGCAGGACGTGGTCCAGTGAGTTTTTTGCTTGACAGCCCCGGAGGCGTTTGGTCTTATAGAGCGACAATTGAATAGAAGTTCACTTCTCATCAAGAGCGGCTGAGGGACAGGCCCTAGGAAGCCGCGGCAACGGTCCCGCCGACCTGGTCGGCGGGAAGACGTGCCAACTCCTACATCCCGATCTCGCGTGTCGGGGTGAGAGATGAGAAGGTGGATGCGCAGACGTCGTGCAAACCCCTTCTCATGCGGAGAAGGGGCTTTTTTTTGGAGTGAACGAGTATGGCGACGCGACGGTGGTCGTTGACATACCCCTCGAAGCTCATCAAAGAACCGGTGCTGTACCGGGTGGCGAAGGACTTCAAGCTCGTCCCCAACATCCGGAAGGCCCGGGTGACCGAGACGACCGGCGAGGTGCTCGTCGATTTTTCCGGCAAGGAGGAGGACCTCAAGAAGGGATTGAACTATCTCACCGGTCTCGGGATCACGGTGAAGGAAGTGCGGGAGTAGTCGCGATCAGGAGGGTTCGATGGCCAAGATCAAAGGGCTGAAGTGCCGCGAGTGCGGTCGCCCGTATCCGGCCGAGCCGCTGCATGTCTGCGAATTCTGCTTTGGCCCGCTCGAAGTCGAGTACGATTACGCGAGCCTGCAGAAGACCGTCACTCGCAAGCGGATCGAGGCCGGCCCGCCGAGCATGTGGCGGTATCGCGACCTGCTTCCCGTCGACGAGGAGCTGTCGGTGGGGAGGCACTGCGGCATGACCCCCCTGATCCGGGCGAGGAACCTCGCCGACGCCTTGGGGGCCAAGGAGGTGTACATCAAGAACGATGCGGTCTGCCATCCCACCCTCTCCTTTAAGGATCGGGTGGTGGCGGTCGCGGTGACCAAGGCGATGGAATTCGGCTTCACCGTGGTCGCCTGCGCCTCGACAGGAAACCTGGCCAACTCCGTCGCCGCCCATGCGGCCGAGGCAAGGCTGAAGAGTTTCATCTTTATCCCGGCCGACCTGGAGCAGGGCAAGATCGTCGGCACCCTGATCTATGACCCGGTGCTGGTGGCCGTGGATGGCAACTACGACGAGGTTAACCGCCTCTGCAGCGAGGTGGCCGACAAGTATGGCTGGGCCTTTGTGAATATCAACATCCGGCCGTACTACGCGGAGGGGTCCAAGAGCTTCGGCTACGAGATTGTCGAGCAGCTCGGCTGGCGCACGCCCCGACATATCGTGGTCCCCGCGGCCGGTGGGTCGCTCGTCACGAAGATCTGGAAGGCGCTCAAGGAGTTTCACGGGTTGGGATTGATCCCGGACTGTGCAACCCGGATGCATGTGGCCCAGGCAGCGGGCAGCAGTCCCATCGCGACGGCCATTCGCAACCGGTCCGAGACCATCCGCCCGGTCCGCCCCAACACGATTTGCAAGTCGTTGGCCATCGGCAACCCGGCAGACGGATACTATGCGTACAAGGCGGTCGAGGAGAGTCGGGGCTACGCCGCGGACGCGAGCGACGAAGAGATCATTAATGGGATGACCCTCCTCGCCGCGACCGAGGGGATCTTCACCGAAACCGCCGGTGGGGTCACGGTAGCCGCCGCCAAACGGCTTCTGGAGGACGGCGTCATCCCCCGCGACGAGAGCGTCGTGCTCTCGATCACCGGAAACGGGCTCAAGACACAGGAGGTGGTGGGAGGCGTCCTCAAACCACCCCTTTCCATCAAGCCGACTCTAAAATCGTTTGACGCGGTGATCGCGGAACGGCCGGATCTCGGGGCCGATGTCGTCTCCAGGGCTTCGAACGCCCGTCGTGGATAGGGGAGGGAGAACCGCATGAGCGTCCTCGTCCGGATTCCGACACCCCTCCGAACCCTGACCAACGGACAGGCCGAGGTTCAAGCAGAAGGGAGCTCTATCCGGGAGCTGATCGACAACCTGGAGGGGCGTTACCAGGGATTGAAAGAACGGCTCTGTGAGGGGAAGGACATCCGCCGCTTCATTAATGTCTACGTGAACGAAGAGGATATCCGATTCCTCCAAGGCACCGCGACCCCGCTGAAACCCGGAGATCGGGTTTCCATCGTTCCTGCCATCGCCGGAGGGAGATAATTCCATCCCAACACATATGCAGGCCAAGTGTCAGGCCGAGATCCCGACACTTGGCCTTTTCTTTTGCGATAGGGGTGGCTTGGTCTGGGTTTTGCAGAACGGTTGCGACGCGTGAATCAAAAAGGAAAGGGGGTGAGACAGGTGGATCGAAAGGGACACAACCCGAAGGCGTGGTACGAGCGCGAGGAGCGTCGTGGCCTCAAGCGGTCGCAGCCCAGACGGACGCGCAAGGAGGGAGAAAAGGAGGGGAAGAAAGGCGGCGGAGGGAGAACCACCCCGGAGGAATGGTGGGAGAAAAACTCTTGACATAGCCGCTTCCCTTCCCGCATCTTTGGTGTCAGGGCGATCGAATGAGCGCTCGGTCAATCTCCCTGCAGCCTATCCTCTATTATATTATTATTATCTGATCTACCAGGGCATCTTTTTGCGGTCACGGATCTGGTCCTTGGGGGATCATGAATCACTCAAGCGTCAAAAGAGCCCTCCCGTCGAACCGAAGGTTCCCTCGTTAAAGTAATGGATGAACAATGACGGGCGAAGCGGCGCTGAGGACGGACATTAAGGTCATCGGCGTGGTCGGGGCTGGGACCATGGGTCACGGCATCGCCCAGGTGGCCCTGCAGTCTGGATTGCAGGTTTTCCTGCACGATCTGGAAGAGGCGATTCTGAAGCGGGCCCGAGAGCGCATCGCGGCAGGCCTTGCCAAGGGGGTGAGGAGGGGAAAGTTCGGCGAGGACGAAAAGGAAGAAATGCTCAAGGGGCTCGTCCTCACGATCACCCCGTTGGATCTATCCGCCGCCGACTTTGTGATCGAGGCGGTCATCGAGGACTTGGCCGTCAAGCGGACCCTATTTCAGGACCTGGACCGGATCGCGAGACCCGAAGTCATCCTGGCCACCAACACCTCCTCACTCCCCATTACAAAAATCGCCTCGACGACCTCCCGGCCATTCCAAGTCATCGGCATGCACTTTTTCAACCCGGTCCCGCTGATGCCCTTGGTCGAGGTGATCCGCGGGCTCGCCACCGCTGACGAGACGGTCACGGCCACGGTCCGGCTGGCAGAGCGACTCGGGAAGACCCCGGTGGAGGTCCGCGACAGTCCCGGCTTCATCTCGAGCCGCATCCTTGCATCCATGGTCAACGAAGCGTGCTATCTTCTCATGGAGGGGGTCGGCACCGCCGAGGCGATCGACACCGTGATGAAGCTGGGGGCCAACCATCCGATGGGCCCGTTGGCGCTCGGCGATCTGATCGGCCTCGACGTCTGCCTGGCCGTCATGCGGACGCTGTACGAGGGGATCGGCGATCCCAAGTACCGTCCCTGCCCCCTGCTGGTCCAGATGGTGGACGCGGGGTATCTGGGGCGAAAGAGTGGGCGGGGGTTTTACACCTACGAGAAGGGCTAGCGACGTGGAGTACAAGCATCTCATCTATGAGGCGGCTTCTGGGATCGCCACCATCACGCTGAACCGCCCGAAGGTCATGAACGCCCTGAGCCTGGCGCTCGCTCGGGAGCTCCTGCAGGCCGCCACCCGGGCCGAAGGCAATCCCGCCATCCGTGCCCTGATTGTCACCGGCGCCGGCGAGAGGGCCTTTGCCGCCGGAGCAGATATCGCTGCCTTCAGGAACATGGGCGCGGGAGAGGCCCTGGGCTTTCTCACAGAGGTCCAGGCCGTGATGAATCGGATCGAACGGCTGAAGAAGCCGGTCCTGGCCGCCGTGAACGGGTATGCGCTGGGCGCCGGCTGTGAGCTGGCCATGGCCTGCGACATGATCTATGCCGCCGAGACGGCGAAGTTCGGCCTGCCGGAGGTGAATCTGGGGATCATCCCGGGCGGGGGCGGGACCCAGCGCCTCCCCCGTCGTGTCGGAGGTGCGCGGGCGAAGGAATTGATCTATACCGGCGAGATGATCGACGCGCAGGAGGCGTACCGGATCGGCCTGGTGAACAGGGTGTTCCCTGCCCCAGAGCTCATGGCCGGGACGAGGAAGCTGGCCGAAAAGATCGCCCTCAAGGGCGCGGGTGCGATCGAATCCGCCAAGAAGGCTATCACCGAGGGGGCGGACCTCGATCTCAAGCGGGCACTGGCGCTCGAGGCCAAGGCCTGCGCGCTGTGCTTTGACACCGAGGACAAAACAGAAGGGGTGAGCGCCTTCCTCGAGAAGCGGGAGCCCCGCTTCAAGGGAAGATAGGCGGGGAGGGGCATGGATCTCGGGTTGAGCCCACGGCAGGAGATCTTCCGGGACATGGTCCGGGACTTTGCCGAGACAGAGGTGGCGCCCCGGGCCGCCGCCGTCGATGCAGAGGCGCGTTTCCCCGCCCAGACGATCAGGATGATGGGAGCGCTCGGCCTCATGGGGGTCGCCATCCCGGAAGAGTATGGCGGAGCGGGCGCGGATACGATCTGCTATGTCATCGCCATTGAGGAGATCAGCCGCGCCTGCGCCTCCACCGGGGTTATCATGTCGATCAATAACTCCATGGTCTGCGACCTCGTCCACAAGTTCGGCGATGAGCGGCAGAAGCGACGGTTCTTGATCCCTCTCGCCCGGGGTGAGCAGCTGGGCTGTTTCTGCCTGAGCGAGCCCGACGCCGGCTCCGATGCGGGCAATCTGCGCGTCACCGCGCTGGCCGAGGGCGATCACTTCGTCCTGAACGGAGTCAAGAATTTCATCACGAACGGCCGCGAGGCGGATATCGCCATCGTGTTCGCCACGGTCGACCGCCAGCTCAAGCACAAGGGGATCTCTGCCCTGGTCGTCGAGAAGGGGACGCCGGGATTTCAGGTGCTCAAGGAGGAGAGCAAGCTGGGGGTCCGGGGCAGCAGCACGTGCCAGCTTCTCTTCGAGCATTGCCGGGTCCCCCGGGAGAACCTCCTGGGAGAGATCGGCGAGGGCTTCAGGATCGCCATGGCCTCCCTCGATGGAGGCCGGATCGGGATCGCCGCACAGGCGGTCGGAATCGCCCGCGCCGCCCTCGAGGCCTCTCTCCAGTACGCCCGGGGCCGCGTCCAGTTCGGAAGGCCCATCGCCTCCTTTCAGGCCATCCAGTTCCTCCTCGCGGATATGGCGACCCGCGTCGATGCCGCGCGTCTCCTCACCTACCGGGCCGCCTCTCTGAGAGATTGCGGGGCCCCATACACCGCGGAGGGCTCCATGGCCAAGCTCTCTGCGTCGGAGGTCGCCATGTGGGTGACCACCAAGGCCATCCAGATCTATGGGGGATACGGGTATATCACTGACTACCCGGTCCAGCGCCACTTCCGGGACGCGAAGGTCACCGAGATCTACGAAGGGACTTCAGAGATCCAACGGCTGGTCATCGCCGAACATCTCCTGGGATAGCCCCTGGAAGAATCGGGGACGTGATGCGCATCGTCGTCTGTGTCAAACAGGTCATCGACCCAGAGCTTCCCGCCAGTCAGTTCCGCATCGATGCGGAGTCCAAACGGCAGCGGCCGAATGGCCACCCCCTCGTCATCAGCCCGTATGACGAGAATGCCCTGGAGGTTGCCCTCACGCTTAAGGAGAAGACGGGCGGCACGGTAGCGGTGGTGAGCGCGGGGGAGCCGTCGGCGATCAGCGCGCTTCGCAAAGGGCTCGCCATGGGCGCGGACGAGGCCGCCTTGATCAGCGATCCCGCCCTCGCCGGATCGGATGCCTTCGGCCTCGCCGTCGCCTTGGCCCGCGGGATACAGAAACTCGGCACCCCCGATCTGGTCCTGTGCGGCTGTGAGTCCGGGGACTGGGCCGACAGGACCGTGGGTCCCATCCTGGCCGAGGCGCTCGATATCCCATGCGTCTCCTTTGTGGCCCAGGTGGAGGCGCAGGACGGCCGGCTGCGCATGCGGCGCGTCGTGGAGGAGGGCTACGAGATCTGGGAGGGCGCGCCACCTCTGTTGCTCACCATTCTCAGTCACGAGTCGAATGTCCCCAGGTATCCAAAGGTCAAGGACATCATGACCGCCTCCCGGCGATCGATCCCGACGTGGTCAGCCGGCGACCTGGGCGTCGAGGCCGGCGATATTGGGAAGGCGGCCATGCGAACAGAAGTCCAGCAGCTCACGCTTCCGAGTCGAGAGTCCCGCTGTGAGTTGCTGGACGGCCAGCCGGCGCAGCAGGTCACGACCCTGATCACGAGACTCCGCGAGCGGAAGGCGATCTAGCCATGCCCGGCATCCTTGTCCTCGGCACGATCGAGAACGGGGTCCCATCCCGCTCAACACTGGAGCTCTTGACCGGCGCGAAGAGACTCGCTGCGGGGCTTCAGGAAGGTGTCTCTGTCGGACTCCTGGGGCCAGGGGGTGCGGCGTCGCTGTACCGTTACGGGGTCGAAGTCGTCTACCGGGCCAATGATCCGCTCCTGAAGGAATATCAGGCGGATCTGTACCTGCTGGCGCTCCAGCGGATCGCCCAGGCCGCCGGCGCCAGGGTTCTCCTGCTGCCCGGAGACTCCCTCGGCCGGGACCTCGCCGCTCGCCTCGCCTTTCGCCTCAAGGCAGGCGTCGTCACGGACGTGATCGAGATTGACATCGAGGGCTCCGAAAAGATGCCGCGCTTCACACGCCCCGCGTACGGGGGCAAAGCGGCGGCGGTCATCGTTCCCAAGCGCTTTCCCGTCGTAGTGACCTTGAAGCCGCGGACCTTCGATCCCGCTGGACCTGCGGGCCAGGGGGAAGGGAAGGAGGTCCCGGTCGAGATCTCATTGGATCCGGCCCAGGCCCGCACCCGGATGGTGGAGCGGGTCCAGGAGGAGACGACGGGGGTCAAGCTCGAGGATGCACGGGCGGTGGTCTCCGGTGGCCGTGGACTCGGAGGGCCCGAGGGCTTTACCCTCCTGGTAGAGTTAGCCCGCATCCTTAAGGGGGCGGTGGGGGCGTCCCGGGCTGCGACCGATGCCGGGTGGGTTCCCTCATCGATGCAGGTCGGCCAGACCGGCAAGACCGTCAGCCCGGATCTCTATATCGCCGTGGGCATCTCGGGTGCGACCCAACATGTCGCGGGGATCAGCGGCGCCAGGACCATTGTGGCCATCAACGCCGATCCGGAGGCCCCCATCTTCAAGGTGGCTCACCTGGGGATCGTGGGGGATTACAAGGCCGTTCTCCCTCCCTTGATTGCGAAGTGCCGGGAACTCATGGGGAGTTGAAGCATGGAGCGCATCGCCTCGCGGGAGATCTACTGGAACATCCCGGAGCACCTGCTTCTCTACGTGCTGCTCCTGCCTTTCCTTGCTGTCTTCCTGTACGGGTGCTACCGACGCTTTGGTGCTCTCCTGCTGGGGAGGAAGGGGGTACGGCTTGGTCAGCCGAAGGAGCGCCTGAAGGCCTTTGTTGCCCAGGCCCTCCTGCAAGGGCGGATCGCCACAGAGCGGTATTCAGGGGTCATGCATCTCACCCTTTCCTGGGGATTTCTCGTCCTCTTCATTGCCACCACTCTCGTGGCCTTTCAGGACTACTTCGGCCTTCCCGTCCTCCAGGGTCGCTTCTACCTCTACTTCATGTCACTCACCGTGGACCTCTTCGGCGTCGCGGCGCTCTTGGGGACGCTGATGGCGGTCCTCCGGCGCTTCCTCCGTCCTCCGGCCCGCCTGGTGGAGCCGCGGCACGCCGACGGTTTCGGCTGGCTCCTCCTGCTCTTCTTAGCCGTCCTGGTGACTGGATTCCTCGTCGAGGGGCTCCGGATCATGGCGACGGCCGACCCATGGGGACCCTGGTCACCCGGAGGGTGGGTGACGGCGCTCCTCTTCCGGGGCATCGGCGTCGAGTATGCCCGGGCCTTTCACCAGGTCCTCTGGTGGGTCCATGCCGCACTCTCGTTCGGTTTCATTGCGGCGATTCCCTATACCGGCGTGCTTCATCTCCTCACCGCCCCCGCCAACATCTTCCTGCGAAACCTCGAGCCCTCGGGTGTCGCAAGCCCCTTGGCGGTCGAGGCAGAGAAGCTCGGGGCCTCTTCGATTCGGGATTTCTCATGGAAGGCGCTTTTGGATCTATACGCCTGCACCGAGTGTGGCCGATGCCAGGCGGTCTGTCCCGCCTGGACCACGGGAAAGCCCCTCACCCCCAAGGGGGTCATCCTCGATCTCCGGGACCACTTGACCAAGGTGTACCGGGGCGAGGAGACGCGGCGCATGGTGGGCGAGGTGATCACCGAGGATGTCCTCTGGGCCTGCACGACGTGCGGGGCGTGCCATGAAGCCTGTCCGGTCCTGATCGAACCGATTCCGAAGATCCTGGAGATGCGCCGGCACCTGGTGATGGAAGAGGCGACCTTCCCGGAGCAGATGCAAGAGACCCTCCGGAGCCTGGAGACGCGCGGGCACCCTTATAAGGGGGTAAGCGCCGGACGGACCGACTGGACCAAAGGGTTGCGGATTCCAGAGGCGGCGAAGCTCAAAGAGGTCGAGCTGCTCTTCTGGGTGGGCTGTGCGGGCGCCTTTGACGAGCGAGGGCAGCAGGTCACCCGGGCGATGGCGCAGGTGCTGGAGGCGGCGGAGGTGGAGTTCGCAATCCTGGGCAATGAAGAGCGGTGCACCGGAGATCCGGCCCGGCGGATCGGGAACGAGTATCTCTTTCAACTCCTCGCCCAGGAGAATATCGCAACACTCAATCGCTACCGGGTGAAGAAGATCCTGACCACCTGCCCGCACTGCTTCAATACGATGAAGAACGAGTATGGCCAGTTCGGCGGGGAGTTCGACGTGGTGCACCACAGCCAGTTCATCGCCCACCTGCTGCGGGAGGGGCACCTGGGCCTGCGAAAACGATTCAGCGGGACGGTGGCCTTTCACGATCCGTGCTACCTCGGCCGCCACAACGGGATCTACGATGATCCGCGGTCGGTGATCGATCACTTTCCAGGGCTGCAGCGGGTGGAGATGCCCCGATGTCGCGAGAAGGGGTTTTGCTGCGGCGCCGGCGGCGGACTGATGTGGATCGAGGAGCGGATCGGCAAGCGAATGAATCTTGAGCGAACGGACGAGCTCCTGCAGACGGGAGCGGCGGTGGTGGCCACGGCCTGCCCGTTCTGCCTGACGATGATGACCGACGGCATCACCGTGCGCGGGAAGAACCTCGCGGTCAAGGCGTTAGACCTGGCGGAACTGGTGGTGCGCGCGTTGTGATAGTGCAGGACTCAGGACTGAGGGATGAGGACTGAGGGATGAGTGACCTGAGGTGATACATGAGGATTGTGTCGTTATTGCCCAGCGCGACGGAGATCGTCTATCTGCTGGGACTGGGGGATCACCTCACCGGAGTGAGCCACGAGTGTGATTATCCCCGGGCGGCGCTTGGCAAGCGCAAGATCATTGCCCCTGCCTTCGAGAGCTCCGGGCTCAGCAGTCAGGAGATCGACGGCAGTGTCCGGGCCTTCCTGGGGCGAAATGAGGGGATCTATCGGATCGATTTCGAGGCCTTGAAGGCGGCCGATCCCGACCTGATTGTGACCCAGGAGCTGTGTGATGTCTGTGCCGCCCCTTACCAGGATGTCGTGGAGGCGGCGACACACCTTTCGCGAAAACCCGAGATCCTTTCCCTGAACCCGCACCGTCTCGGGGATGTGCTCCAGGATGTCGAGCGGGTCGGGGAGGCGACGGGACGATTCCGCGAGGCAACGCAGGCTGTCGCCTCGCTCACCGAACGGATCGATCGCGTCGAGAAGCGGGCGGCCAACGCCAAGACCCGGCCACCCGTGGCGTGTCTGGAGTGGCTGGACCCGATCATGGCCTCGGGCCACTGGGTCCCAGAGATGGTGGCCCTGGCTGGCGGCAGAGAACCACTCGGAAAGGCGGGGGAGCCATCGGAACGGGTGCAGTGGGAGCGGGTCCTCTCCTGTGCACCCGAGATCCTGATCCTCATGCCCTGCGGCTTTTCCGTAGATCGGACTCTGGACGAGATCCACCTCTTGACCAATCGTCCGGGCTGGGAGGGCCTGCCGGCAGTGAGGCGGGGCAAGGTCTTTGCCGTGAACGGTCACGCCTACTTCAGCCGATCGGGACCGCGCCTGGTGGACGGAACCGAGATCTTGGCTCATCTCGTGCATCCGGAACTCTTCCGGGACCCGATTCCGGCAGGGGCAGCAACAACCGTTGACCGATGACCGGGGACCGATGACCGATGACGGATAACCGACGGCCGATGAACGATGACCGGGAAGAGATAAAGCGGATCGAGGAAGCCGCGAGGGCCTGGGAAGCTGAAGTCCTGGATCCCGCGCTCGAGAGGTCGCCCGAGCGGGCCCGGGAGTTCCGGACCGTTTCGGGGCACCCCATCCGCAGGCTCTATACGCCCACCGATCTCGCCGACTTCGACTACACCCGAGACCTCGGCTTTCCGGGCCTCTCTCCCTTTACGCGGGGTGTCTACCCGACCATGTACCGGGGCAGGCTCTGGACCATGCGGATGTTCGCTGGGCACGGGGCCCCTGAGGAGACGAATCGGCGGTTCAGGTATCTCCTGGCACAGGGGCAGACCGGTCTGTCGGTCGCCTTTGACCTGCCCACCCTGATGGGGTACGACTCGGACCATCCGATGTCGCGAGGGGAGGTGGGGAAGTGCGGGGTGGCCGTCGACTCGCTGGCGGATATGGAGATCCTCTTCGACGGGATTCCGCTCCAGGACGTTACCACCTCGATGACCATCAACTCTCCGGCCGCGGTGCTCTGGGCCATGTACCTCGCGGTCTGCGAGAAACAGGGGGTGCCCTACGACCGCATCGGCGGCACCCTCCAGAATGACATCCTCAAGGAGTTCATCGCACAGAAGGAGTACGTCTTTCCCATCGAGCCCTCGATGCGCCTCGTGGTGGATACGATCCTCTTCGGGGCCCGACATCTGCCCCGGTGGCATGCGGTCAGCATCAGCGGCTATCACATCCGAGAGGCGGGGTCCACCGCGATCCAGGAACTGGCCTTTACGGTGGCCGACGGCATGGCGTATGTCGAGGCCACCATGAAGGCGGGGCTCGACGTCGATGCCTTCGCCCCTCGCCTCTCTTTCTTCTTTAATGTCCACAACGATTTCTTTGAAGAGATCGCCAAGTTTCGGGCCGCCAGGCGCGTGTGGGGGAAACTCATGCGAGAGCGGTACGGGGCAAAAGATCCGCGATCCTGGCTGCTCCGGACCCACGCCCAGACGGCGGGATGTGCGCTCACCGCCCAGCAACCGTACAACAACGTCGTTCGGGTAGCCATGCAGGCCCTGGCAGCAATCCTGGGCGGGGTGCAGTCACTCCACACCAACGCCCTGGATGAAACGCGGGCCCTTCCCACCCAGGAGGCGGCGACGATCGCGCTCCGGACCCAGCAGATCATCGCTCACGAGACCGGGGTGACCCACACCATCGACCCCGTGGGGGGATCGTACTTCGTCGAAAGCCTCACGCGGGAGATCGAGGAGGAGGTCTGGAGCTATCTCCACAAGATCGATGACCTGGGGGGCATGGTCCGGGCGATCGAGCAAGGCTTCCCCCAGAAGGAGATTGTCGATGCCTCCTACCGGTACCAGCAGATGGTCGAGGCGGGGGAAGAGGTGGTGGTCGGCGTGAACCGGTTCGTCGCCGGGGCGGAGGAGCCGGTCTCCCTCCTTCGCATCGACCCGGAGCAGATTGCGGAGCAGCAGGTGGAGAGGATTCACCGCCTGAAGGGACGCCGGGATAACGGAGGGGTCCAGAAGGCTCTGGACGGCCTCCGAAGGGCGGCAGAGGGGGAGGATCCCTGGGGTCAGGACCTCCTCATGCCTCGGATCCTCGAGGCGGTGCGGGCGTATGCAACCCTGGGAGAGATCATGGGGGTCTTTCGAGAGGCGTGGGGGGAGTACGTCGAAGCCGCCATCCTCTGATTGTCCATTGACGATCCAGTGAAAATGCGCTTTAAAGAGAGAAGGCGCTGTCTGCTTCAGGCAGCGGTGGATGACCACAAGCGGGGGGAAGGCGACCGGGGCCCTCTGCCAAGGATCGCCCCAGCTGAGCGATGCGATGAGTGAAGAACGGAAGATCCGTGTCTTGGTGGCGAAACCGGGGCTCGACGGCCATGACCGGGGTGCCAAGGTGATTGCCCGGGCGTTCCGGGACGCGGGGTTCGAAGTGATCTATACCGGCCTTCGGCAGACGCCGGAGATGATCGTCAGCGCCGCGATCCAGGAGGACGTGGATGCCATCGGCCTCTCCTGCCTCTCGGGAGCCCATATGTATCTCTTCCCCCGGATCGTAGAGCTGCTCCGTGAGCGTGGCGCGGACGATGTCGTCGTCTTTGGAGGCGGGACGATTCCCGACGAGGACATTGCAACCCTCAAGGAGGCAGGGATCGCCGAGATCTTTACTCCGGGAACCTCGACGTCGGTGGCAATCGATTACGTTCGGACGCACGTCCGCCAGCGGGCGTGACCTTCCGGCGTGAGAGACGGGGAAGTGGGATGAGGCCCGTCTATGCGGTCTCGGGTGGTGTGTGCAAGTTCGCCAGGGCCCGCCCCGACCTCGACTTCCGGGGGATGGTCAAGGAAGCCTACGATTACGCCCTCACGGATCTCCACCTGACCCCCCAACACGCGCGGGAGATCGTCGACGGGACGATCTGCTCGTACTTCTCCGACCACTTCACCCGACAACTCAAGGCCGGCAGCATGGTGCAGGATTATCTCGGGCTCTGCCCCAAGCCTGGCAAGCGCATCGAAGGGGGGGGCGCGACGGGGGGCCTGGCCGTCCAGTCGGGCTGGGAGGCGGTGGCGTCGGGCCGGTTCGATATCTGCGTGGTGTACGGCTTCGAGACCATGTCGCGCGTCAATACCTGGAAGGGGAACGAGTTCATCGCCTTGGCCTCCGACACGAATTTCGATTACCCCGTCGGCGGCTTCTACTCCGGATACTACGCGATGATGGTGGTCCGCCACATGAAAGAGTTCGGGACCACCGTGGAGCAGATGGCGCTGGTGTCGGTCAAGAACCATCACAACGCCCTCCATAACCCGTATGCCCAGAAACGGAGGCAGATCACGATCGAGGACGTGCGCCGGGCCGAGATGGTGGCCTGGCCGCTGACGATGCTTGACATTTGCGTCATGTCGGACGGGGCGGCGGTGCTCATCCTCTGCAGCGAAGACGGGCTCAATACCTTGCACAGGGCCACGGGACGCACCCCGCTCCCTGCCAAGATTACCGGGGTGGGCGGTGGTCTCGACGCCATGCGGATGGCGGACCGGCCCCACGGGGAGGTGATTCTCCTGCCCCATGAGAGGCCGGAAGACTATCGGGGGCTGAAGTATCCCGGGGTTCACTCCTTCCGGGCCGGGCGCGTGGCCGCCAAGGCCGCCTATCAGATGGCTGGAATCACGAATCCCCTTGAAGATTTAGACTTCATCGAGCTGCACGATGCCTACACCTCCTCAGAGGTCCAGACGTACGAGGACATGGGGCTCTGCAGGTACGGTGAGGGCGGAAAGTTCATCGAGAGGGGTACGCCCTTCATGCCGGCGGTCGATTACGGGTACCATTTCCCGGAACAGGGCCGGATCCCGATCAATCCCTCGGGTGGACTCATCGCCTGTGGCCACCCGGTGGGGGCGACCGGAATCATGCAGGGAGTGTTTGCCCTGTGGCAGCTTCAGGGGAGCATCCGCACGCACTTCGGGAGCGATGTCCTCCAGGTGAGGAATGCGAGGCGTGGAGCGATTCACAGCCACGCGGGCACCGGGACCTACGTGGTGATCTCGATCCTGGAAAGGGGCGACTGATGCTTCCCTGTGTGAGGGGCGAGGGCTCAAGGCCGTGAGCGAGAACCGTGTGCCAGAGGAAGAAGAGGGGGCGGTCCTCTTCAGGGTACCGCTTCCGAAGGACCCGGGGGCGCTCAAGGACCTGACGCCCCTGATCATCAAGCACCACTATGAGATCGATTACATTCACAGCTACGCGCAGGACAGCCCCTTCTTTGCCGGGCTGGCCAACCAGCGACTTCTGGGGACCCGGTGCGGCAGCTGCAACTACACCTACGCGACACCGCGAGCGCATTGTATGGAATGCGGGCGACAGTGCGACTGGGTGGACCTTCCCCACGAGGGGCAGATCCATACCTTTACCGTGTGTCACTACGGCAGTGAAGAGTTCCTGAAAGAGACCCCCTTCATTCTCGCCCTCATTGAGTTTGCCGGCGTGGATACCCTCTTCTTGACTCGGGTGGTCGGGCTCGACCCACAGGCCTCTTCGCTCGACTGGATCGGCATGGCCGTCAAGGCCAAATTCCGCCGGCTCTCCACGTTCCGTCCCACCGACGTCTATTTCGTCCCCATCGGAACCTGAGTCCCCGTTCGAGCCGAGGGTGGAGGGGTAGTGGGGCGGACCGAAAGCTGTCCTAATGGCAGGCAAAAATACTTAATATTAAACATGAATGAATGATATATAAGTATTTGTATAATGTGATACTTATACTAGTCAATGAAGATCTAAGCAGGCCGCGGAGCTTGAGACATGGACTTCACGCTGAACGAGACGCAACGGGCAATCCAAGGGGTGGTCAGAGACTTTGCACGCCGGGAGATCATTCCGAAGGCGGCGGGGTACGATCAGCGGGAGGAGTTTCCTTGGGAGATTATCCGAGGTGCGGCGAGCCTCGGCCTTCTCGGGATCCTGGTGCCGGAGGGGTATGGTGGGGCCGGGATGGACTACGTGAGCTACGTGGCTATCCTCGAAGAGCTCGGTCGGGCCGATGCCTCTGTTGCCCTCACCGTCGAGGCGCATAATTCGCTAGCCGTCAACCAGATCCTCCTCTTCGGAACCGAGGAGCAGAGGCGGCGGTATCTCCCCCCATTGGCGAGGGGAGAGATGCTTTCGGCCTGGGCCCTTACAGAGCCGAGTTCGGGAAGCGACGCGGCCGCGATGCGCACCACGGCCGTCCGTCAGGACGACGCCTATGTGCTCACCGGGACCAAAAACTTTATCACCTCCGGAAGCATCGCCGGGGTGTATGTGGTTCTAGCCCTCAGCGACCCGACCCGCGGCTCCCATGGCATCTCTGCCTTTATCCTGGAAAGGGGGGCGCCCGGATTCTCTGTGGGTCGGCGAGAGAAGAAGCTGGGGGTCCGCGCCAGCGACACCGCCGAGCTCATCCTGGATCATGTGCGCCTTCCGGCGGAGAACCTCCTGGGAAAGATGCACCATGGGTTCATCGACGCCCTCCAGGTCCTGGACGGCGGGCGGATCGGCATCGCCGCCCTGGCCGTCGGGTTAGCCAGGGCGGCCCTGGAGGAGAGCATCGCGTACAGCAAGCAACGGGTGCAGTTCGGCCAGCCGATCAGCGCATTTCAAGCCATCCAATTTAAGCTCGCAGACATGGCGACCGCCATCGACGCCGCGCGTCTCTTGACCTACCGCGCTGCCCTGCTGGCAGATCAGGGAAAGCCCTTCACCAAAGAGGCGTCGATGGCCAAGGTCTATAGTGCCGAAGCGGCCGTGGCGGCGGCGATCCAGGCGATCCAGATCCACGGGGGGTACGGGTACACGGTCGAGTATCCGGTCGAGCGCTATCTCCGGGATGCCAAGCTCTGCGAAATCGGTGAGGGCACCTCGGAGATGCAGCGCCTCATCATCGCGCGAGAGATCGTGGGCCGGGAGTATGTGTAAGGGGAATTTCTCCTCGACAGGGTTTGGGATCCTGTGCTACATGTCAGGCATCATGTCCGCAAGCCGTGGAAGCGCGACGGGGATGATCCGTGGAGATCGTTGAAAGGATCCGACGGCAGGATGTCCGGGCGATCGCCCGTCTGATGTCCCTCGTCGAGAATAATGCCCCCGAGGCCACCGCCGCCCTGAAGGAACTCTACCCGATCACCGGACAGGCGTTCATCGTGGGGATCACCGGTCCACCGGGCTCCGGGAAGAGCACCCTGACCGATCAGCTCACGAAGGAGTTTCGCCGGGACGGAAAGACCGTCGGGATCATCGCCGTGGATCCCACCAGCCCCTTTACGGGGGGGGCGATTCTGGCCGACCGCATCCGGATGCAGCAGCACAGTCTCGATGCAGGGGTCTTCATCAGGAGCATGGCCACGCGAGGGCACCTCGGGGGGTTAGCCAAGGCCACGGGCGACGTGGTGAACGTGCTGGATGCGGCGGGGAAAGAGCTGATCCTCGTGGAGACCGTCGGGGTGGGCCAGGATGAGGTCGAAGTGGTCAAGACGGCCGATACGTGCGTCGTTGTCAGCGTCCCCGGTCTCGGGGACGATGTTCAGGCGATCAAGGCCGGGATCCTGGAGATCGCCGACATTTTCGTGGTCAACAAGGCGGACCGCGAGGGCGCGGACAAGACGGTGACAGAGCTCCAGGCCATGATGGGACTTGGCCCGGGGCGTTCGGACTGGAGCCCGCCCATCCTGAAAACGGTCGCCACCCAGGGGCAGGGCATCGCCGAGTTGGCGCAGGGAATTTTCGCCCATCGGGCCCATCTGGACCGACGGGGCCTGCGGCAGATGCGCCAGCGCGAGCGGAGTCGTGCCCTCTTCCTCGAGCTGCTCCAGGAGCAGGGGACCCGGCGCCTGCTGGAGCGGGCGAGCGCCAACGGAACCCTTGAGCAGACGATCGAGCGCATCGCCAAGCGAGAGATGGACCCGTATTCCGCGGTCGAAGAGCTGCTCGCCAAGGCGGGCCTTTGACTCATGCCTATCGCATGCACCCGTCCCCGGTGCCCCCCGTCATTTCTCGTGCCTGCACCACACGGATGTCCCCATGAAGATCCTTGCCTCGGGGGAAAGCGTCTACCACTGGGTCCACCCCGACGACTTTCGGGAGTGGGTCCGCCTGCACAAGAGTCGGGAGGCGACCGACAAGCTCATGACGGAACACGAGGCCGTCTCCCGCTTTGTGGCGGACGGGGACTACCTCGCCTACGATTTTTCTTCCCTCACCCGTGGTCCACAAGCCCTGGTCCGAGAAATCATCCGACAGCGCAGGCGGCACCTCTGGATCTGCGCCGAGTTTACCCTCCACGAGTCCGCATTACTGGTCGGCGCCGGGTGTGCCGATCGGATCGACGTGGGATTTTTGGGATACGGGGATTACATCGGGCGGGCGGTCGTGGAAGGAAGGGTGCGGGTCTTTGAATGGACCAACGGGGCCTTGGCCGCGCGGATGCTCGCCGGGGCGAGAGGACTTCCCTTCATGCCGATGCGAAACCTTGTGGGAACGGATACCTTCGTCCGATCCGGAGCCAGGGTGGTGGCAGACCCCTTTGGCGCCGATCCCGTCTGCCTGGTCCCGGCGCTGCATCCGGATGTCTTCATCGTGCATGTCCACCAGGCGGACATCTCCGGGAATGCCCGCATCTTCGGGACCAACCTCTTTGCGCTGGAGGCGGCCATGGCCTCGAAGAAGGTGATCGTCTCTGCCGAGGAGATCGTCGATCCGCTCGAGTTTCGGAAGGAGCCGGCAAAGACGACGATCCCCCACTTCCTGGTCAGCGCCGTCGTGCACTTGCCGTTCGGGGCATATCCAGGTGGGGTGCCGGGGAGGTACGAGCTGGACCTCGAGCAAATCCAGCAATTGAACGCGATCGAGACTGAGGAACAGGTGCAGGCGTATCTCGAGGCCTTCGTGTACAGCGTGCGGTCCCACGCCGAACTGCTGGAGCAGAAAGTGGGGTGGGGACGGCTGGCGGACATGATCCGACGGGGGTCCATCAAAGAGGGATACTCGTAGCGAAGCGGCAGGGTCGCCCGTGACCGACACCATGGCCCGATTCACCGAGACCGAGTGCATGATCTGCCTCGCCGCCCGCCTGCTCGAAGACCGGAAGACGGTCTTCGTCGGCTGGGGCATTCCGCAGGTCGTGGCCATGCTGGCCGAGAGGCTGTACACCCCGAACCTCATCCAGGTCTTCGAGTTTGGCGCGATCGGTCCGCGGTCCCTGACCCCCTTTGTCCGCGGGACCATGGGGGGGCCTTCCAATGTCTATCGGTCGCTGCAGTGGACCACCATGAACTGGGCCTTTGCCTACGCCGCCACCGGATATCTGGATTACGGAATGATCGGGGCGCTGCAGGTGGACCCGTACGGCAACGTGAACTCGACGCTGCTGGGGGGCAGTTACGACCGACCGAAACGGCGGTTCCCGGGAAGCGGGGGAGGGAACGAAGTTGCCTCGCTCTGCTGGAAGACGATCGTCGTGTTGAAGCACGAGCCGCGTCGCTTCGTGGAGCAACTCGACTTCATGACCTCGCCGGGCTACCTGACCGGACCCGGGGCGCGGGAAGCCGCCGGTCTCCCCCGGGGAACCGGGCCCTACCGCGTCGTCACGTCGCAAGCCCTCTTTGGTTTTGACGACGAGACGAGGCACATGCGGCTCCTCGGCGTGTTGCGGGGACTGTCGGCGGATCAGGTGACTCGCGGGATGGGCTTTGCGCCCGTGGTGGCGGAAAAGGTCGAAGTGCTCGAGCCGCCGACGCGGGAGGAGTTGGCCGTCCTGCGCGAGGCAATCGATCCGTCGCGCATGATCATCGGGCGAGATGCCGGATGACTCGCAGGGCGCCTTCACACGCAGGTGGGATAACCATAGGGCGGCCTGCGGGGGCTCGTGACACGCCTGGAAGAAGGGGAGGGTTCGCCGAGCGCCTCGCCCGTCGGCTGCTCTACGCCGACGGAGCCGTCGGGACGATGCTGGTCGACAAAGGGCTCGGGCCAGACGAGCCCCCCGAGCTCTGGAATCTCACCCGGCCACGGGTGATCCAGGGGATCCACAGGGCCTATCTGGCCATCGGCTGCGATCTGGTGACCACGAACACCTTTGGGGCGAACCGTCTCCGGCTCAAGGAGCGCCGGCTCCATGCCGAGGTCGCAACCATCAACAGGACGGCAGTCCATCTCGCGCGCAGGGCCTGCAGCCCCCGACACTTCGTCGCTGGCGGGGTGGGCCCGACGGGGCGCTTTGACCGGGGGAGGCATAGCGGATCACCGGCCGAGATCAGATCGGCGTTCCAGGAGCAGATTGCACACTTGAGCGAAGCCGGTATCGACCTGATCCTTGTCGAAACCATGACCCACCTCGCCGAGGCGCGGATGGCGCTTGAGGCCGCCCAGGCGTGTCCGCCGGTTCCGGCCGCAGTCAGTCTGGTCTTTTTTGCGCAGCGGGGCGACTTCCGCACGCTGGACGGCGCGTCGCCGGCGGAGGCGGTCCGTGAGCTTTCCACCGCTCAGGTAGTGGGATGCAATTGCGTGGATGTCGAGGTCGCGGTTGAGGTCCTGCGGCAGATGCGGGAGGCGACAGGGCTGCCCCTGATCGCCCAGCCGAATGCGGGGCTCCCAGAGAGGCGGGGAAAGAGATGGATCTATCCGTTCGGCCCTGAAGCTCTGGCTCGCTCTATGCCGTCCATGCTTGCGTCACGACCGGCGATCCTCGGAGGCTGCTGCGGAACCACCCCGGCTCACCTCCAGGCCTGCATGCAGGCTGCCCGCACCCGGTGACCCTGACCCCTGACTTGGAACAGAAATTGCTTGACATTCTCCTGGCCCGTCTCTATTTTGACGCGGTTGCTTTGAGAGACGGGAGGGAGGTGAAAACGGTTCATGGCCAAGGCAGAGGGAAAGAAGGCAGAGGGAAAGAAGGTAGAGGGAAAGGTGGCGAAGTTGGCCTCGCGCGAGGTCAACGGTCAGGCTGTCCGCGTGTACCCCTGTCCCGCCGACGGGACCAAGATGAGCTGGATCCATTACTTTGGGGAGAACGGGCGGGGGAGGATGGCCCTCCGGTGTGAGAAGTGCGGGGCCATCAAGGGACGATCCGAACTGTAACCCGGGGGTCGAAAAGACACAGGGGGGGCATAGCCCCCCCTTCTTTTTTTCCTTACATCCTGGCGATCGCCGCAGGTATTTTCAGGCGGCCGCTGAAAATCTCGTATCGTTTTGGTGTGAATTCTAAACGGTTGGCGTGAGAAAGGGCGCTTCGTTTCGAGCCGGTGTGGCCAAGCAATTCTGTCGGTCCTGGTCCCAACCCGCCCGTGAAACCACAAACGGTTGGATCTAGGCAGGCTGGATGGGATATAATACGTGAATGTGGACAGTGAGGTGCAAGGCTAACTTTTGAAGCTACCGCACTATGTTGGAAGCGAGGATCCGGTGAGAATTGCGCAGATTGCCCCGCTGTTTGAGAGTGTACCCCCCAAATATTACGGGGGGACAGAACGGGTGGTTTCGTATCTCACGGAAGAGCTGGTTCGGCAAGGGCACGACGTCACGTTGTATGCAAGCGGGGATTCCGTGACCAGGGCTCGCCTGATCGCACCCTGTCGTCGCTCTCTCCGTTTGGACAAGTCCTGTATCGATCAGCTAGCCCATCACGTGCTTCAACTGGAGAAAGCGTTTCGGGATGCGTCCCAGTTTGATATCATCCATTCCCACCTCGACTATCTACCCTTTCCGCTGGCGAGGCGTCAGAGGAGACCGGTGGTGACCACCCTGCACGGACGCCTCGACATCCCAGACCTCGTCCCCCTGTACCGAGAGTTTTCAGAGATGCCCGTCGTCTCCATCTCCGACGCCCAGCGCCAGCCTTTGCCGTGGCTCAATTGGCAGGGCACCGTGTACCACGGGCTGCCAGAGAACCTGTATACCTACCGGGAGAAGCCAGGGACGTATCTGGCCTTTCTTGGCCGCATCAGTCCCGAAAAGCGGGTGGATGCGGCCATCGAGATTGCCAAGCACACAGGAATGGAACTCAAGATTGCAGCCAAGGTTGATAAGGTGGATCGAGAGTACTTCACCGAAGTCATCCGTCCGGTGCTCGATCACCCGCTGGTCGAGTACGTGGGGGAGATCGGGGAGGCAGAGAAAGATGAGTTTTTGGGAAATGCCTATGCGCTCCTCTTTCCCATTGACTGGCCGGAACCCTTCGGGTTGGTGATGATTGAAGCCATGGCCTGTGGGACGCCCATCATTGCGTGCCGTCAGGGGTCTGTCTCCGAAGTGATGCAGGAGGGTGTCACGGGCTTTATCTGCGATAGCGTGGAGGAGGCCGCCCGGGCCGTGGAGCGAATCCCAAGCCTGAGCCGGAAGGAGTGTCGCCAGATTTTTGAGAAACGGTTCACGGTGGGGCAAATGGCGCAAGCGTACCTGGCCATTTACCACCGGCTACTCGGGCGGGCGGTACGGTTTGCCGCCTGAGATGGATTCGAGGAACCATGGAAGACATCATTCGCATCAGAAATCAGTTCTATATTCTGGCGACCTCTTCCCTCGCGGACGATCGGACACGTGTTCTGAAAGACGGGGAGACCTTCGCTGTTCTCGACCGCTACGGGGACATCGCGCCGACAGGCCTGGGGGAACAAGGACTGTATCATGAGGGGACCCGATTCCTGAGCCGCCTGGAGGTGCGGCTTGATGGGCAGCGTCCACTGCTGTTGAGCTCAACGGTCAAAGACGACAATTCCTTCCTCGCGGTGGATCTGACTAACCCGGATATTTCCCTCGATGGTCAGGTGGTGCTGCCTCGGAACAGTGTGCACGTCTTCCGGTCGAAGCTGGTGTGGCAGGGTTGTTGCTACGAGCGCTTCCGGCTTCATAACTTTGCCCCCTGTCCTATAGAAATCTCTTTCGCCTTGCGATTAGCAGCCGATTTTGCCGACATATTCGAGGTGCGAGGGGTCAAGCGAGCCCGGCGGGGGACGCTCCTCCCCCCCGAGGTGGAAGATGGGGGCTTAATCCTTGCTTATCGGGGGCTGGATGGCGTCCTCCGTCGGACCTGCCTGCGATTCTTCCCCGATCCGGAAATCCTGACCAACTCCGAGGTTACCTGGACAATCCGAATAGCTCCGCGGGGTGAGGCCATGGTTTTCCTCACGGTGTCCTGCGAGAACGCACCCCCTGGTCCCGCCATCTGGACCTACGATCAAGCGGCCATGATGGCGACCGAGGCCTTGCGTCAGGCCAGCTCCAAGATCTGTGGTATCTATACCCCCAACGAGCAGCTTAACGACCTGGTGAATCGTTCGCTCGCGGATCTCCACATGATGGTCACGAACACCCCTGACGGCCCCTTCCCCTATGCCGGGGTCCCCTGGTTCTCGACGCCCTTCGGGCGGGATGGACTCATCACTGCCCTGCAATGTCTGTGGGTGAATCCAGTGATTGCTCGCGGGGTCTTGGCCTTCCTGGCCTCTACCCAAGCCAAGGACGCCATTCCTGAGCGCGATGCCGAACCTGGCAAGATCGTCCACGAGATCCGTGGAGGGGAGATGGCCGCGCTTGGCGAGATTCCCTTCGGGCGCTACTACGGCAGTGTCGACGCCACCCCCCTCTTTGTCGTCCTGGCCGGAGCGTACTACGACCTCACCGGAGAGCTGGCCTTTATTCAAGCTCTCTGGCCTGCTATCGAGAAGGCCCTCGACTGGATTGATCGCTGGGGCGACATTGACGGAGACGGCTTCGTGGAATACTCGCGGCGGTCTCCTCATGGCCTGACCCACCAGGGTTGGAAGGACTCTGAAGACGCCGTATTCCACGCCGATGGCACAGTGGCGAAAGGTCCCATCGCCCTCTGCGAGGTGCAGGCATACGTCTATGCCGCTAAGACGGCGGCGGCCGCACTGGCCCATCGTCTCGGCAACACCACATTGGCCGAGAGGCTCCAGGGCGAAGCCAGGACCCTCCAAGGACAATTCGAGGAGGCCTTCTGGTGTGAGGACCTTGGGACGTATGCCCTGGCGCTCGACGGCGACAAACGCCCCTGTCGGGTCAAATCCTCGAACGCTGGCCAGTGTCTATTCTCCGGCATCGTCGCCGCAGAGCGAGCCCGTCGAGTGGCCGAGACATTGCTCCAGAACGACTCCTTTAGCGGCTGGGGGGTGAGGACTCTGGCTGCCTCCGAAGTCCGCTACAATCCCATGTCCTATCACAACGGCTCCGTCTGGCCCCACGACAACAGCCTGATTGCCCTTGGGCTTGCGCGTTATGGACTGACCGAGCCGCTCCTCCGCATTTTTACGGGGCTCCTCGATGTCAGCGTGTTCACGGAGCTTCATCGACTGCCGGAGCTTTTCTGCGGCTTTCACCGCCGCCCCGGAGAGGGTCCCACCCTGTATCCAGTGGCCTGTGCGCCGCAGTCATGGGCCGCCGGATCGGTGTTCCTCCTCCTCCAAGCCTGTCTCGGGCTCTGTTTTAACGCCGCAGAGCAGGAAATCCGCTTCTCCCGTCCTGTGCTCCCCGCATCCCTCGAGACGGTTGAGCTGAAGGGGCTCCGAATAAATGGAGGCTCGCTCGACTTGCTGCTGCGCCGCCATGCGCAGAACGTCGGGATCGAGATCGTTCGGAAAGAGGGAGAGGTCCGGGTCACGATGGTGCAGTAATCACGCTAACCTTACATTGGGCCGGCGGGGGCACGCTGCTCTTAACGCAAAGCGCCATTTCTCTTTGACAGCCCCGAACCTGTTTGTTATCCTAAACCATCTTGTGAGGAGCGGGGAGGATGTGGAGCGAGTTCCGCGGCGACTGCGCAGCCTCCAGGGAGAAGTCGAGAGACTCCCGAAGACGCCGGGGGGGTCCGGACGGGTCGGAGATCTTCGAAGCATCGAGCAGCCAGGCGGAGGAGCGGTGACAGAGGAGCAAGTCCTCATCAAGAAGTACAGCAACCGCAAGCTCTACGATCTCAACCGGAGTCGGTATGTCACCCTGGAGGAGATCGCGGAAATGATCCGCCAGGGGCGCCAGGTCAAGATCGTGGATGCGGACAGCCAGGAAGACCTGACCAACGTCACGTTGGTCCAGATCCTCCTGGAAGAAGAGAAGCGGCGGAACCTGTTGCCGGTGGCGTTCCTCCACCGCTTGATCAAGTACGGCGAGATGTACCAGGATGTCTTCCGCCAGTACCTCTCCTCCAGTCTGGAGGGGATGCTCTCCATGCAGCGGGAAGCCAAAAAGGGGATGGAGCAGTGGACACAGTTGGGAGGCCGGGATGATGAGATGGCGCCCAGCGGCGAGCCCGCCATCCGCGAAAACCCGGCGAACGTGAAAGCGGAACTCGACTCCCTGAAAGAGAAGCTCACGGAGTTGGAGAAGAAGCTGGGATTGTAGTCGTCGCCCTCCCATTCTTCTGACATTCCCGGCGTTTTTCCATCGGCACGGGTGTTGTGCAATGTGCCACCTCCACCCCGTCTCGGCGCCGCAGGCGAGAAGCGGCGCTGTAAACACGGGGGTGAATATCGCGTAGTGTCCAGCCACGACGTGGCGAATGACGATGTCGTATGGATGGCTTGAGGGGGAGGGAGCAGATGGACGAGAAGCGGGAACGGGAGCGGGCACGGGATCTGGCTATCACACAGATCGAGAAGCTCTACGGCAAAGGGTCGATCATGCGTCTGGGGGGAACCGGCGTCCTGGAGCCGATCTCTGCGATTCCCACAGGCGCGCTGGAACTGGATCACGCCCTCGGGATCGGCGGGGTGCCTCGCGGACGGGTGATCGAGATCTTCGGCCCGGAGTCCTCAGGGAAGACCACGCTGGCCCTCCACATCATTGCCGAGGCACAGCGGCTTGGCGGGGCGGCCGCCTTCGTCGACGCGGAACACGCCCTGGACCCCCGATACGCAGCGGCGCTGGGGGTCAGCATCGACGATCTGCTCATCTCGCAACCGGACACGGGCGAGCAGGCCCTGGACATCACCGAGATCCTGGTGCGCAGTGGTGCGGTGGATGTCGTGGTTATCGACTCGGTGGCCGCCCTCGTCCCGCGCGCCGAGATCGAGGGGGAGATGGGCGAACCGACCATGGGACTCCAGGCGCGTCTCATGTCTCAGGCCCTCCGCAAGTTGACGGCGGCGATCTCGAAATCCAAAACCTGCGTGGTCTTTATCAATCAGCTGCGAGAAAAGATCGGCGTCATGTTCGGCAACCCGGAGACGACCACGGGCGGTCGGGCGCTCAAATTCTACGCCTCCGTCCGACTTGATATCCGCAAGATCGCGTCTATCAAAGAGGGGGAGACGGTGATCGGGAATCGGGTGCGCGTGAAGGTGGTGAAGAACAAGATCGCGCCCCCCTTCCGCGAATCCGAATTCGACATCATCTTCGGCGAGGGCATCTCCCGCTCCTCGAGCCTCCTCGATCTGGGGGTGGTCCACAAGGTGGTCGAAAAGAGCGGCGCCTGGTACTCCTACGGGGGAGACCGGATCGGTCAAGGGCGCGAAAATGCAAAGCGATTCTTGCACGAAAACCCGGCCATTCTCAACGAGATCGAGAAAAAGCTCCGGGCCCTCCTGGGCATAGACGGCGCCCAAAAGACCGCAGATTGAATTGAGAGGATCTCACCTGCATCCACCGCCCCGCCCCCCGGGTCGGGAGGTGTCCCTCCGCCGCTGCGCCTCTCCGGCACAGAAAATGCATGAAGGAGCCTCGAAAACACCAAAGCCGGAGGCGCCATGGATCTCGCAGAACTCCTGAAAATCGCTGTTGAGCGGAAGGCCTCGGACCTCCACATCAAGGTGGGAGGCCCGCCAGTCATCCGGATCGACAACCGCTTGGTCCCGCTGAGCGAGAAACCTCGGATCAGCCAGGAGGAGGCGGTCCGGATGATCTTCTCCGTGATGAACGAGAGCCAGCGGGAGCACTTCAAGCTGAAGCGCGAGATCGACATGGCGCACAGCATCCCCGGCCTGGGCCGCTTCCGGGTCAACATCTTCCAGCAGCGCTCCACCATCGGGATGGTCATGCGCATCATCCCGATAAAGATCCAGAGCATCGAGGAGCTGAATCTCCCCCCCGTCGTGGAGAAGCTCGCCATGGAGTCGCGGGGATTGATCCTGGTCACCGGGGCGACCGGGACCGGGAAGACGACCACCCTGGCAAGCATGGTCGAGCATATGAACACGCACCGGAGCTCGCATATCATCACCATCGAGGACCCCATCGAATACCTGATCCGGGACAAGAAATCGCTGGTCAACCAACGGGAGGTGGGGACCGACACCGACTCCTTTGGCGAAGCGCTCCGGAGCGCCATGCGGCAGGATCCCGATATCATCCTGGTGGGGGAGATGCGGGACTACGAAACGATCTCCACCGCCATCCTGGCGGCCGAGACGGGGCATCTGGTCCTGAGCACCCTCCATACGGTCGACGCCACGGAAACGATCAACCGAATCATCTCGGTCTACCCGCCGTATCAGCAGCGACAGGTCCGCCTCCAGCTTGCGGCGCTGCTCAGAGGCATCATCTCCATGCGATTGGTCCCGCGGGCCGATGGGCGAGGACGGGTCCCGGCTGCCGAAATCATGGTGGTGACGCAGACCATCCGGGAATGCGTCATCGATCCGGACAAGACCCGAAAGATCCCCGACTTCATCGCCGCCGGCCAGAGCCAGTACGGTTCGCAGACCTTTGATCAATCCCTCATGGTTCTCTACAAGCGTAGCCTCATCACGTACGAGGAGGCCCTGCTCTGGGCCTCCAACCCCGACGACTTTGCCCTCAAGGTTCGGGGGATCGAAGCCAGTTCGGAGCGAGCCACGCGCCCCTCAGACGAGGAGGGCGCTAAGGTCGCCGGACTGGAGCGCCTGGCCGGGTAACCGTCGCCCCTTCCCGTGTCGATCTCGGATCACCAGCTGCCTTGGGGGCCCCCTTTCCTCTCCCCTCCTTCGCGACCCCCGTTCCTTGACAACACCGTCTCCATGCCCTACCATAACATACTGTAATCCTTGTAACCATCAGGGGGCGGAGGATGCGGAAACTGAGTGGAGCAGAGGTCCGGGAGGCCTTCCTCACCTATTTCGCCTCACGAGGACACACCGTCGTTCCCAGTTCCTCCCTGGTTCCCAGGGCAGACCCTACCCTCCTGTTTACCAACGCCGGAATGGTCCAGTTCAAGGAGTGCTTCCTTGGACGGGAACGGCGCAACTACACCAGGGCAACCTCGTGCCAGAAGTGCGTCCGGGCCGGTGGAAAGCACAACGATCTGGAAAACGTCGGGAAAACAGCCAGGCACCACACCTTCTTTGAGATGCTCGGCAACTTCTCCTTTGGCGACTACTTCAAAGAGGGGGCCATCGCCTACGCCTGGGAATGGTTCACGGTCGACCTCGGTCTGCCGCCCGAGCGGCTGTGGGCGACCATCTATACCGATGACGACGAGGCATTCCAGTTGTGGCAGACGATCGCCGGCCTTCCACCCGAGCGCATCGTCCGGTTGGGGGAGAAGGACAATTTCTGGGCGATGGGCGATACTGGCCCCTGCGGGCCGTGCTCGGAGATCGTGATCGATCAGGGGTCCGCAGTCGGGTGCGGCCGTCCCAACTGCAACGTCGAGTGCGACTGCGACCGATACCTGGAGCTGTGGAACCTGGTCTTCATGCAGTTTAACCGGGACGCCAGCGGAACGCTCACCCCGTTGCCGAAGCCGAGTATCGACACCGGGGCAGGCCTCGAGCGCATCACCGCCGTGGTCCAGGGGGTATCCAGCAACTTCGATACGGATCTCCTGCGCCCCCTCATCACCGGTGTGGAGGAGGTCAGCGGCCGCTCCTACGGCGCGAAGGAGCGGGATGATATCTCCATGCGGGTCATCGCCGATCACGCCCGGGCGGTCACCGTCTTGCAAGGCGACGGCGTCTACCCAAGCAATGAAGGGCGAGGATACGTGCTCCGGCGCATCGTCCGGCGGGCCCTGCGACACGGGAAACTCCTGGGCCTTGAGGCGCCCTTCCTGGCGCGGATGACGGGACGTGTGGTCGATCTCATGAAGGGACAGTACCCGGAGCTTCAGCAGAGCCGCGACCGGGTGGCGCGCGAGACGCTTGCGGAGGAAGAGCGCTTCGGCCACACCCTGCAGATGGCCATCCCGCGCCTTGAGGAGGCCATCGCAGAGCTGAAGGCGGTTCGCGGTGAACACCGTCTGGGCGGCGAGATTCTTTTCAAGCTCTACGATACCTACGGTTTGCCCCGCGACATCGTCGATGAGATTGCCAGCGAACACGGGATCCGGTGCGCCTGGGAGGACTTCGAAAAGGAGCTTGAGCAGCAGCGGGACCGGGCGCGCCTCCACGCGGCCGCCTGGTTCAAGGGGGCCGAGATTTCCCCCACCGTGCAGGATCTGGCCCTGTCCACCCCGACCTCCTTCGTGGGGTATGACCAGTCGAGGGTCGAGGCCGAGGTGATCGCCATCGTGAAGGCGGGACAGCCGGGCGAGGTCATCACCCAAGGCGAGGAGGCGGAGATCATCCTGGACCGTACCCCCTTCTATGCCGAGGCGGGAGGACAGGTGGCCGATCTCGGCATCGTGGAGGGACCGCAGGGCGTGGCGGAGATTGTGGACGTCCAGCGGCCCCTGCCGACCGTCACGGTCCACCGGGTCAGGGTTCTCCGGGGGGTGATTCGCAAAGGCGAGCGCGTGGTGGCCGCTATCGATGAGGGGCGCCGGGGGTTGATTGTGAAGAACCACACGGCCACGCACCTGCTTCATGAGGCCCTCCACCGGGTCCTCGGTGATCATGTCCGGCAGGAGGGTTCCCTCGTCGCCTCCGACCGCCTCCGGTTCGACTTTCGCCACTTCGGGCCGCTCACCGCCCCCGAGATCGCCCGCCTCGAACGGATGGTCAACGAAGAGCTCTGGCGGAACCTCCCGGTGATGATCGAGGACGGGGTTCTCTACGAGGAGGCCCTCGCCCGGGGTGCCAAGGCGTTCTTCGCCGACAAGTACGCGGATCGGGTCCGGGTTGTCGCGGTGTCCGGCTTTGGGCTCGAGCTGTGTGGAGGCACCCATGTCCAAGCCATCGGCGAGATCGGGATCTTCAAGATCGGGAGTGAGGGCAGTGTGGCGGCCGGCACACGCCGCATCGAGGCGTACACCGGCCCCGGGGCCTACGATTACCTCCTGAAAGAGGAGGCTGCTCTTCAGGAATCGGCTGAGGCGCTCAAGACCCGACCGCTCGACCTGCCGGAGAAGGTAGACCGGGTGAACCGGCGTGGGGAGGAGCTGGAGCAGGAGATCCAGCGACTGCGGAGCCGTCTTGCGGCCACGGTAGTCGAAGAGCTGCTGAAACGGGTCGAGACGGTTGAAGGACTGCGCGTCATCTCCGGACGGGTCGAGCACTTCGACCAGAAGGGGCTTCGTGACCTGGTGGACCGGCTCCGCGCCAAGCTTGGCACGGGGGTGGTGGTTCTGGGCACCCCCATTGATAATCGGGTTGGATGGGTGGCCGGGGTCACGGGTGACATCGTGCCGCGGGTCCATGCCGGCCAGCTTGTTCGAGAGTTGGCGCGCATGACCGGAGGGGAGGGGGGCGGCCGGGCCGACCTCGCTGAGGCGGGAGGGAAGGACCCCTCCAGACTCGACCATGCCCTCGCTCAAGTTCCGAGTCTCATCCGGCGGCTGTTGAGCCATTAGAGGCGCTTGAAATACGGGCGACGGCGTGGTATACAGGGCCTCTCGGAGGTTGCATTCGCGTGGCTGTTCGGGTGGAGAGAAGGACGCTTGCTATCGCCTCCGAGGGGTGGCCCTTCATCCTTCCCCTCCTCGGGGGCGCGCTGGTCCTCTGGATGTTTGGCCTGCAAGGGGCCGGCCTCTTCCTGGGGCTGCTCGCCGGAGCGGTTGGCTTCTTCTTTCGGGACCCAGAGCGGCGCCCCCCCGGCGAGACCGGGGCGATTCTGGCCCCGGCTGATGGACGGGTCGTTCGGATCGGACCGCCCGTGGACGGACGACGGGGGACCGAGATCAGCATCTTTCTCTCCCTCTTCGATGTCCACATCAACCGCGCTCCGTGCGCCGGCCGGATCGCGGAGGTGGTTGCCAGCCGGGGGAGCTTCAAGGTGGCGTGGAAGGCTGAGGCCTCGCAGGTGAACGCCCGGACCCTGATTCACCTCCGGGGAGATATCGGGGACATCTTCGTGCGACAGGTGGCTGGCATCTTGGCTCGGCAGATCGTCACGTGGGTTCGACCCGGGCAAGAGGTGCGGGCGGGAGAACGGATCGGCATGATCCGTTTCGGCTCCCGGGTGGATCTGCTTCTGCCCGAGGGGGTGAGTCCGCGCGTGCGGATCGGGGAGCACGTGCGAGGCGGTGAGAGTATCATCGGGGTGGTCGCATGAAGCGGGAAGGGCGGCGCCGCGGGGTCTACATCCTGCCAAGCATCCTGACCATCGGGAATCTCTTCTGCGGATTCTACGCCATTATCGCAGTCTCTAAGCACGACTACTCCAAGGCGGCGTTAGCCATCATGATCGCGCTCGTGGTCGATTTCCTGGATGGGGCGGTCGCACGGATCGCAAAGGCCACCAGCGATTTTGGGGTGGAGCTGGACTCGTTGGCCGACCTGGTCTCCTTTGGGGTCGCCCCCGGGATGCTGGCCTACGTATTCGCCATGCGACCCTTCGGGCGCATCGGCTGGCTGGCGGCCTTCCTCTTTGCGGCGTGCGGGGCGCTCCGCCTGGCCCGGTTTAACGTGCAGACCAGGAAGCTCGACAAACGCCACTTCGTGGGGCTCCCCATCCCCGCAGCGGCAGGCATCATCGCCTCGACCGTCCTCTTTCTCGGCGATGATCCCTCGCTCAAGCTCCTCGAGGTGCAGGTCCTTTCGGCGGAGGTCACCTCGGCCCTCATCGTGGTTTTGGTGGCGGCCACCGCCTTTCTCATGGTGAGCAAGGTCCGGTACCGCTCCCTGAAAGAGATTGACATCGCCCGCCGGCGTCCCTTCACGATTCTCGTCAGCCTGCTCCTGGCCATGCTGATCATTGCCGCGGAGCCGAGCCTCCTCCTCTTCGGCCTTTTCTTCCTCTATGCCCTCTCCGGTTTCCTCCGCTACCTCCCCTTCGGGCGCAGGCGCGTCCTCCTCGGTGAAGAGCTCGAGCTTACGCCGGGGGAGCCTCGCTCCCCGTGAGGGAGGGTTCCCCCGGCGTGGACCGCACTCATTCTCATTCGTTGATGAATCGGACAGACCCCCAGGGTCATCGTGTCCGCACGGTGATGTCGTAGAGGCATGACGAGAGGAGAAAGCGATGGCGACGCGGATTTTGATCTTTGACACCACGTTACGCGATGGAGAGCAGTCTCCTGGGTACAGCATGAATACGCGGGAGAAGCTGGAGCTGGCCCGCCAGCTGGCCCGACTGCGCGTCGATGTCATCGAGGCAGGGTTCCCTGTCGCCTCCCCGGATGACTTCGAAGCCGTCAAGGTCGTCTCCCAGAGTATTCGGGAGGGGATCACGATTGCCGGCCTGTGCCGCACCCGGGACCAGGACATCGACCGGGCCTGGGAGGCCCTGCAGCACGCGGAGCGGCCCCGGATCCACACCTTCATCGCCACCTCGGACATCCACATGCAGTACAAGCTGAAGATGAGCCGGGAGGAAGTGATGGAGGCGGCGGTCCGGGCCGTGAGGCGGGCCCGTGGTTACACGGACGATGTGGAGTTCTCGTGTGAAGACGCCTGCCGGACGGATCCGGACTTTCTCTGTCAGATGGTCGATGCGGCCATCAAGGCCGGGGCGACGACCATCAATATTCCGGATACGGTGGGATACGCCATGCCGTGGGAGTATGGGGAGCGGATTCGCACCCTCATGAAGCGCGTCCCCAACATCGACACAGTGATCGTGAGTGCCCACTGCCATAATGACCTGGGCCTGGCCGTTTCAAATTCTCTGGAGGGGATTCGGCAAGGGGTGCGACAGGTGGAGTGCACCATCAACGGCATCGGGGAGCGAGCGGGAAACGCCTCGCTCGAAGAGATCGTGATGACCATCCGGACCCGGCGCGACCTCTTGAATGCGGAGACCGGGGTCAACACCGAGGAGATCTACAAGACCTCGAAGCTGCTCACCACCATCACGGGCGTTCCGGTCCAGCCGAATAAGGCCATTGTCGGCGCCAACGCCTTTGCCCATGAGGCCGGCATCCACCAGCACGGAATGCTCTCGCACGCGCTGACGTACGAGATCATGACGCCGCAATCGGTGGGGGTGCCGCAGAGTCGCCTGGTGCTGGGCAAGCATTCGGGCCGCCACGCGCTCAAGAAGCGACTCCAGGACCTGGGGGTCGATCTCAACGAAGAGGATCTCAACCGCGCGTTCGTCCGCTTCAAGGAGCTCTGCGACAAGAAGAAGGAGGTCTTCGACGACGACCTGCTCGCCATCGTGGGAGAGCAGGTGCTGGCCATTGCCGAAACCTACGTCCTGGAGCACCTCCAGTTCGCCAGCGGGACGAATATGATCCCCACGGCCACGATCCGCCTGAAGAAGCAGGATGAGATCTTCCAGGAATCGGGATGGGGGGACGGCCCCGTCGATGCGACCTTCAAGGCCATCGATCAGGTTACCGGAATCCACCCGAGGCTGAAGGAGTATAGCATCCGGGCGGTCACCTCGGGCAAGGACGCCCTGGGAGAGGTGATGGTCTCCATCGAGGTTGACGGCCAGACGGTCATCGGCCGCGGGACCTCGACGGACGTGATCGAGGCCAGCGCCAAGGCGTATCTGAACGCGATCAACCGGGTCATCGGACGCAAGGCGCCTCCCGCCAAGGAGGTGCGTCAGGGTGTCTGATTCGGGCGCCACTCACGAGGGGCCCACACCTTGTCCGAGGCGGTGACATCTGCGAGAATACCATCATATGGGTGAGACCCTGCTCGACAAAGTCTGGCGTGCCCACACCGTGCAAATGCTCCCCTCGGGACAGACGCAGCTCTTCATCGGGCTGCACCTGATCCACGAGGTGACGAGCCCCCAGGCCTTCCAGATGCTCAGGGAGGCGGGGCTCAAGGTCCGTGTGCCGGAGCGTACATTCGCCACCATTGATCACATTGTCCCGACCGCCTCGCAGATGCGCCCCTTCGGCGACCTGTTGGCCGAGGAGATGACCGTCCACCTGGTGAGGAACTGCCAGGAGTTCGACATCCGGCTCTTCGATCTGAACAGCGGGCGCCAAGGCATCGTCCATGTCATCGGGCCGGAGCTGGGTCTCACCCAGCCGGGAATGACCATCGCGTGCGGCGACAGCCATACCTCGACCCACGGGGCGCTCGGGGCGCTGGCCTTCGGGATCGGGACGAGTCAGGTGCGGGACGTGCTGGCGACGCAGTGCCTGGCGATGGCCAAACCGAAGCTGCGCCAGATTCGGGTCGAGGGACTTCTCGCGCGCGGCGTCTACGCCAAGGACGTGATCCTCTCCATCATCCAACGGCTCGGTGTGAAGGGCGGCGTGGGGTACGCCTACGAGTACGCCGGGTCGGCCGTTGAGGCCATGTCCATGGAGGAGCGCCTCACCATCTGCAACATGAGCATTGAGGGGGGTGCCCGGGCGGGCTACGTCAATCCCGACGCGACGACGTTCGGTTATCTCAAGGGACGCCCCTTTGCGCCGCAGGGAGGAGCCTTCGATCGGGCGGTGGCCTGGTGGAGGAGCATGGCGACAGAACCGGGGGCCACCTTCGACGACGTCGTCACGTTGGACGGAGGGTCGATCCAACCTGTGGTGACCTGGGGGATCAATCCCGGGCAGTCGGTGGGGGTCGGGGATCGGATCCCGAATCCGGCGGAGGCGCCGGAGACGGACCGCGCCGCCTGGACAGAGGCACTGACCTTTATGGATTTCAAGCCGGGTCAGCCGATCGCCGGGACCCGCATCGACGTGGCCTTCATCGGCTCGTGCACGAATGCGCGCCTCTCAGACCTTCGGGCCGCCGCCCAGGTCGCCCGAGGGCGGACGGTGGCGAAGGGAGTGCGCGCACTGGTGGTCCCAGGTTCGCAGGCCGTCGCGGCGGCGGCCGAAGCCGAGGGGCTTCACGTGATCTTTCAGGAGGCGGGATTCGAGTGGCGCAAGGCGGGCTGCTCGCTCTGTCTCGGCATGAACGAAGACAAGCTGAAAGGCCGCGAGATCTGTGCCTCGTCCAGCAATCGGAACTTCAAAGGACGGCAGGGCTCTCCCACGGGGCGGACACTCCTCATGAGCCCGGCCATGGTGGCGGCGGCGTCTATCGCAGGGGAGGTCGTTGACGTGCGCGAGTTGCTCCGGTGAGTCGCGACAGCGTTCGGCGGCAGATCGTCGGCCGCGGGATTCCCCTGCCCGGCAACGACATCGACACCGACCGAATCATCCCCGCCCGGTTCCTCAAGAGCGTCACCTTCGAGGGGCTTGAACAGCACGTCTTTGTAGACGATCGCTTGCAGGCGCCTGACCATCCCTTCAACGAGGACCGGTACCAGGGGGCATCGATCCTCGTGGTTGGGCTCAACTTCGGGTGCGGCTCGTCCCGGGAGCACGCACCAGAGGCGCTGAAGCGCTGGGGCATCCGGGGGATCGTGGGGGGATCGTTTGCGGAGATCTTTTTCGGGAACTCGACGGCCCTCGGCATCCCGTGTCTGACGGTGGCCCCACAGGATGTCGAGTGGTTGATGGGGGCCGTCGCGCACCACCCCGAGCGCGAGATCGTGCTCGACGTGGAGGCCCAAGGGGTGCGCTTGGGCGACCGGACCATCCCTGCCAGGCTTCCCGACGCGGCTCGGAAGCAGCTCCTGACAGGCACGTGGACCGCCACCGCCGTCCTGCTGGAGGCAGGTGAGGAGATCGAGCGGGTAGCGAAGGGCCTCCCGTACCTCAGGGGGTACTGACGACCGCGTACAGAGTGCAGAATAGTGCAGCAAGGTGCAGAGTACAGCGTGCAGGGTGCAGCGGGGTGCAGAGCACAACGTGCAGAGTAGAGCGTGCAGGGTGCACGGTGAAGGGATAGAGTAGAAAGATGGGCAGAAGCGGGTATCGGGTGGCGATTGCGGGGGCAACGGGGGCGGTGGGGCAGACCATGCTCTCGATCCTCGCCGAGCGGAACTTCCCGGTGCGCAGCCTCCGACTCCTGGCCTCGGAACGGTCGGAGGGGAAGGTTCTCCACTTCAAGGGAGAAGAGGTCAAGGTCGAGCGACTGACGGAGCGCTCATTCGAGGGGATCGAGCTGGCCCTGTTCTCTGCCGGCGCCAGCCGCAGTAAGGAGTTTGCTCCGGAGGCGGTCAGGGCGGGCGCGCTGGTGGTCGACAACAGCTCCGCTTTTCGGATGGACCCCACCGTCCCCCTCGTGGTCCCTGAGATCAACCCCGAGGCGGCCCGGCGTCACAGCGGGCTGATCGCCAATCCCAATTGCACCACCGTCGTGACGGTCATGGCTTTGAAGCCGCTGCACGAGGCGGCCAAGGTCAGGCGCGTCATCGTGTCGAGCTATCAAGCGGTCTCGGGGGCGGGAGCCCAGGCGCTCGAAGAGCTCAAGCAACAGGTCCTCGCATGGGTCAAGGGGGAGCCGGCGGAATCCAAGGTCTTTCCGCATCCGATCGCCTTTAACCTCATTCCCCAGGTGGATGTATTCGAAGCCAGCGGCTACACCCGGGAGGAGATGAAGCTCGTCCATGAGACCCGCAAGATCCTGGAAGATGAGACGATGCGCATCGCCGCGACCACGGTCCGGGTCCCCGTCTGGTACGCCCACTCGGTCTCTGTGACCGCGGAGACAGAGCGGAAGGTGACGGTGGAGGAGGCCCGAAGGCTCTTCGCCAGCTTCCCCGGCCTCAAGCTGTGGGACGATCCGGCCAACCGCCAGTACCCCATGCCCATCGTCGCCACGGGGAAGGATGAGTGTTACATCGGCCGAATCCGGGAGGATCTCTCAAGTGACAAGGGACTCACCTTCTGGGTCGTGGGGGATCAGCTCCGGAAGGGGGCGGCGCTCAACGCCATTCAGATCGCCGAGTTGGTCTTGGAGGTGAAGAGGTAGGTCCTCGGCTCGTGCAGAACCTCACGTTGACCCTGGAATATGACGGAACCGCGTATCACGGCTGGCAAGTCCAGCCGGGGCTGCCAACCATTCAGGGGGCCCTCGAGGAGACCGTGAAGCGCATTTCAGGCGAGGCGGTCCGGGTCATCGGCGGCGGGCGGACCGACGCAGGGGTCCACGCCCTCGGCCAGGTGGCCAACTTCCGGACGAGCAAGGGTCTCGCCCTCGACACATGGCGGCGGGCCCTCAATGGCCTGCTCCCACCCGACATCGTGGTGCACCGCGTCGAACATGCGCCTGACGAGTTTGACGCCCGCCGATTCGCCACGCACAAAACCTACCGGTACTCCATCTGGAACGCCCCGTTCCCGTCTGCCCTCGAGCGACACTGTGTTCTTCAGATCCCCGATCCTTTAGACGTCGCCTCCATGGCCGAGGGGGCGACGTCCCTGATCGGCGAGCACGATTTTTCCGCTTTTCGGGCGGCCGACGTCAGCCCGCCCCACCCCGTGCGCCGCGTGGTCGAGGCGCGCTTCGCACAGGAGGCGAATCGTCTCCACTTTATCATCACGGGAAACGGCTTCCTGAAGCACATGATCCGGATCATCGTGGGGACGCTGCTCGACGTTGGCAGAGGCAAGCTCAGCCCTGAAGGCTTGGAGCGAATCTTGCAATCCAAGGACCGCCAGAGGGCCGGGCGGACGGCGCCCCCTCACGGCTTATGCCTCATAGAGGTGATGTATTAGATGGCTATCACTGGAAATCCTCTCGCCATAGCACGGGAAATTGGAGACGGCTTTCACTCGCTGACCACGACATCCCTGAAGAGGTACACGCCCGCCGACCTGAAGACCATCAACACCAGCCTCCAACAGGTCCTCCGAGACGCCCGGGGAGAGGCGCCCACGCCGGGCGACGCCGAGGCGATCCGAAAGAAAAACCTCCGCCTCCAGCGCCTGAATACCGCCGTTCTGACGCTCGCCAACTACTGCCGCCAACAGCGCATTCCCATCTGACGCCTCGCGCGCGCCGTGCCGCCTCAGCGAGGCGGGGTGCCGATCCGCGCTCTCCAAGCGGCTCAGGGGAGCAGTCAAGGTCGAGGGCCGGGAGTTGCGCCGACCCAATGCCTGTGCTATCTATAGGCGGAACCACCACGGGAGAAAGAATCGGCATGGCCAGATCGTACGATTTCAAGGGCGTTGAGGCCGGGGTGCAGCAGGTCTGGGAAGAGCGGAAGGCCTTCCGGGTGACGGAGGACGCCACACAGCCGAAATACTACTGCCTAGTGATGTACCCCTATCCCTCCGGGAAGATCCACATGGGGCACGTCCGCAACTACGCGATCGGAGATGTCGTGGCGCGGTACTTCCGGATGCGCGGCCACAACGTGCTCCACCCGATGGGATGGGATTCCTTCGGCCTGCCGGCAGAGAATGCGGCCATCGAACACGGGGTGCATCCGGCGACCTGGACGGTCGACAACATTACGTATATGCGGACGCAACTCAAGCGGATGGGCCTCTCCTACGACTGGGATCGCGAGATCACGTGTAGCGATCCCGAGTACTATCGGTGGAATCAATGGCTCTTTCTCAAGATGTATGAGAAGGGGCTCGCGTACAAGAGGCCGGCATTGGTCAACTGGTGCGATGTCTGCCAAACGGTCCTCGCCAACGAACAGGTGGAAGGGGGGCGGTGCTGGCGCGATGACTCGGTGGTCATCCAGAAGGAGCTGGATCAATGGTTCTTGAAGATCACCGCCTACGCCGAGGAGCTCCTCACAGGGCTGGATCGATTGCCAGGCTGGCCCGAGCGGGTCAAGGCGATGCAGCGGAACTGGATCGGGAAGAGCGTCGGCGCCCAAGTGGACTTTCCGATGGTGAGCGGCGGCCCCCCCATCGCTATCTTCACGACCCGGCAGGACACCCTCTACGGGGCCACCTTCATGGTGCTGGCGCCGGAGCATCCACTGGCCCGGGAGCTGGCCCGCGGAAGGCCGGAGGTCGAAGGCTTCATCGAGCGGATGCGGACGGAAGACCGCCTGGTCCGGACCGCGGCCGAGAGCGAAAAGGAGGGGGTGTTTACCGGCGCCTTCGCCATCAATCCGTTGACGCAAGAGAAGATCCCCATCTGGCTCGCCAATTTCGTCCTGTTGGAATACGGGACCGGCGCCATCATGTCGGTGCCCGCGCACGACCAGCGGGATTTCGAATTCGCCAAGAAATACCACCTCCCGATCCGGCTGGTCATTAATCCAGAAGAAGGCACCCTCGTCGCCGCGGACCTGGAAAAGGCCTATGAAGGCGAGGGGCTCATGGTGAATTCGGGGCCCTTCAACGGGTTGCCCAGTGGGGAAGGGCGGGAGGCGGTCGCTCGATATCTGGAAGAGCGGAGGATTGGCAGCGGAGCGGTGAACTATCGGTTGAGGGACTGGGGGATCTCCCGGCAGCGGTACTGGGGGACCCCCATCCCCATCATCTACTGTGACCGGTGCGGCACGGTCCCGGTTCTCGAGCGCGACCTGCCGGTCCTGCTCCCTCGGGACGTCGAGATCACCATGAAGGGGGGGTCCCCGCTGGCCCGGGTCAAACGCTTTGTCAACGTGAGCTGTCCGACGTGTCACGGGCCGGCCCGTCGAGAGACCGATACGATGGATACCTTTGTCGATTCCTCCTGGTACTTCCTCCGCTTCTGCAGCCCCAAGGAGGAGAACCGCCCCCTCGATCCCGCGAAGGTGGCGCACTGGATGGCAGTGGATCAGTATATCGGGGGGATCGAGCACGCGGTCCTCCACCTGCTCTACGCACGATTCTTTACGCGGGTGATGCGGGACCTAGGGTTGGTTGCGATTGACGAGCCGTTCGTGAATCTCCTCACGCAAGGCATGGTCTGCAAGGAGACCTACCGGTGCCCCACCCATGGCTACCGGCTCCCCGAAGAGGTGAATGCCAAGGGGCGGTGCACCGCGTGTGGCGAGCCGGTAGAGATAGGCCGGACCGAGAAGATGTCCAAGTCGAAGAAGAACGTCGTGGACCCGGACGACCTGATGAATCGCTATGGGACGGATACCGCCCGCGTCTTCTCGCTCTTCGCCGCGCCGCCGGAGAAGGACCTGGAATGGTCCGACAAAGGGGTCGAGGGGGCCTTCCGGTTCCTCAACCGGGTATACCGGCTGGTGGACGGATGGGCGGAGGAGCTCTGCCGTCCGGTGAAACCCGTCTCCTTCGCCGCCCTGACGGTGGGCCGGGCGCTCTACCAGAAGGCCCACTTCACCATCAAGAAGGTGACCGAGGATCTCGACCGGAATTTTCACTTCAACACGGCCATCGCCGCGCTCATGGAGCTCGTAAACAGCCTGGGGCAATGTGATCTCGGTGGCACGCCAGAAGAACGGGAAGAAAAAAGGGCGGTGGTGCGCTTTGCGGTCGAGACCCTGCTCGTCCTCCTCGCTCCCTTTGCCCCCCACCTGGCGGAAGAGTTGTGGCAGCGCCTCAGCCATTCCCGGAGCATCTCAGAAGCATCGTGGCCTGCGTATAGCACCGAGGTGATTCAGCGAGAGGAAATCCTGGTGGTCGTCCAGGTCAATGGGAAGCTCAGAAGCCGGCTCCTGCTGCCCGCCGATGCCGAAGAGGAAGCGCTCCGGACGGCGGCGCTCCAGGACAGCCGGATCCAGACGTGGCTCGAGGGAAGACAGGTGGTCCGGGTCGTGGTGGTTCCCAAGAAACTGGTCAACATCGTGACCGACGAGTAACAGCTGTCAGCCATCCGCTGTCAGCAGTCAGCCATCAGCAGCCAGAGACGTGAGACCGGAGACGGGAGATACCAGACGATAGTCTCCGCTCTCCAGTCTCAAGTCTCCGGGCTCCGGTCTAGTCCCTGACGGCTGACGGCAGACAGCTGAAGAGCTGCGGGGAGTGTGCGTGAGGACGATTCAGACAACGGTGGCCGTTATCGTCATCGCCCTGGTCGGGGGTGCGTGTGGCTATCGCGGCCAGGTGAACCTTCCGAACGACCTGCAACGGATCCATGTGGCGGTCAGCAACAAAGGGACCTTTCGACCTGGACTCGAGACCGCCGTCACCCAAGCCCTGACCCAGCGCATCCTCAGCGCCGGGGGCCGAGTCGTGGCGGATGAGACACAGGCGGACGCGACGATGAAGGCCGCGATTGTCGCCCTTGAGAACAATCCGGTGGCTTTCGATGCGCAGGATATTGCCCAACGGTTCCGGTTGGCGGTCGTCGTCAACCTGCAGGTGATCCAGCGGAAGGACAAGGTTGAGCTGGCGAATGAGCAGGTCCGGGGAGAGGCGTACTACTCTACCCCCCCCGGGATTACGGGGACTACGGTGGCGGAGAATGATGCGATCCGTCGGGCCCTTCGTGATCTTGCCGATAAGGTCGTCACCAGGGTGGTGGACCCTTTCTGAGGGACGACGCTGTTTGAGCCGGTTCTCCAAGCTGTGATCCGGGGCCAAGTGGCTCCGGCGTATCTTCTGCTGGGTGAGGAAGTCCTCCTCCGCGAAGAGTTTCTCTCTCGCCTGCTGAGCGCTCTCTTGCCTCCCGGGATGGAGACCCTCAATCGGGAAATCCTTTCAGGGAGCGAGACAGCTTCCGCCGATCTCGCCACCCGCTGTCGGACGGTTCCCGCCTTTGCACCGTGGCGGGTCGTAGTGCTGAAAGAGGCAGACCGGCTCCGCAGTGAGGTCTGGGACGCAATGCTGTCCTACCTGGACGCCCCATCCCCGACCACGTGTCTCATCTGTGTGGCTGACAAGCTGGAGCACGGGCACCGCGGACTCAAGCGCATCGAGGAGGTGGGGAAGGTCCTCCGGTTCGCCTTGCCGAAGGACGGGGAAGGGCGTGAGCGGCAGTGTCAGGAGTGGATGCGGCAGCGTGCACGACAACAGGGGAAATCCCTGACTCCCGAGGCGGAGCGACTGCTCTTGACGCTCCAGGGTCCGGATCTCTTGCGTTTGAGCCAGGAGGTGGACAAGCTCTGCCTCTTCGTCGGGGAGCGAGAGCAGATCGACCCTGAGGCGGTAGAGACCCTGGTCGGCCAGGGGAGGGTGCGGGGGATTTTCGAGCTCACGGCCGCGGTGAGCCGCCGGGACCTCAATGGAGCCTTGTCCTGTCTCCGACACCTCCTGGAAAAGGGAGAGGAGCCCCTGGGGATGCTGGGGATGCTGGCACGTCAACTGCGGCTCCTCGTGCGGGCCAAGGAACTCCTCGCGCAGTCTTCACCTCCCGCCGAGATCAGCCGGCTGCTCGGACTCCCACGTCCTTTTGTTTCAGAGATTCTGGAGGCGGCACATATCTCGTCCCTGCCCCGGCTGGAGCAAGGGCTCGCCCGCCTGCTCGACCTGGACCGAAGGCTGAAATCGTCGGGGGGGGGCCAACCCCTTTTTCTGGAGCTGGCCGTGATCGATCTCTGCTCATGAAGGTCGGACTACTGGGAGCTCCCGCGGCCCTGCACCTGATGGGCGAGCCGGGACTTGTAGCGGGCCGCCGTTCGGGAATGGATGATCCCCTTGGAGGCGGTCTTGTCGATAATCGCCACCGCTGCCTGAAAGGCAGCCACGGCCGCCTCCCGGTTTCCCGTCTCTACCGCGTGACGGACCCTCTTTATGGTCGTTCGGAGTCGGCTTCTGGCCCTGCGGTTGCGCAGGGCTCGCACCTGGGCCTGGCGCAACTGCTTCGCTGCCGATCTGGTGTTGGGCATCGATCCATCCTCCACGAGAACGCGGCAACGGATTGTATAGAGGAATTCCATCCCGATGTCAAGCCCTTTTGACCCCAAGGTACCGACGCAGCACCTGGCAGCCGCCGCCTCTGTGGTGAGCGGCGGAACCTTCGTCAGCCGGGTCCTGGGATATGTCCGCGATATGCTCATCGCCCATCGATTCGGGGGGGGACTGCATGCGGACGCCTTCTTTGTGGCCTTTCGCATCCCGAATATGGCCCGAGAACTCCTCGGGGAGGGGGCACTCTCCGCCGGCTTCATCCCGGTCTTCACCGAGACCCTGACCAAGGAGGGGCGGCCGTCGGCCTTTCGGATGGCAGGCCGCGCCTTTTGGACGATGGCCCTGATGCTGTTCGTGGTGTGCGCCCTCGGCGCCTGGAGCGCGCCGGGCCTGGTCCACCTGATCGCCCCCGGGTTCGGGGCAGAGCCGGAGAAGCTTGACCTCACCGTGGCGCTGACCCGCGTGATGTTTCCTTACCTGTTCTTCATCGGGCTGACTGCGCTCATGATGGGGATTCTGAACTCCCTCGGCCACTTTGCCGCTCCAGCCTTCTCTCCCGCCTTGCTCAACATGGCGATGATCCTGTGTCTTATCTTCCTGGCTCCGCGCCTTGAAGAGCCCGTCTATGCCTTGGCGTATGGGGTCCTGGGGGGAGGGGTGCTGCAGCTCCTGTCCCAGCTTCCCCCGGCCGGGCGCCGCGGAGTGACCCTGACCCCAACGGGACCGTGGCGGGATCCCGCCCTGGCGCGGATCGGACGGTTGATGGTCCCTGGCGTCGCCGGGCTCGCCGTCACCCAGCTCAACGTGTTCATCACCACCCTTCTGGCCTCCTTCTTGGTCGAGGGGTCGATTTCGTATCTCTACTACGCGTTCCGGCTCGTCCATCTCCCCATTGGTCTCATCGGGGTGGCGGGTGCGACGGCCGTCTTTCCGGCGATGGCCGCCGCCGCCCAGCGCTCCTCCGCAGATGTGAAGAAAACCCTGGTCTTCGCTCTCCGCCTCACCCTCTTCCTGACCATTCCTGCCCTGCTGGGCCTGGCGATCTTTCGGCAACCCATCATCCATCTCCTCTTTGAGCGGGGGGCGTTTACCCGCGGCATGACCCTCGCCACCGCCCAGGTCGTGCTGGGATACAGCCTCGGGCTGTGCTTTTTCGTCGCCAACCGGGTGCTGGTTCCCGCCTTTTACGCCTTCCAGGACACGACGACCCCTGTCAAGGCGGGCGCCGTCGCCGTCGCGAGCAACATCCTCTTCAGCCTCGTGCTGATGGGCCCCCTGGAGGCGGCGGGGCTTGCCGTCGCGACTTCTCTCGCCTCTGTGGTGAACTTCACCCTCTTGATCGTGATGCTCAGAAGGCATGTGGGACCGCTCCCCGGGCGAGATCTGGCCAGATCCCTCGCAAAAACGGGTCTCGCCGGCCTGGGGATGGCCGCGACGTGCCTGATCCTCGAAGTTCTCTGGCCATGGGGTGGGCATGGGTTCCTCCCGCAGCTTGGCCACCTGGTCGGGGGGCTTGGCCTTGGAACAACAGTCTTTTTGGGAGTGGCTGTCTTCCTCGGTTGCGAGGAGGTTCAGGTCCTTCGGAGGCTCTTTCAAAGGCGATCAACCTAAAACAGATTTGTATTGACAGGCAACGAGGGGAAAAGTATGTTATTCTTTACGTTTCGGGGCATTCTTTCACCTTGAGCTTCAGCATTGTGTGACGGCGAGGAGGGGACCGAAACCATCAAGAAACTGTCATCGAGGGGAGAGCGATGAGCATCGCAGCAGGGAGTCCGGGTCTCGAGAAAAATGTGGGGAACTTCGCTTTGATCGACACCTTGCGCCAGTGGGGTATCCGCCACTACAGCGGGGTCAATGGCGGGGGGGTCATCCACGTCACGAAATACTTGGAGCCCCTGACCCATCCATCCCAAATTACGGATGGCGTTCCCCGCCTCTTGACGATGGGGGAGTATGTGTCGGGCTTTATGCCGCTGGGCTATCACCTGGCCACTGGCCGTATCGCGGGCTCGATCACCACGACCGGGGCAGCGACCAAGCTCGGTTCGAGCGGGATCACCGACGCCAAGGTGCACAACATTCCGGCGGTCTACATCATCGCTCTGAATTCCACGGGTTCGATCGGCAAGGCTCCCCTCCAAGACGTCTCGCATTACGGCATGAATATCGTCCCCCAACTCCAAGCCGAACTGGGGGAGGGGTGCATCGTTCTCGACAACGTCAATCGGCTCGAACGAGACCTCGCGAAGGCACAGAACATTCTTCACGATTCGCAACCCGTCGCCTTTGCCTTCTACCCGGATATCCTTTCACGAGAGGTTGAGGTGAGCGTTCCCCGGACGGAAAAAGCACGCACCCTCAACCAGAAGGATGTCGCGGCCTTCCTCGAACGGTTCCCGGCCATGGCCAAGGGGCGCCGGGTGATCATCTACGTCGGTGAGGAGGCGGCCTTCTACCCCAACATCGCACAGCTCACCACGGAACTATCGGAGCTGCTCCAGGCCCCCACGATCTGGTCCATCAATGGGGCCAATGCGGTCTCCCCCAAGAATCCGTACAGCTACGGCTACATCCTCTTCGGGGGTAACGACAAGGCGATGCAGTTGTGGCGGAGCATGACTCCCGAGGATATTGTCATTACGCTCGGCTTCTGCCCCGGCGAGTATTCGATCAACCTGGAAAACTTCCCCGCCAAGTGCACCTGGCACTTCGGCGCGTACATGTACGGTTACGGCCAGGTCAACGGCGATTTTCGCCACCGGTGCAAAGGGGACTACAGGCAAGTCCGTGGCGATATCGACCTCGCCCTCGAAGCGATCATCCCTCGGCTGAAGACGATGGGCGTCGGGAAGGACAGGCCGAAGGTCGAGCAGCCGGATAATCTGAACTCCCGAGAGGTCTGGCGGGACGTCCGGAAAGACTGCGTCGACTTCATGTCCTTCTACGAGGAGCTGCCCAAATACTGGCAACCACACAGCATTGGGTTCGACGATGTCTGTATCTCCTATAAGGATCGGCAGTACGTGACGCAGCGGCCCCACCCGAATATCAAATTCTGGACCGCGCACCACGGCTCTGCGATGGGCGGTGCCTTCGGCCTCGGGGTTGGCGCCAAGCTGGCCGATCCGAGCCTTCACACCTTTATGTTTTGCGGGGATGGATGCTGGCGCCTCTTTGGCGGGTGCCTGGCCGACGCGGCAAACCTCGACCTGCGCCTGTTCATCATCAACAACGGGACCTACGGGATTGTCGATAAGGGGCTGGAGATGATCATCCCGACTGTCGAGAAACCCCGCTACCACTCGAAGCTGCCGAGGATCGACTTCGTGGCGGCCGCCAAGGCCCACGGCTGGGATGGCTTCTACCTCAAGCCCGACCTCAGCAATCTGAAAGAAATCATGGATGCCTGCCATACGCCGGCGGGTAGGTCGATCCTGGTGGATGTCCCTGTGGACAACGAGCAGGTCGTCGGCTTGAACGCCCGGCTGCTGAACCTCACGACACAGGCGTATCTGTAGCCTCCGGGGGCGGGCAGCACATGACGCGGACAGGCGAGGAGCCTCCTGGGTCTCGGAGGCGTGCTCTGCCCAGAGGGGTCCGGGACGGGGCACGCCCTTCACGTATTACCTGAAGACGGACTGGCGCGGGGGCAGGAGCCTTGAAGATCACCGGAGCTGAGATCCTGCTGAAATCTCTCGTCGAGGAGGGGGTCACAACGATCTTTGGGCATCCGGGGGGGGTCATTCTCCACGAGACTGACGCCGCCAGCGACCACCCGATCAGGTACATTCTCTGCCGCCACGAGCAGGTGGCTACCCATGCCGCCGAGGGGTATTACAAGGCCACGGGGAGGACGGGGACGGTCATGGTCAGCTCGGGTTCCGGGGTCACGAATTGTGTGACCGCGCTCACCGATGCCCTCGTGGACTCCATGGCCATAGTGGTCCTGACGGGGCAGCTTCCCGCCGTCATGGGATGGGATGCCGCCCAAGAGGCGGATGCGGTGGGAACCGCCCGGGGCTGCACCAAGCATTGCTTCATGGCCTTCACGACCGAGGAGATCCCGCGGATCATCAAGGAGGCGTATTTCATTGCACGCTCTGGGCGGCCGGGCCCGGTCCTCGTTGATCTGCCCCAGGCCGTCATGACAGGCTGTGTCGCGTACACAGGGCACCCGAAATCGGTTGCGATCCGAGGGTACAACCCCCAGATGGCTGGTCACCCCGGGCAGATCAAGAGGGCGGCCGAGCTCATCGCCCAAGCCAGGCGTCCGGTCATCTACGGAGGCGGAGGCATCATCCATGCGGACGCATCCGAGGAGCTGCGCGAACTCGTCGAGATCACCCAAATCCCCACCACCCTCACGCTCATGGGACTGGGGGCCCTCCCCACCAGCCACCCGCTCTGGCTCGGAATGCTCGGGATGCACGGACTCTACTGGGCGAACCGGTGCCTGATTGACGCCGACCTGATCGTTGCCATCGGATCCCGCTTCGATGACCGGGTCACGGGTAAGGCGTGCGATTTCGGCACGCAGTGCAAGATCATCCATGTGGACATCGACCCGACGTCGATTCAGAAGCACGTCAAGGTTGACGTCCCTATCGTCGGTGATGTGCGGTGTGTCCTCCGCGAGCTCAACAAAGAGCTCCGCAAGGTGAAGCGGAACTGGGCGAGGGATTTCGACGAATGGTACGGACAGATCGAGGCGTGGAAGAAACAACACCCCCTCCGGTACGAGCAACAGCAGGGGGTGATCAAACCCCAGTACGCCATCGATATGATCCTTCGCCTGACCGAGGAGTACGATCCGATCATTGCCACCGGCGTAGGCCAGCACCAGGTATGGGCGGCCCAGTTTTACCGGGGTCGCAAGCCGCGCCGCTGGCTCACCTCGGGAGGCCTGGGGACGATGGGATACGGCTTCCCCGCCGCCCTGGGGGCCCAGGCGGCCTTCCCGAACAGTCTGGTCCTGAATATCGATGGAGACGGGGGCATCCAGGTCAGCCTGTCGGAGCTGTCGACGCTCGTCGACTACACACTCCCGGTCAAGACCTTTGTCATCAACAACAAATGTCTGGGGATGGTGCGCCAGTGGCATCAGCGCGTCTCCGCACACCACCCCCTGCCCACAGGCCCGATGCATCAGCCCGACTTTGTGAAACTCGCGGAGGCCTACGGCGCCGTGGGAATCCGGATTGAGCGGCCGGAAGAGGTGAAGGCGGGGATCGAGAAGGCCATCAATACCCCGGGACCTGTCGTGGTCGATGTGGTGGTGGAGCGGGAGGAAAACTGCTTTCCGACGATCCCGGCCGGGGCTGCCATCACGGACATCGTCAGGGCTCCAGCTCCGACCCCTGACAAGTCGTCGCAGGCATGGCACTGAGGAGGGCATGAAAGGGCAGATCCCCGCGCGGCGGCACATCCTGACCCTCCTGGTGGAGAACCAGGTGGGCGTCTTGGCGAGGATCGCCGGCTTGATCGCCGCCAAGGGGTATAACATCGATAGTGTCTCCGTCGGGGAGACGATGGATGCCTCGGTGTCCCGGGTCACCCTCGTGGTCCACGGGGATGACTGGGTGATGGAGCAGGTGGTCAAACAGCTCAATCGGTTGATCGAAGTCATCAAGGTGGTCGATCTGACGGAGGAGGAGTTTGTCGAGCGGGAAATGATCCTCGTCCGGGTGAACGCCGATCCGTCCAACCGAGCCGAGATCCTTCGGATTGCCGACATCTTCAGGGCCAAGGTCGTCGACCTCACCCACCGAATCTACACCCTGGAGGCGACGGGAGACGAGGACAAGATCCACGCCTTGCTCGAGCTCCTGCGCCCCTTCGGGATCAAGGAGCTGGTCCGGACCGGCCTGATCGCCATCGGCAGGGCGAGCAAGACTCCGTCCACCAAGCTGGAGCGGGTCGCGGGCGGGGACGGCGAGGAGGGTGCAAAGAAGTCCCCAGCGGTTGCCACGTAGCGAAACGCGAGGAGACACAGATGGGCAAGCTCTATTACGATAAAGATGCGGATCTCTCCCTCTTGAAGGGGAAGACCATTGCCATCATTGGTTATGGGAGCCAGGGGCACGCCCACGCCCTGAATTTGAAGGATGCCGGCTTCGATGTGGTGGTGGGGCTCTACCGGGGCTCGCAATCGTGGGAGAAAGCGAAGGCGGATGGGCTCAAGGTCATGCCGGTGGACGAGGCGGCCTCGGCAGGCCACATGGTGATGATCCTCATCCCCGACCAGCACCAGCGGCAGGTCTATGCGGAGTCGATCCAGCAGGGACTCACCCCCGGAAAGACGTTGATGTTTGCCCACGGCTTCAACATCCATTTCCACCAGGTCCTGCCCCCCAAGGACGTGGATGTCTCCATGGTGGCCCCAAAGGCCCCGGGTCACGTCATGCGCCAGATCTATACGGAGGGGTCGGGGGTCCCGGCCCTTGTGGCCATTCATCAGGACCGATCGGGGAAGGCGAAGGAGACGGCCCTCGCCTATGCGAAGGGTATCGGATGCACCCGGGCCGGGGTACTCGAGACCACTTTTCGGGAAGAGACCGAGACCGACCTGTTCGGGGAACAGACCGTGCTCTGCGGCGGTCTGTCGGCCCTGATCAAAGCCGGGTATGAGACGCTGATCGAGGCAGGGTACCAACCGGAGGTCGCCTACTTTGAGTGTCTCCACGAGGTGAAGCTCATTGTGGATCTCATGTACCAGGGCGGCCTGGCCTATATGCGGTACTCGATCAGCGATACGGCCGAGTATGGGGATTATACCCGAGGCCCCCGCATCATCAACGACGCGGTGCGGGCCGAGATGAAGAAGATCCTGAAGGAGGTCCAAGATGGGACCTTCGCCCGGGAATGGATGCTGGAGAATCAAGCGGGCCGGCCCAGTTTTCTGGCGCTCCGGAAGAAGGATGCCGAGCATCCGATTGAGGTCGTAGGGAAAGAGCTACGCGCCATGATGAGCTGGATCAAAGGAGGGCCCCGGTAATCCCTCGCGCCTGGTGTGTCCTCCTGGCCACCCCATGCCTCCGGACATCCGGAGGCATTTTCGTTTGTCGTGCCCTTGACCGATCTCGCAAGAGGCTGCCTTGACATCCATTTTTTCGCCATGGTAGAAGTCATTCGGCTCCTCAGGACCGACGGGAAAGAACCGGGCCGGCCCCCGGCAGGCTTCAGGTACCTCTCCAGCCACGCGATGAAGGGGAGAGTCAGGATCGGCGGCCTGCTCCTCCTGCTCCTCCTGGCTCTCGCGGCCACCCTAGGCATCCAGGCGCTCTCCGCGTATGCAGATTATCTGGCGCTTGCCGACACGGTCCGCCTGGTGGTCCAAGACGTCAGCCTCGGCCCCCAGCGCGTGGAGGAAGGAGAACAACGGATCCTCGCAAAGGCCCGGGAGTTGCAACTGCCACTCTCCGAGCGCGAGGTCGTCGTGCACGCGGAGCCCGGTAAGGTCTCGGCCAGAATCAGGTGGCAACAGTCGATCGGCCTCTGGGGCTACACGATCCCCCTGACATTCGAGATCAACGAGTCAAGATCGCTGTAGCGGGTGACCGGATGATGCTTCCCGGAGATGATATCCCGGCTTTCCAGGTGGCCACGCCTGAAACGGCCTCCCCGGAGCCGTCTCCTCCCTTTATTGCCCTGGTCGGTCCGACGGCGGTCGGGAAGACGGCTATCGCTGTGGAACTGGCGAAAGCGATGGGAGGAGAGATTGTGGCCCTCGATTCCATGCAGGTCTACCGCTATCTGGACATCGGGACCGCCAAGCCGACGCCGGAAGCCCAAAAAGAAATCCCTCATCACCTCATCGATGTGGCGGATCCTTGGGACCCCTTTACGGCCATCGACTATGCTCTCTTGGCCCGTCGGGTGCTGAAAGAGATTCATGCCCGGGGCCGAATGCCTCTTGTGGTGGGCGGCTCGGGGCTCTATCTCCGGGCGCTGTGCGGAGAGATCTTCAATGGCCCGGGGGAGGTCACAGGCATCCGAACGCGTCTCGCGCAGGAGATGAAGAGGGGCGGGCCGGCCCTGTTGCACGCCCGCCTCACGCATCTCGATCCTGTCGCCGCGGCGAAAATCCATCCGAAGGACGCCTTCCGCCTCATTCGAGCCCTGGAGATCATCGAGATCACCGGCAGGCGCGTATCGGAACTCTGGAAGGCCCACCGCCAGGGGCTGATGCGACCTTCCACCCTCCTCGTCGGGCTCCGACGGGAGCGAACGGCGCTGTACCGCCGGATCAACGATCGTGTGGATCGGATGGGTGCCTCGGGCCTGGTAGAGGAGGTCGATCGGCTCTTGAAGGCGGGCTATCCTCCACACCTCAAGCCGTTTCGCAGTCACAACTACCGCCACATTGTTGCCTATCTTCTCAGTCAACAGGGCTGGGAGGAGGCAGTGAGGCGGACACAACAGGAGACGCGTCATTACGCCAAGCGTCAGATGACGTGGTTCCGGAGCGAAAACGAGATCACATGGTTCGACCTGACGGACAGCGACTCGGACAGGACCACAGCACTCTTGATCGAGCACATCCAGCGGCGGCGAGAGCGGTATGGAACAGATTCGAATTAGGGGAGGGGCCCGCGGACCTCACGGGCCGATGACGGTCCCGGGTGATAAGTCGATCTCCCACCGTGCCATCATCCTGGGTGCCTTGGCAGAAGGGGTCACCGAAGTCTCTGGGTGTCTCAGGTCGGAGGACTGCCAGCGCACCCTGGGCGCGCTCCGGGCCCTGGGAGTGGAAACTGAGGGATGGGAAGGAGATACTCTCCGGATCTATGGAAAGGGACTCCATGGACTCCGAGAGGCGGCGGACACCCTGGACTGTGGCAACTCCGGCACCACGATCCGCCTCCTGGCAGGCGTGCTGGCGGGGCAGCCTTTCCTCTCCGTCCTGACTGGGGACGCATCGCTGAGGCGCCGGCCCATGGATCGGATCATCCGCCCCCTCACACAAATGGGTGCGGAGATCTGGGGTCGGGCTCACGATACGCTCCCTCCCTTGGCGGTCCGGGGGGGGAGCCTTCGCGGGGTGACGTACCGCTCCCCGGTCCCGTCGGCCCAGGTGAAATCCGCAATCCTCCTGGCCGGCCTCTTTGCCGAGGGACCGACGACCGTCATCGAGCCGGCAGCCTCGCGGGATCATACCGAGCGCATGCTCACGGCCTACGGGCAGCGGGTGGAGCCGAGAGAGCGGGAGGTGACGCTGATCCCCGCAGGGACCCTTCACGCCACCCCTATTTCGGTTCCGGGAGATTTCTCGTCGGCCGCCTTCTTCCTCGTGGCCGGCCTGATCCTTCCCGACTCCGACCTCACCATCGAAGGGGTTGGAGTGAATCCTACCCGCACAGGTCTCTTGGACGTTCTCCAGGCGATGGGGGGGAAGGTGCAGGTCTTTCCGGTGGACGAACAGACCGGAGAGCCGCGCGCCCATCTCAGGGTCCGCGCGAGCCGCCTGAAGGGGATCAGCATCGGGGGAGACCTGATTCCCCGCCTGATTGATGAGATCCCGGTCCTGGCGGTGGCCGCCGCCTGCGCCGAGGGAAAGACGGTCATCCGGGACGCCGCCGAGCTCAGGGTCAAGGAGTCCGATCGCATCCGGACTATTGCCGGCGAGCTGAGTCGCATGGGGGTTCGTACGGAAGAGCTCCCGGATGGGCTCATTATCCATGGCGGGCGCGACCTTCAGGGGGCTCGGTGCGAAGGCCACGGGGATCACCGGGTGGCCATGGCACTGATCGTGGCGGGGCTTCAGGCTGATGGGGAGACGACAGTGCTGGACACAGCATGTATCCGCACTTCCTTTCCCGGTTTTGTGGAGACGTTGGAGCGTCTATTTCCCAACGCCCTGGAGCGGCGGGGATGAGCCGGCTGCCGCCCGACCTCATCATCGCCATCGACGGACCGGTGGCCGCCGGGAAGACTACGGCGGCGCGGCTTCTGGCTCGGCGACTCGGCTATTGCCACATCGAGAGCGGGGCGATGTACCGGGCGCTGGCCTGGAAGGCGCTCAAGCAGGGAAGCGATCTCTCGGACCCGGTGGCCCTCGTGAATCTCCTGTCCCAAACCACGCTGGAACTTCGACCGACCGCCGAGGGGTTTGTGGTCCTGGTCGATGGGGAGGACATCACCGATGTGCTCCGCTCACCCACGATGCAGGCTGCTGCCTCTGTCCTGTCCGTCCATGCCAGTGTTCGAGGGAAGCTAGTGGAGAAGCAGCGGGAGCTGGGGGCTCAGGGCGGGGTAGTGATGGATGGCCGCGACATCGGAACGGTGGTCTTCCCCGATGCCGCCATGAAATTCTACCTCACCGCCTCCCTGGACGCGCGAGGCCGTCGCCGCTTTCGGGAATCCTCCCAGGAGCTCGGGACCATCGAGACGACCCTGGAGGAGGTAGCCAAACGAGATCGGCGGGACACGGAGCGGGTGGCCTCACCGCTCAAACCGGCACCGAACGCCATCCTCATCGATACCACGCTGCTCGGCCCGGAGGAGGTGGTGAGGCAGATGGAGGCCGAGATCCATCGGAAATTCAAGAACTCACACGATATTTCGCTTGCGTGATGGATACAAGATGGTTAAAATAAAGGGCTTTGAAGGGTGTCAGGAGGTCTTTCCGCGTGTGGTATGGGGTACTGCAAATTTTCCTCCCCCGGATCATGCCGCTCTTCGATTTCCGTGTGGTGGGGAAGGAGGGGGTCCCCCCCACGGAGGGCGTGATCCTGGCTGCCAATCACGTGAGCTACGTCGACCCGCTGTTCATCGGCGTGGCCCTCGTGGAGAGGCAGCTCCACTTCCTCGCCAAGGAAGAACTCTTCCGGTCCCCGCTTTTTGGGTCGCTCATGCGAGGCCTGCACGCCTTTCCCGTGCGCAGGGGCCAAGGGGACACCGGGGCGATCAGGCACTGTTTGCGCCTTCTCGCGGAGGGAGAAATGCTCCTCATGTTTCCCGAGGGGACCCGTGGGGATGGGATGGCCCTGCTGGAGGCAGAGGGGGGAATTGGATTTCTGGCGGCACGCTCCGGCTGTCCGGTGGTCCCCGTATACGTGCAGGGCACCGACCACGTCCTGCCGCGCGGGAAGCGGATTCCCAGGTTGCGCCCCGTAACGGTCTACTTCGGCCGGCCGCTCAGGCTGGCGGCGGAGACCAACCGCAAGGAGTCGCGGTGGAGCTACCGTCAGCTGAGTGAGCAGGTGATGAAAGAGATTGGCGCACTGAGGGTGCGGGCCCATTCTGCGGCATCGTAAACTCTATCTTCGTAAAATCTTCGCCAGGAGGAACAACCGGGGATGAATATGAAGGGAAGGCGACGCGACACTCGAGAGGGGCCAGGGGATCGGACCTCGGCCAAAGATACGGAGGGGCGACAACCGACCCTCACCATGCAGGAGATCTACGACCAGACCTTCAAGGACATCCTCGAAGGAGAGATCGTGAAGGGAAAGGTCGTCGAGATCGGAGCCGATTCGGTCATGATTGACATCGGGTACAAGTCCGAGGGCAGCATCCCCGCCAGGGAGTTCCTGAACCCCCAGGGCCAACTGATGATCCACGTAGGGGATGTCGTGGACGTGTACCTCGAATCCAAGGAGGACAGCGAGGGGCTCGTCGTCCTGAGCCGAGAAAAGGCAGAGAAAATCAAGGTGTGGGATGAAATTAGCAAGGTCCATGAAAAAGGTGGGGTCGTCCAGGGGACCATTGTCGGGAAGACGAAAGGGGGGCTCATCGTGGACATCGGGGTCCGGGCATTCCTCCCCGGCTCCCAGGTCGACCTGCGGCCCGTCCGGGACCTCGACCGCGTGATCGGCAAGACGTTCCCGATGAAGATCATCAAGCTGAACCAGCGACGGGGCAACATCGTCCTCTCCCGGAGAGAGCTGTTGGAAGAGGAGCGCAAGGGACTCAAGGAGAAGACCCTCGCCACGCTGGCAGAAGGGAAGGTCCTCAGGGGGAAGGTCAAGAACATCACCGAATACGGAGCCTTCATCGATCTCGGCGGGCTCGACGGCCTCTTACACATCACCGACATGTCGTGGGGGCGGATCGGACACCCCTCGGAGCTTTTTGCGGTGGGGGGCGAGGTCGAGGTCGTGGTCCTCAAGTTCGACCGTCAGACGGAACGGGTCTCGCTCGGATATAAACAGCGTCTCCCGGACCCCTGGGAAAGCGTCACCCAGAGATTTCCGCCAGGGACGAAGGTCAAGGGAAAGGTGGTCTCGATCACCGATTACGGGGCATTCGTCGAACTCGAGCCGGGGACAGAAGGCCTCGTCCACATCTCGGAGATGTCCTGGACCCAGCGGGTCAAGCACCCGTCGAAGGTGGTGACCGTGGGCGATGTGGTCGAGGTTGTCGTCCTCGATATCGATCAGTCGGCTCGGCGCATCTCCCTCGGGATGAAGCAGGCGGAACCCAATCCGTGGGACGCCTTGGAACAACGGTATCCCGTAGGAACCCGCGTGGAGGGAAAGGTCCGAAACCTCGTCGACTTCGGCGCCTTCGTTGAACTGGAAGATGGGATCGACGGGCTCATCCACGTCTCGGACATATCATGGACCAAGCGGGTCAAGCATCCCTCAGATATTTTGAAAAAGGGGGACCGCGTCGAGGCCATCGTGCTCCATGTGGACAAGGCGGCCCGCCGCATCTCTCTGGGGCTCAAGCAGACCCATCCCGATCCCTGGAAGACCATTGTCCCGGAGCGATATCGGGTCGGCATGGATGTCACGGGAAAGGTGGTTCGGATTACCGATTTCGGGGCCTTCGTTGAGCTTCCCGACGGCATCGAGGGGCTGCTCCACGTCTCCGAGCTGTCCGAGGGACGCGTGAACCGACCGGAGGACGTGATCAAGGTCGGTGAGGAATTGACATTGAAAATCATCAAGTTGGACACGGATGATCGCAAACTGGGACTGAGTCTCCGGGCTTACCAGGAGGCCGCTCGGGAACAGGCGAAAGGGGAGTAGCCCATGCGTGCGGAGTGGAAGCGTCCTTTTGTCCGCGCCGTGATCGTCACGGGTGGGATTGGACTCGTCTTCTTCCTCCTGATCTTCGCGGCAGCGTTCTTGCTGGGCAACTGGGAACACTTCGGGGGCCCCAAGGTCGCCCTGCTGGAAGTCAATGGCATCATCTCCGAACCGGAGGAGATCATCGAGCAGATCCGGCATCATATGGAGAATCGGACGGTTCAGGCCTTCGTCATCCGCATCAACAGCCCGGGAGGAGGCGTCGCGGCCTCGCAGGAGATCTATCAGGAGATCAAGAAGATCCGCCAGGTCCATTCCAAGCCGGTGGTCGCCTCTCTCTCGACTGTGGGGGCATCGGGAGGCTACTATATCGCTGCGGCGGCCGACAAGATCGTGGCCAATCCCGGAAGCATCACGGGAAGCATCGGGGTCATCATCCATATCCCCAACGTCTCGGACCTGCTGCAGAAGGTGGGGATTCGATCGGTGGTGATCAAGAGCGGGCCGTACAAGGATATGGGGTCGACAACGCGAGACCTGTCTCGCGAAGAGCAACAGTTGCTCCAGCGGCTGATCGACGACATCCACGATCAATTCATCCAGGCGGTGGTCGAAGGGCGCCATCTCTCGCGGCAGCAGGTCGAGAAGGTCGCCGACGGTCGGATCCTGACCGGTCGCCAGGCCCTGGAGATGGGGCTGGTGGATCAGCTCGGGAACCTGGAGGACGCCATCGACACCGCAGCAAAAATGGGCGGCATCCCGGGCAAGCCACGGATCGTGCAGGTGAAGCCGCGTGAATTCTCCCTCCTCCGGCTTTTGCTTGGCAATGCTGCCACAGGGTGGCCGCAGAAGCTTCTGGGTGGGGAGGGAGGGCAGTATTCGGTCGACTACCTGTGGACGTGGTGAAACCCGGTGGAGAGCGGAGGGGAGCGATGACCAAAGCAGACTTGGTGGAGAAGATTGCTGCGACGGTCAATCTAACGAAAAAGGAGACCGAGGTCGTCATTGATACTATCTTCGAAGGCATCGCGAAGGCGCTGGCATCGAACCAAGATGGCAAGGTTGAACTTCGGGGCTTCGGGAGCTTTCGGGTCCGCCGCCGCGGGGGCCGCCAGGGTCGGAATCCCCAGAGTGGTGCGACAGTCAATGTCCCCCCCAAAAAGGTTCCCTACTTCAAGCCGGGAAAGGAGCTGAAGGCCCTCATCGACAGGTAATCCCTCTGCACGTAGAAAGGCCCTTCCGTTCAGACCTGTCTGGTCGGCCGTCAGTTCATGGGCAACGTGAGGCGCCCCGGGAAAAAAGATGCTCAACTGCCTCGCTTTATCGAGGGAAGGGCCGAAGAGGTCCAGGAACTCTTCGGGGTTCCGGTCCCTATACTGCCGGAAGGTTCCGAGGCTACGGGAGACCAACCCGCCTTCCTCGTCCAGCTCCACCCCGGCCTTCAACCCGCGTTCCTGAACTTCCTGGGAGCGATCGCCCGTTCCCTGACCGAGAGCGTCGGAGAGCCCCGGGAGTCTCAACAGACCGAGTGGGCTTATTTCCAACTCCTGCTCCAGATCACCAAGAATATCATCGAAAACGAGCGGCGCTCTGGACTTCTGAACCTCTTCTGGCTGGCCCATTCCAAGGAGGTCGCGGCCACTGTCCACGAGTACTTCAACCGGGAAGGGATCCCGGCGTATCTCAAGTACCAGATGCACCCGCTGGTACGCGGTTTCTACCGTCTCCTCCATCGGTCAACCTGGCACCATTTCTCCAGCAGCGCCGCTCAAACCCTGGAGTACAATCTCGGGACCCCGTTCAACAGTCGCCTGATGGAAAGCCTTTTCGAAGATCAACTCCCCCTCACCGAGTTGGATATGCCCCGCGTGAACCTCGACGGGGTGCTGATCCCGCAAAACCGGCGGTTCCGTCTCAGCGGGGAGGAGTTCAGAGAGTTGGCGAATATCCTGCGTGACCGGATTCGCCAGGGGATCATCAGGCAAGAGTACCCGCTGCTTGATCTGGTGAAGGCCCATCTGCCGACCCTGGACCCGTCCGCATATGATCAGGAGGCAACCCGAGTCAAGATGATGTTTCACCCGACCATCGTGACGTATCTCCTTACGGACTACGACGAGACCCACGGGCGGCTCACCGCCTCATCCACCCTCAAGGCGGCTCGGGACCGCCGTGGCGGATGGCAGCATCTCTTCCGGGATTACCTCGATTTTGTCCAGGCTGTGCGGCGCTCTGAAGTTATCCACCGGCTCCGGAGCGAGATCGCCCTGATTCCTGCGGGGTTCGTCGAAATCGATCTCAAGAAGTACTTCGCCGAGGGGCGGCTGTTTCAATTTTCCGAAGCCACCGAGATCGTCCAGAGTGCGCGCAAGGTGACGATCCTCTTTGCGGACCTTCGGGGTTTTACCGCGGCCTCGGAGGGTGGGATCTCTGAGGTTGAACTCTCGCACTCCCTGTATCCTGTCTTCGACCCGGTGGCCGGCATCGTCAGGCGCTTCAAGGGGCAAATTGACAAATTCACCGGTGATGGGGTGATGATCACTTTCGGCACCGCCCAGGCCACCCCTGAGGACGAAATGAACGCCCTCCGAACCGCCATTGCCATCCAAGAGGTGGTCAAGGACCTCCAGGCGCAGGGAAGGATGTCTTACCGCATGGGAATCAGCCTTCATACGGGTCGGGCCCAGATCAGCCGCTTCATCCGCGACGAAAAGTCGGTCGATACCACGGTCATCGGCCGCCATGTCAATATCGCCAGCCGTGTCACGGGCTCTGGGAGCCGCCCCTGGGAACTGGAGGACGAGACCACACCCCAGCGCGGCAATGTGGATCAAGACGTCTGGATCGATCGGGAAGGGATCCTGTACAACTGGGGAATTGCAGCGACTCAAGAGCATGTGGAGGTGCTTCGGCCGAGTGTCCCCTGGCAGGTGGAGGAAGGGAAGAGCGGCACCCGATATACGTACTTCGACCCGGAACTCCAAAAAAAGATCTTGATCGAGTATGTGGGGGATGCTAAGTTGAAAGGTGTCGGGCGGGCGCAGCCCATCTATCGGGTGATCACCGCTTGACGGTCCGCGAAGGCGGATGGTACGATGAAACTTACCTTATGGGCACCGTGGAGGATGCAGTACATCGTGGGACCGAGGTCCGACGGATGTATCCTCTGTGAGAAGGCGAACGGCAAGGAAGACACCACAAATCTGATTCTGGCCAGGGGGTCCTTCACATACGTCCTCATGAACATTTACCCGTACAACTGTGGTCATCTGATGATCGCTCCGTACCGCCATCTCGAGTCCCTGGAGAAGCTTTCGGTCGAGGAAAAGGGGGAGATGCTTGCTTGGGCATCGACGAGCGAGCGCATCCTCCGAGATGTCTTCCACGCCGAGGGGTTCAACATCGGGATAAACGTGGGAAAGGTGGCGGGGGCGGGGATCGATGACCATCTGCATATGCATGTGGTTCCCCGCTGGAACGGGGACACGAACTTCATGCCGGTCCTGGGCGAAACCAAGGTGATTCCGGAGCACCTGGAGGAGACGTACGCCAAGCTCCTGCCCTATTATGGGGCACCCTGAGGGAAGAGGAGAAGAGCAATGCTGATCCGGATGACCGTCCGGGGGATCGCCCTTGATCCGATCACCAATATGCCCATCATCATTCTCAAGGACGTGGAGGAGAAACGGGCCCTCCCCATCTGGGTCGGGATCTTTGAGGCAAACGCTATTGCCCTCGAGCTTGAGAAGATCGCCACCCCGCGGCCCATGACCCATGACCTGATCAAGAACATTCTCGACGGGCTGGGGGCCACCGTGCAGCAGATCGTGGTCAATGACCTCAAGGACAACACCTTCTTCGCCGTCATCGAAGTCAACTATAACGGGAATATGGTGAGTGTCGACGCCCGACCCTCGGATGCCATCGCATTAGCACTGAGAGTGAATGCGCCGATTTTCGTGACGGAGAAGGTGGTGAGCAAAGCCAAGAGCATGGACATCGCCGAGGAAAAGGAAGAGACGGATCGGTGGAAAGAGTGGTTGGAGAATCTCAAGCCCGAGGATTTTGGCAAGTACAAGATGTAGTCTGCTCCCGAACTGTACCGCTGTCACGGCCGCGCCCCTGCGGCCCTTGTTTTTTCAAGGCCCCAATAGGGGTGTAGGGGAGGGGTTTTCTGGGTGTCCGAAGCCTTATGCTAGTTCAGTGTTATGTAAATTGCGTGAGCAGTTTACATAATACTTCTTATGCGACGTTACATAATCTACCGCTCAGCCACCCCCATCAACTCCTCGGCCCGGCGGCCCCATGAAGTCCCGCCGTACTCGTCCGCGATACGACGATAGACTTCAACCGCCTCGGGCCGGCGATCAAGGTGACTTAGCGACCGGGCGAGCCCCAGGAGCGCTTCAATGCTGAGACTGGAGCCCTTGTACCGTTCTCCCAGTGTACGAAAGATGGCCGCGGCGTCTTCATACCGTCCCTGGGCCTCTAGCGTGTACCCTTTGCCGACGCCGGCCAGGATCACCCACGATCCCGCAGGATACTGCTCGAGATACTCCTGATACGCCTGGAGCGCCTTTTCCTGCTCCGCTCTCTGATAAAAGATGTTCCCCAACTGGAGCAACGCCTGCTCCGCCGCCTTCGAGGAAGGGTACTCCTTCCGGATCTGGAGGAGTATCGTTTGCGCTTCTTCCAGGCGCCCGCTGCTTGCCTCTGAAGCTTTGCCCCCCTCCGTTCCCTTGAGCGACGCTTCGAGACCGGTAAGCGCCGTCGTCATAAACACCTGCGCCGCCTCTTCCTGTCTCGTCCTCCAGGTGTGATACCCCCACCATCCCAGGGCGGCCGACACAACTGCCAACGCCCCAAGTCCAAGCGGCAGCCGTCGTTCATACATCCGTAGCGCCACGTCCCGGGCTGTCACTCCACTCGCTGTCTTGGCGCCCCATTTGGGTGGCATACAACCCTCACGCTGACGTCGATGCTAGGCCTGGCAGGCGCCGAACTCGCCGCACGGATGACCTGCCCTGATCCTCGATCGATTTTTCTCTTGTAGCACCTCAGGGTACTTGTGGGCAACTCCAAAGTCGGCTCGCACCGACGCCAAGACATCCTTTCCCATTCGTGGGTGTCATTTCAGGGGGATTTGTATAGCTAAGCTTAAACTTTATAGAATATAGTATAACTATCTGTTATTATTGTTATGGATAAACATGAGATGACGAGGGTTCACGAAACCTTCGAGTCGTAAAAGCCTCAGGTGTGCGTTCGATGGCAAGACCAGGCTTGTTGGCTTCCTTGGCCCGCTCCTGGGTTGGAACGGGCCTGGCCG
>CAYSDK010000001.1:60992-78104 GCA_964429865.1 uncultured bacterium
AGACCAGGCTTGTTGGCTTCCTTGGCCCGCTCCTGGGTTGGAACGGGCCTGGCCGATGTTCGGGCCTGAGTTGGAAACCACTGGTCGGGTGGGCGCCGTTCCGGGGAGAGAGAGGCCGGAGGGGATTGGCACATAGTTGGTGGGCCTGGCAGGACTCGAACCTGCGGCACGAGGTTTAGGAAACCTCTGCTCTATCCGCCTGAGCTACAGGCCCCTCACGGGTTGAGCACACCATCGCTCTGCTGCCCATTCTAGGCGATCGTAGCGCCTCCCGCAAGAGACAGAGTTCAGCCTACTGCGGTCCCACCTCCGGTTCCACGTTGGGTGCAGACGGAGGAGCGTCACCAGGGACGTCGCCAATGAAGGTGAGCGACTCCTCTCCCTTCAGGTGCTGGGTGCTCACGGCCCAGTTTCCCCGACAGCTCAAGCTGAGGACCTCGTGCGTCGTTTTAGGGCCGACGAAGAGACTCGTATAGATGCTGCTCAGGCCCCCGAGGGCACAGAAGCTAGCCTTCACCGGAAAGTACACGACGGATCCGACCACGCTTCCGGTCCCGTAGCCGATCTGTTCTAGCGTACTCTCGTTCGGGCTGGTATCCGCCCACACGGGCACCACCCGCGCCACGAGAGCCAGACCGATCAGGATTGCACCTATCCGTTTCATGGATATCCCTCCTTTTCTCTCTTCCTGTTCCCTTGCTCCGTTGCCGACCGCGGTGTCTGCAAAAACATAATTTATTATGTCTATATACATGAGCATAATACTTCTGTCAAGAAAAATTTGACAACTCCCCTTTTGTGCTCTAGACTCCCGGAGCGATGGCCCAGGAAAGGAAAGCCAAAGAGATCGGTCGCAGAATCACCGGCATCCTCGAGGCCAAGGGGTGGCGGAAGACCGATCTCATAAGCCGGTCAGGCCTCAAGCAGGCATCGGTGTACGAATGGCTCCGGGGTGAGGCCGAACCCAGAGGTGAGGCACTCAGCAAGATTGCTCAGGCCCTCGAGGTCTCGACCGACTATCTTCTGGGATCGGATCCCGTGTACACCCGGTTGACCTACAGGCAGGTTGCGGCGAGAGAAAGCCTACGCGTGTGCCTGCGAACGCTTGACATTCGACCCAGGCACGCCAACTACCTTATGTATGAGGAGCTCGGATCCCTTGATGGAGCCCCCAAATCGGTCACGGGGTGGCGCGACTTCATCACCCAGTTCCTGCCAAAGATCAGCGAGCACCTTCGCGCGAATCCTCCGCTGGAAAGAGGCGATCGGCCCCGCAAGGTGTTTCCGCTGAAGCGGCCAGACACGCCTACGGGAGGGAGAAAGAGAAGAGGATTGTAATGCAGATATACGGGATGTGTAAGCAAGGGAGAGTTAGTACTGAATGAGGGAGAAGAGGGGATAATCGGCGAGCTTCTCTCGCCCCTTGAGAAAGGTCAGTTCTACCAAGAAGGCAATCTCTACGATTTCCCCGCCGAGCTTGTTCACCAAATCGACAGCTGCCCCCACAGTCCCCCCTGTGGCGAGGACGTCATCGGCAATCAGGACCCGCGTGCCTGCCTCGAGGGCATCCTCGTGGATCTCCAGCGTATCTGTCCCGTATTCCAACTGATAGACCGCCCGATGGGTTCGAAACGGCAGTTTCCCGGCCTTTCGGATCAGCACATGTCCGGCGCCGAGCTTGTACGCCAAGGCAGAGCCAATGATAAACCCCCGGGCTTCTATACCGACGACCACCTGAATCCCCCGGTCCCGGTACCGATCACCTAACAGGTCAAGGGCCGCTCGAAAGGTCTGGCTGTCGGCCAGGAGAGGCGTGATGTCCTTGAACACGACACCCGGTTTCGGGAAATCGGGAATATCCCGAATCTTTCCTTTGAGCATGTCGATCATCGCCTCGGCCATCCTCTCCCCTTTACCGCCCAAAGCGAACACTGAAACTCACGAACCGTCCCGTATAGGGCCCCCAGGACTCCTCCACCCTCTCCACGCGGGCGCCGGAGGGCCCCTGCTTCAGGTGCTCCAAGAGCTGCTCAAGGGTGCCCCGCTCGCCCTCGGCCATCACCTCGACGCTCCCGTCCGACCGATTCATGACATAGCCGGCAACCCCGATCTCCTCAGCCACACGTTCGGTAAAGTATCGGAACCCGACCCCCTGGACCCTTCCGATGACCCAAGCGGTCAGCGATGCCTTCTCCGAGACCATCGCGTCCTTGTCTCTCGCCCGACGAAACCGCTCACCGCATGGGACCGAACGCGACCTCCATCCAGAATTCCACCATGGCGCCAGCGAACCATGCGGTGAAGGGGAGAGGCGGAAAGATGATCGAGACAGGCGATTGGTCGGGGCGCGGGGATTTGAACCCCGGACCCCTTGGTCCCGAACCAAGTGCGCTACCAGGCTGCGCTACGCCCCGACACGGAGTACTGCCCTTCCCTCACTCCCCCTGCCAGCCGTGTTCACCCACCAACCTGACAAAGATGCAACCGACCAGCTCCTCCTGCTCCACCCCGTCCTCTTTTCTCAAGACCCTGCGTAGAGTCTGGGCCTGGGGAGATCCCACTGGGATCACGAGTCGCCCGCCGACTTGCAGCTGCTCTACGAGGGGAGGCGGCACGCAGGGGGCGCCCGCCGTGACCACGATCGCCTCAAAGGGGGCCGCCTCAGGCCACCCCATGCTTCCGTCGCCAACGCGTATGATCACGTTATCGTATCCGAGGCGCCTCAGAGTCCCTTCTGCGCGATCAGCAAGGGCGGGAATGCGCTCGATCGAATAGACCTGACCGGCCAATTCCGCCAGCACAGCGGCCTGGTATCCTGATCCAGTGCCGATCTCCAGCACCCGTTCGCCTCCCTGAAGGGCAAGGGCAGCGGTCATCACAGCGACCATGTATGGCTGCGAGATTGTCTGCGCCTCTCCGATCGACAAGGGGGCGTCTTCGTACGCTCGCCCGGCGAGGACAGGATCAACGAACAGGTGTCGGGGAACCTTGCACATCGCCTCGAGGACCCGAACATCAGAAATCCCTCGCCGCTCCACCTGCTCCTTGACCATCCGTGCCCGGGCGGTGGCATAATCACCGGCCGCGGCCCCCCACCCATCCCCTCCCCCATTGGAACAACACCGTTCAGTGTGCAAGTGTACCACGCTCCGCGGCATGAGAGGTCCCGTCACGTCAAGAGAGTCTCCCACCCCTTGAGAGCCTCCGCTGCCGCGTAGTTGGTCAGATCGAGATGGAGCGGGGTGATCGAGATCTTCCCCTCCACCACCGCCTCGTAATCGGTCCCGCCCAAAAGCTCCCAGGTAGGCTCCCCTCCTCCGATCCAGTAATACGTTTTTCCCCGAGGATCCATCTTCTCCACGATGAGCTCATTGTAGCTCCGCTTTCCTTGGCGGGTGACCGCCACTCCCCTCACCTCCCCGGCCGGGACATTGACGTTGAGCAGGGTGTCCCGCGGCAGGCCCCGCTCCAACACCACCAGGGCCAGGCGTACCGCAAAGCCGGCTGCCGTGGCCAGACCGTGCTCCGAAGGCTCGACCGCTGAAATGGCGATGGCAGGGATACCCAAGAGGGTCCCCTCCACGGCGGCCGAGACGGTCCCGGAGTAGGTAATGTCATCGCCCAGATTTGCTCCCAGATTGATCCCCGAGACGACCAGTCGCGGCCTCTCCTTGAGTACCCCCATCACCCCGAGCGTGACACAATCGGTTGGGGTGCCATCCACCACGTACCAGCGGGGAGCGATCTCCGTGGCCCGGAGGGGCTTGTGGAGAGTGAGTGAGTGTCCAGCAGCACTCCGCTCGCGGTCGGGAGCGATGACAGAGACCTCTCCGACCTCTTCCAGGGACCCGGCTAACGCCTTGAGCCCGGGGGAGCGGATGCCGTCATCATTGGTGACCAAGATCATCGGTCGCTTTGACATGCCCCTGTTAGGAAGAGGGGGCGGGAATGCCGCGGACGGCTCGGGGACCGCTCGGACGAGCATATGAATGAGTGCTGGTCGGGGCGCGGGGATTTGAACCCCGGGCCACTGGCCCCCCATGCCAGTGCGCTACCAGGCTGCGCTACGCCCCGATCCCGAGGCTGAGCTACGATCGATCGAGGAGTATACCAATGGCCTCGAGCCCTTCCCGGATCCGCTGAACCTGCTGAAGGAGATCAGTCGGTTCTGTCTCGTCCTGGAGCTGCCGCCTCGCCCCAGCAATGGTGTATCGCTTGTCATACAAGAGTTCCTTGATCTTTAAGATGATTTCGATATCCCGCTTCCGGTAGAGTCGTTGGCCGGTGCCACTCTTTTTCGGCTGGAGCGGGGGGAATTCCGATTCCCAATACCGCAGGATATACGGCTGGATGCTGGTGAGACGCGCCACCTCGCCGATGCGAAAATACAGCTTGTCCGGAATCGGCTCCCTTCTGCGCGAGTCACCCCGCCTCGTTTCCCGCCGTGACGTTGACACGTGTCTCCGCGACTGGTTCGCCACGCCTGGCATCCTCCAGAACTACGCCTGAGAGTTTACTGCCTGTTGAAGCGCCTTCCCGGGTTTGAATTTGAGAACCTTGCGCGCCGCGATGATAATTTCCGACCCGGTCTGCGGATTCCTCCCTTTTCTGGCCCGCTTCGCCCGCACCTGAAAGGACCCGAATCCTACCAACTGAATCTTCTCACCCTTGCTCATAGCCTGTTTGAGGGCCTCAAAGGTCGCTTCGACCGCCTCCATTGCCTGTTTTTTCGTCAACCCTTTCTCTGCCACGAGCGCTGCCAGGTCTGCTTTGGTCATGCCGCCACCTCCCTTCCTCTTCCTCGCCCTGAGGAGACACCATTCACCTCCCCCGCCAGAGGCTCACGGGAAGAAAATTCAGCGTTTCACGATGACGGGTGTGAACCCCTGTTTCTTGAGGGCCTCAAGGGTCTTGAGGGCCTCCGCGCGATCTCCGTATTCGCCGACCCAGACCTGGTGCACCGGGGTGGAGGCAGGCTGGGAGACGATCTTGGCCGTGTGGTTCTTCCTCTCCAGATTGCGAGCGAGGTCGATGGCGTCGTCCAGGCGGAGGGGGGATCCCACCTCGAGACGGAACTTCCCGTTCTCGCCCTGGACCACAGTGGAGGGAAACCCGTCCACGTTCAATTGCCGTGCGGCCTGCTCCGCCTCCTCGCGGCTGTTGAAGTCCCCACTGTAGACTCGATGGCGGGTGACGCGGGCAGTGGTCTTTTGCACGACCGCACTGTACCCGAGCTTCTTGAGCCGCTCCTGAAGGGAACGGGCATTCTGCTCGACGACCAGGGAGGCGACCTGGACACTGTAACGCGCCTCTCCCTTCTCCTTCGGCTCCGTCGCCTTGGCCACCGACTTCGGGGCGGGTGACGGCTGGGGAGCTGCCTTGTCGACCCTCGCTGGCGCTGGGCGTCCGGATGGGACCTCCGGCGATTTCGTCACCCCCGGCACTGCTTCCCTCGGGGCTTCCGCCTTGGGTGACACCTCTGGCTCTCCCTTCTCGGTCTCGGGTGGTTTCAAGGGTATCGGCGGCTTAATCGGTGCCTGACTCACCTGTGGAGGTCTCGCTGGGGTTGGGGGCGGGGGCGGCGGAGCGCTTTTGGCACCAGGGGAAAAAGAAATCGGCAGGGGCAGTGGCACGTCGCCAAAGTACGTCGTGTACACATAGAGCCCCCCGGCGAGAACAACGCCGACAAGACCGATGACGAGCAAGCGCCTGGCCTGTGGACTCAAGCTCCCGGTGGATCCCTTGTCTGGGTCTAAGGGTTCGAATGGCCTCTTCAGAAAATTGTATCTTTTCATAGACACTCCTTGAAGAAACCTGGCGCAACCTTGCGTATTATAGTGATGAAAGGCTCATGTGTCAAACCTTTTCTTTCGGCGTCTTTCGCGCGTGTGAGTGTCCGGCGCGACGGAAAACGCCGGGTCCATCGACGGTTTACGGAATCTTTCCTTTAAGGTAATGGCTATAACCCCCAGCGATTACAGCAGAGACCGTATCTCCCGGGACAAGCGACTCTTGCGAGAAGTGGACCAGCTGGTTTCTCCGGGTGCGACCGGTCGCAGCGCTTTGCATCTTCGGGTTCGGCCCCTCCTCGATCAAGACCTCCTCGATCTTGCCCACCCGCTCGCGATTCTTCTCCAGCGCGATCTCGTCGTGAAGCTGGAGGACGGTTTGAATCCGTTCCGTCTTCGCATCCCCTGAAACCTGATCAGGATACGTCGCGGCTGGCGTGAGCGGCCGGGCGGAGTACTTGAAGGCAAAAATGCCATCGTACCGCACCTGACGCAGAAGACTCAGGGTTTCCTGAAAATCTTCTTCGCTCTCCCCGGGAAAGCCCACGATCAGATCGGTGCTCAACGCGATGTCGGGCACCGCCTGCCTGAGCGCCTCGACCTTTTTCAGGTACTGCTGCCGGGTATAGAGGCGACGCATGCGCGCCAGGACCCGATCGGACCCGGCCTGCACGGGAAGATGCACATGCTCGCAGACACTCGTGAGAGTGGCCATCGCCTCGATGAGGTCCGGGGTAACGTCCCTTGGATGCGAGCTCGTGAAGCGCACTCGCGTCTCCCTCCCCACCAGGGCATCTATGGCCCGCAGGAGATCGGAGAAGCGCGTGCGGGGTTTGAGATTCTTGCCGTACGCATTGACAGTCTGTCCCAGCAGGGTGATCTCCTTGTAGCCCTGGTTCAGCAGATCCTCGACCTCGGCCAGGATGTCTTCGGGTGGACGGCTCCGCTCCGGTCCTCGGGTGTAGGGCACGATGCAGAAGGTGCACAGGTAATTGCACCCTTCCATGATGCTGACCCAGGCCTTGAAGAGGCTCTCGCGGCGAGGCCGCGGGGAATCGACATAGAGGGGGAGCAGCTCCTTGGGTCGGGGGAGGACCGGGGGAGCCGGGCCGCCTCTCAGCATCTCCGGGATGCGATAGATCATTGCCCCGGGCCCCGCCAGCAGGTCGAGGTAGGGGAAGCGATCCTTGAGGCGAGTCCCCTCACGCTGGGCCAGACATCCACACAGGCCGATCTTCATTCGAGGGTTCTGGACCTTGAGCCTCTGGAAGGTCCCGAGGAGACTGTAGACCTTCTGTTCGGCCTTTTCGCGAATGCTACAGGTATTGATGAGGATCAGGTCCGCTTCCTCTGCCGTCTCTGTTAGCTCAAAGCCCTCCTGGGCCAAGACGCCGGCGATCTTCTCTGAGTCCGCTTCGTTAGCCTGACAGCCGAAGGTAATCAGCTTGAGCTTCGCCATGCATTCACCTTCCGCCTGGCGGGCGCCTTCAGTCAGTACAGGTGGCAACTCACCCAATGCCGGGGGGCGACCTCGCGAAGGACCGGGGCCTCCGTGTCACACCGGTCAAAGCGCTTGGGACAGCGTGGGTGAAACCGGCAACCGGCCGGGACCTGGATGGGACTGGGCGGATCCCCCTCGAGGATAATCCGCTGCCGCTTCGTTTTGGGGTCGGTCACCGGAATCGCGGACAGGAGGGCCTGCGTATAGGGATGAAGAGGATTCCGGTACAGCTCATCGCTTTCCGCCAGCTCCACGATCTGCCCGAGGTACATGACCGCGACACGATCGCTGATGTGCTTCACCACCCTGAGGTCGTGGGCAATGAATAGGTAGGTGAGCCCCAGCTGCTCTTGGAGATCCTCAAAGAGGTTGATCACCTGCGCTTGGATCGAGACATCCAGGGCAGAGACCGGTTCGTCTGCGATTAAGAGCTCCGGGCCCACCGCGAGCGCCCGGGCAATGCCGATCCGCTGCCGCTGCCCGCCGCTGAACTCGTGGGGGTAGCGACCCAAATGTTCGCGCCCCAGTCCCACCATCTCCAAGAGCTCCGCCACTCGTTCGGTCTTCTCCTGTCCCCGCGCCAGCCGGTGGATGACCAACCCCTCGCCCACGATGTCCTTCACCGACATGCGGGGGTCCAGGGAGGAATAGGGATCCTGGAACACTATCTGCATCTTGCGCCGGAGCTGGTGCATCTCCTTCCTGTTCGCCTTGAAGACAGGGGTCTTGCCGAAATAGACCTCCCCGGCGGTCGGCTCCAAGAGCCTGAGGACGAGGCGCGCCGTGGTCGATTTGCCGCACCCCGACTCCCCCACCAGTCCCAGGGTCTCTCCCCGACCGATGGCAAAGCTCACGCCATCCACCGCCCGAACGTCGGCCCGCTCCCCGAACCAGAGCCCCCTCTTGACGGGGAAGTATTTCTTGAGATCTTTCACCACAAGAAGGGGTTCCATGGTTCGCTGCTACGCCAGGATGCACCGAGCCCAGTGGCCTGGTCGAACCTCCTTGAGTTCCGGCTCTGTGGGCCAACAGTCTCCGATCACCTTCGGACACCGGGGGGCGAACTTGCATCCGGTGGGGAGGTCCAACAGGTTGGGGATGACACCGGGGATTGCCGTCAGGCGCCTGTGCCGTTTTCCCACCTCCAGTTTGGGGAGCGATTCCAACAGGCCCTGGGTGTAGGGATGCAGGGGGGTCTCAAAGAGCTGTTCCGCGGAGGCCTCTTCCACGACCCTGCCAGCATACATCACCACAACCCGGTCGGCAGTTTCCGCGATGACCCCCAGGTCGTGGGTGATCAGGATCACCGCCATCTGCATCTCCTCCTGGAGACCCATGAGCAGCTCGATGATCTGTGCCTGGATGGTCACGTCCAGGGCCGTGGTGGGCTCATCGGCGATGAGGAGCCTCGGACCTAAGGCGAGGGCCATAGCAATCATGACGCGCTGGCGCAATCCCCCCGAGAGCTGGTGGGGATACTCGTATGCCCTCCTGGCGGGGTCGGGAATCTTGACCCGCCGCAGCACCTCAACCGCCCGATCCCACGCTTCCCGTCTGGAAACCTTCTGATGGTGCCGGATCCCCTCCGCCACCTGCTCCCCCACCGTGAAGACCGGGTTGAGGGACGTCATAGGCTCTTGAAAGATCATGGAGATGGCGCACCCGCGGATACTGCGCATCTCCTCCTCGGGCAGGCGTAAGAGATCCCGCCCGTCAAAGCAGATGGTGCCGCCCACGATCCTCCCCGGAGGGTCCGGGACCAATCGAAGGATCGACAGGGCGGTGACCGTCTTCCCGCACCCCGACTCCCCCACCAGGCCGAGCGTCTCCCCGGGCCGGACACTCAGCGTCACCCCGTCAACGGCCCGGACCACCCCTTCTCCCGTGAAGAAGTGGGTCTGGAGGTCTTGGATCATCAAGAGGCTTCCGTTCCTCACCTAGGACCTCAGACGCGGATCCAGAACATCGCGCAGCCCGTCGCCCAGCACATGGAACCCAAGAACGGTACAGGTGATTGCCAGACCGGGAAAGACGCACAACCAGGGCTTGGCGGTGAGATAGACGGCCCCTTCGGCGAGGAGGGACCCCCAGCTCATCATGGGGGGCTGGATCCCGAGACCGAGAAAGCCGAGGCCCGCCTCTGCAAGGATATTGGAGGCCACCCCGAATGTCATGGCCACCAGGATCGGGGCCAGGCAGTTCGGGAGCAGATGCCGAAAAATGATCCTTCCCTTTCCCGCTCCCAAGGCAACGATCGCTGCGATATGTTCCGCCTCTCGCAGACTGAGGACTTGCACCCGCACCAGCCGAGCCACCGTCGTCCACCGGACGGCCGTCAGCACGATAATGACACTCAACAGCCCAGGTTGCTCAAGGACCGCCGTCAACGCAATGGCCAACACGAGCGCAGGAAAGGCCATCACCGCATCGGTGGTGCGCATTAAAACGCTGTCGATCCTACCACCGAAATACCCAGCAAACAAGCCGATTATCACGCCGATCGGGGTCACCACCAGCTCGACGACGATTCCGATCAGGAGGGAGACCCGCGCCCCATACAGAACCCGGCTCAGCAGGTCGCGGCCCAAGAGGTCGGTCCCGAACCAATGGTCGCCCCGAGGGGGAAGCAGGCTGAGTCCCTGTAACCCTTCAGGGATCCGGGTGGGGTCGTACGGCGCCAGCAGGGTGGACAGCAGCGCCATCAGGCCAAAGAAAAGAAGGATCGCAGAGCCCAGGACGATCCCAGGTGACCATTGCCACTGCCCCGAAAAGAGCCCCCGTACCGATCGTCCTGTGCCCCTCCGTGCGCGTTCGGACATGGACGGTGTCACTCCGCTAATCTCACCCGAGGATCCACGAGCGCGTACGCCAGGTCGACCACGAGGTTCGCCCCGAGGTAGATGAGGGCGAAGAGGAGCGTCGCCCCCAACACCACGGGGAGGTCGCGATTGCCCACCGCAGCCACCAGCAGGCGACCGAGCCCTGGCCAGCCAAAGACCGTTTCGGTCAGGGGTGCACCGACAAGGAGATCTCCGAGGCCGATCCCGGCGAGGGTCAGGATCGGCAAGATCCCGTTCCGAAGGCCATGCTTCAGGATGACCACCCGCTCTTTGAGACCCTTGGCCCGTGCCGTCCGGACGTATTCTTGTCGGAGAACCTCGAGAAGAGCGCTCCGAGTCATCCGGGCGATGTAGCCCGCCTGGAGTGCCCCAAGCGTCAGGGCGGGAAGCACGAGGTGGCCGAAGGCTCCATCCCCGTACCCCGAGATGGGAAACCATCCAAGCGAGACGGCAAAGAGCAGGATCAGCATCATCCCAAGCCAGAAGACGGGCGTCGAGATGCCGAGGAGCGACAGCGTCATCATGAGGAGGTCCACGCCAGTGTTGTGTCGTACTGCCGCCACGATCCCGGCCGTCATCCCGAACACGAGCGCCACCACCATCGCCGCAACCGCCAGCCGCGCCGTCGCCGGGAGCCGCTCGGCCAGCGTTTCACTCACCGGCCTTCCCTGGCGGTAGGAGTAACCCAAATCCCCGACCAGGAGCTTCCCCATATAGAGGGCATAGCGGTGCCACAACGGCTTATCGAGCCCGTATTCTGCCCGGATCCTGGCCACCACCTCGGGATCGGCGCGCTGCCCCATCATCGCCCGGACCGGATCCCCGAGGGCCACATGAGTCAACAGGAAGGTGATCAGCGTCACCCCAAAGAGAACCGGGACCGCCTGCCCGCACCTGCTGAGGACATACCTTCTCATCGTTGCTCCGCAGGCGGCGGTCTTTCCGCCCCCCTCATCGCTCCAGGACCTTGGCGAAAAAGGCCAACACCTTCTCCTTGTACTTCTTCGGGTCCCGCGCATAGGTCCCACCGTGATCCGCCCCCTCAATGATCCACAGTTCGGCTCGATCAGGGGGCGCGGCCTCATAGAGGAGGCGGGCGTGCTCGACGGGAATCTGTCGGTCACCCGCTCCATGAATTATCAGGATCGGCACCTGAGCCTTGGCAATGGCCCGGCGGGGATCGATGACCCCGATATCGACCCCCAACGCGGAGGCGTACGATCGAATGAGCCACACGATAGGGGCCTTGGTGACGCCGGGGAGGTATCCGTAGACCGCCTCCACCATCCGCTCCATGTCGGCGAAGGAGGAATCCGCCACGATTCCCTTGAGGTCGGCGTCCTCGACCAGAAGGAGCACTGCTGCGCCAAGGGAAAAGCCGAACCCGCCGATGTTCGTCTCCCCGCGCCCCCTGAGATAGCGGATGGCAGCTCTCAGATCCTCCTGCTCCCGGTATCCGACCGTGGTCACGCTCCCCTCGCTCTGGCCAAAGGACCGAAAGTCAAACAGGAAGAGGTTATAGCGTCGGTGGAGGAACTGGACGAGAGGCAGCAAATCCCCCTTATCGGCAGGATAGCCGTGGGTCACCAGGATGGTCCCCTTCGCTCTTCGGGAGGAGGGGATGTACCACCCTCGAAGCGTCAAACCGTCTGTAGTGCGGAAGCGCACGTCGTCGTAGGGGAGCTTGAGATGCAGGGGGGTGATGTTGGAGTGGAACTTGAGAGGATAAATGGCCAGCACGAACTGGACCGTGGCGAAGAAAAAGATCCCGACGGCAAGGGAGACGACAACCCTGATCAGCAGAGAAAGGGGCGAACGCTTCACGCCCATTCCGCGGGTGTGTGGGCCCGGATCCGGTCCGCCGTCGCCCTGTTCCGCTCCGGGTCCCCTGTGACGACCTTCCAATCGAATCCCCTGCCATCCCCCGTCCAGCGAGGAATCAGGTGACGAGGAAAGTGCCGTATCCGTCGCTCGCTCATCCCGAGGTCGTGATCTTTCGAATCATCGCCAGGGCACGCTCGACATCCGCGCGGGAGACATCCTTGTGGGTGAGACACCGGATCGACTCGGCGGAAATCTGATGGACGAGGACTCGCTCCTCCCGGAGTCTTCGGCTGAGCGTCGAGGCGGTGATCGTGGGGTGCCGGACGGCGAAGATCACGATGTTCGTCTGCACACGCTTCAGGTCGATCTCGATCCCCTCGATGCCACCGAGACCTTCGGCCAGGAGCCGGGCGTTGTCGTGATCTTCCCCTAATCGATCGACCATCGTCTCGAGGGCGACGATCCCGGCGGCCGCAATCACCCCTGCCTGGCGCATCCCACCTCCAAGGAGCTTCCGAAATCGCCTGGCTCGTTCTATGAAGGCATGGCGCCCAGCCAGCAAGGAGCCAACGGGGGCGGCGAGGCTCTTGGACAAACAGCACATCACCGAATCGGCCCATCGGGCGAATGTCGTTGCCGGAACCCCCATCGCGATCGCCGCGTTAAAGATCCGGGCCCCATCGAGATGGACAGCCACGCCAGCGCCATGGGCCAGCTCACAGATCTCCTGCAGGAGCGGCGGCGGATAGATCGTTCCCCCTCCCCGGTTGGTCGGACTCTCGAGGCAGATGAGAGCGGTGCGGGGGGAGTGGAGGCTTTCCGGCCGGATCGCCTTGCGGATCTCCTGGGGGTCGAGAATACCATGCATTCCCCGAAGAGTCCGGGTCAGGATCCCGCCGAGAAAGGCCGGTCCCCCGACCTCAAAACTATAGATGTGGCAATTCTCTTCGAGGATAACTTCCTCTCCCCTGGCCGCATGAGCCAACAGGGCAACCTGATTCCCCATGGTCCCGGAGGGGACGAAGAGAGCCGCCGCCTTGCCTAGGCGTTCTGCAGCCAGGACCTCCAGGTGCCTGACGGTGGGGTCCTCGCCATAGACATCATCTCCCACCACCGCGCCTCGCATTGCCTCCCGCATCGCCTCGGTGGGAGTGGTCACGGTATCACTCCTGAGATCGATGAAACGCTCGCCCTGATCCATCACCCTCCCTCCTTCTCCAGCCACACCATGCGCATCTGGACATTTCCGAGGGTCGGCGAGCTGTCCATCGCCGAGATCTGCTCCCGGAGGCCCTTGACCCGGGGCTGGATCAGGACATCGGTGCTGTAGTAATGCAAGAAGATCCAGGGGGCATCCTCAACGATGATCTTCTCCGCTTCTCGGTAGAGTCGCGTGCGTTCCGCGGGGTCCAGGCCTGCGTCGGCCCGGTCCAGGAGCGCGTCCACGCGGGGATTGACGTAGCGGGAGAGATTCCCCTTGGATCCCTTATTGCGGCTGTGAAAGAGGACGGTGAGGAAGTTCTCCGGGTCGGGATAGTCTGCCAGCCACCCGAGCCGGAACAGCTGGACATCCCCCCTGTCCACCAGATTGAGATAGGCAGGCCAGTCCATTTCTCGAAGCGCGACCGTCACCCCGATCTCCCGGAGCATCCCCTGGACGAACTCGGCAATTTTTCGGTTGACCAACCCGGTATTGTAATGAAGCGTCAGGGGCGGGAGGTCCTTGCCCCCCTCATGTCCCGCCTCGGCCAGGAGCCGCCTGGCGTGTGCCTTGTTGTACGGGTATCCCTGCAGGTCCCGGTTATGCCCCACCATCCCCGGAGGAAGGATGGACCGGGCCGGCATGACCCGCTTCTCGAGAATCACGGCGGCGACGGCCTCTTTGTCCACGATGTAGTTAAAGGCCTGCCGCAGTTTCGGGTTTCCCCGGAAGGGCGGTCTCTCGAGATTGAACTGAATGGCATTGATCCCCAGGGCGGGGCCGGAAAAGAGCATCCGGCTCAGCATCGGGTCGTTCTGGACCATCTGAAAGAGACCCGTGGGGATGTCGGTGTGTTCAAGATTTCCGGCCTTGAACTCCTGAAAGCGCGTCATCTCATCCGGGATCACCCGAAAGACGATCCGATCCAGATGCGGGGCACCCTGGAAGTAGTCCGGGTTGGCGTCCAGGACCACCCGATCGTCATGCCGCCACTCGCGAAAACGAAACGGCCCGGTCCCCATCGGGTGCGTGGAAAACTGCCGTCCCCAGCGCGCCGTCTCCTCCCTGGGGACGACGCTGGCGGCCGGATAGGCCAAGAGGGCCAGGAAGGGGGCGAAGGGACGTTCGAGGGTGAGCTGCAGCTTGTGCGGCCCGAGGATCTCGATTCCCGTGACCCTGCGGGCCTTTCCTGCCATGAATTCCCGAGCCCCCTGCAGCTTCTCGAGGATCCAGGTCCGCTCCGACTGGGTGTCGGGATGGAGCAGGCGCTCAAAGCTGTAGCGGAAGTCTTCGGCGGTCACGGACCGGCCGTTGTGGAATCGGACCTCGGACCGGAGATCGAAGGTATAGGTCCGTCCGTCGCCGGAGACGACCCATCGCCTGGCAATGGCAGGCTGGACCTTCAGGTCTCGATCGAAGGTGACGAGCCCGTCATACAGTTCGGAAGCGACAGCGTGGGAGACGGTATCGGTGATGTGGATCGGATCGAGCGAGGGTGGGTCCGAGGGACCCAGGGTGTAGTGGTAGGTCCCTCCCCGGCGAGGGAGAATTCCCTCCCCCCACAGCAGACTCGCCCAGAGGATCAGGCCGGTCGTGAAAAGGACCCAACGCACCATCGTCGAGCACGCCCGTCCTGGCACCCCCTCGAGCACGAGTCCCGGTCCCCTGCCCCGGTCCGCGCATCTCTCATCGGAGCTGCTCCAGCGCCCTGCCCATCCGCTCGAGCCCCTCGCGGATCTGCTCCATGCTGAGGCAGTACGAGAGGCGAAGGTGTTTGTCACTTCCAAAATCGGCGCCCGGGACGGCCGTGACGCGGGCCTCCCGAATGAGATAGGCCACGAGATCGGTGGAGCTGTTGATCTTGCGGCCTCGGGCAATCTTTTTCCCGTAGAAGGCGGACACATTGGGGAAGGCGTAAAAGGCCCCCTGGGGCGGGACACACGTCACCCCCGGAATTCGTTGCAGGTGCTCCAGGAGATGGCGCCGTCGCCTCTCGAACTCCACTCGCATGACCTCGACCGTCTCCTGCGACCCTAACAGAGCGGCCACGGCGGCCTTCTGGCTGATCGAGGTCGGGGCCGAGGTGGAGTGGCTCTGGAGATCGATCATGGCTTTGATGATCTCCTTGGGTCCAGCCGCATACCCCAACCGCCATCCGGTCATCGCGTAGGTCTTAGAAACCGCACCCACGACAAAGGTCCGTGCCTTAACCTCGTCTCCCAGGGATGCGATGCTCACGTGTTTGACCCCGTCATAGGTCAGCGTTTCGTAGGCCTCATCCGAGACGAGATAGAAATCCTTCTCCACCGCCAGTTCGGCGATGGCCTTGAGTTCCTCGGTCTCGATCACCGCGCCCGTGGGGTTGCAGGGGGAATTGAGGATCAACGCCTTCGTCCGAGGGGTCAAGACCCGCTCGACATCCCTCCGCTTCAGGCGGAAACCCTCCTCCTCGGCGGTTGACACAAAGACCGGGGTCGCAGCTGCCAGCCGGACCTGTTCGGGATACGTCACCCAGTACGGCACGGGAATGATGATCTCATCTCGCCTATCGAAAAGGACCATCCCCAGATTATAGAGGGCCTGTTTGGAGCCGGCGCAGGTGATGACCTCGTCCCGGGTATATTCCAGTCCATTATCCCGTTTCAGCTTGGCGACCACCGCGTCCCGGAGCTGTTCAGTCCCCGCGACCGCCGTATACTTCGTGAACCCCTCCCGGATAGCCTGGATCGCCGCCTCTTTGACGTGTTTCGGGGTATCGAAGTCGGGCTCCCCCCCCGCAAGGCTGATGACGTCGATGCCCTCCGCCTGCATCTGCTTCGCCAGGGCGGTCAGGGCGAGGGTCGACGAGGGGCTGATGCTGCGCACGCGTCGTGACAGGGCCATGTATGCCTCCTTACCGTTTTCCCAATTTACGCTGGCGATACCTCTCCCTGAGCATCCGCTCCACAACTGGAGACACCAAGCCCTTCACGGTGCCGCCGAGCAGAGCAACCTCCTTGACCAACCGCGAGCTCAGGTAGGTATAGGCCTCGTGGGGCATCAGGAAGACCGTCTCGATGTCTTCAGCGATCCGGCGATTCATGAGGGCCATCTGGAACTCGTACTCGAAATCGGAGATGGCCCTGAGGCCGCGGATCACGACGGCCGCCCCCTGCGTCTTCACGTAGTCCACGAGGAGGGTGTGCAAGGGATCGACCCGGACCCCCTGTATGCCCTTCACCGCATCCCGGATGATTTCCATCCGCTCTTCGAGCGTGAAGAGAGGGGCCTTTTCCGGATTGCCGGCGACCGCCACGATCATCCGGGGAAAGATCTTTAGGGCGCGCTCCAGGATGTCTTGGTGCCCGTTCGTGAAGGGATCAAAGGTGCCGGGATAGACCGCCAGGATACTCTTCACCGTTCGACCTCCGGTGCCCGTGCGTAGAAGCTCAACACGGTCTGGCCGTGTGCCCTTTCTCGGATACGACGCAGATTTCCGATACGCTCCGGAAGTGGCTCCTTGGCAAAGTGCTCGACGATCACAACCCCACGGGGCCGGAGCAGGTCGCCGGAGGCCACCACCTCTAACGTGCTGGGGGCGAGGCCGCTGCCATAGGGAGGATCCAGAAAAATGATATCGAAGCTTTCCCGCTGACGGGCGAGACGCGGCAGGACGCGCAGCACGTCACCGGCGAGCACCCGGTTCTGCCGCAAGCCGGCCGTCTTGACGTTCTCCCGGAGCACGCGAAGGCAGGCCGGATCCTGCTCGAGAAAGACAACCTCGGCACCGCCACGACTCAGGGCCTCAATGCCGACTGCCCCCGACCCGGCGTACAGGTCAAGAAATCGAACCCCCCGGACTGAGCTTCCGAGAATACCAAAAAGAGCCTCCCGAAGGTAGTCGGAAGTTGGACGGACTCTCTTCCCCTTCGGAGCCTTGAGTCGTCGTCCTTTCGCCTCCCCTGCGATCACCCGCAT
>CAYSDK010000001.1:78204-86152 GCA_964429865.1 uncultured bacterium
AGCCGATGGTGGCCAGCGCCAGTGCCCCTTCCCACCGCTGCTCGACGGCATCGCGGAGCAATGAGTGACCGATGAGGTCGGGATCCTCTTCCACCAGCCCGAAGGCTTCCCGCTGGGCAAGCTCGAGGAGCCTCACGTCTCGAAGAAGATGGGCAACCTTGAGATCCGGCACTCCCGCTTGCCGTGTCCCGAACAGCTCTCCTGGCCCCCTCAGCTCCAGATCCCGTTCAGCGAGCTGAAAACCATCCGCCCACTCCACCATGGCCTGAAGTCTGGCCGCGCCCTCCTCGGTGAGGTACCGGCCGTGAATCAGGAAGCAGACCGCTTGGGCCTGGGACCGCCCGACCCTTCCCCGAATCTGATGCAGTTGCGTGAGGCCAAGGCGATCGGCATGCTCTACCACCACCGCCGTCGCCCGCGGAACATCCATTCCCACCTCCACCACCGTGGTGGCCACCAAGACCTGAATCTTCCCATTGCGGAAGGCGTCCATGACCCTGCGTTTTTCCTCTGTCCGCATCCGGCCGTGGATACAACCGACGCTGCTGTCACGAAAAGTCCCTTTCTGGAGCTCGGCGGCCACACTCGTCGCCGCCTTCAGATCGGCCTCCTCACTCTCTTCCACGAGGGGACAGATCACGTACGCGGCTCCTCCCCTTCGGACCTCCTCGCGCACGAACTCGTAGGCCTGACCGCGCATCGCCTCGGGGACAAGTTCGGTCTTCACGGGTTGCCGTCCTGGTAGCAGCCCCTCGATGATCGAGAGGTTGAGGTCACCGTAGAGCGCGAAAGCCAAGGTTCTGGGGATCGGGGTGGCGGTCATGACCAAGGTATGCGGGCGAGCACCCTTGGCGGCCAACTCCGCCCGTTGTTTCACCCCAAAGCGGTGCTGCTCGTCCACGACGATGAGGCCCAGACGGTGAAAGCTGACCGCCTCCTGCAGGAGGGCGTGGGTTCCGATGGCCACCTGCACCTCACCCGCAGCAATAGACTGCCGAAGCCTCTCCCGCTCCCGTACGCTTGTCCCTCCGCTCAGGAGGCCGATCTGAATCCCCACGGGCTCCAGGACGGCCTGGGCCTTCAGGTAGTGTTGCTCCGCCAGGATCTCTGTAGGCGCCATAATCGCCCCCTGGAAGCCGCTTCCCACGGCATGGACCATGGCCAGGAGGGCCACCGCCGTCTTCCCAGACCCCACATCCCCTTGCAGGAGGCGCATCATGGGTCGAGGCCGCGCCATGTCAGCCTTGATCTCCTCCAGGACCCGCTCCTGGGCGGGGGTAAGCTCAAACCCCAGGCGTGCCCGTACCGCCGTTTCGATGCCCGGCGCCCCCGCCATGGCACCCGCCACATCCGCCTCTGCCGCCCGACGCATGCGGGCCACGCCGAGGCTCAGCAGCAGGAGGTCATCGAAGGCGAGGCGCCTCTTCCCCGCCTCCGCGTCCTCCATCTGCTCGGGAAAATGGATTGCCCGGAGAGCCTCGGGAAGGGTCATGAGGCCGTGACGATGGAGGATCCCGTGAGGAAGGAAGTCTTGAACCTGCGGGGCCCACGTTAGGATGAGGTCTTTCATGAAGCTCCGAAGCCACCGTTGGAACAGTCCATCAGCCAAGGGATACACCGGGACGATGCAGCCCGTGTGAGTCTGGCTTCCATCCTCCCATGCTTCGTAGTCCGGGTTCACCATCTCGAACCCCGGACCCCAACTCACTTTTCCCGACACGATGACCCGATGACCTGGGTTGAACCGCTGCTTGAGGTACGGTTGATGAAACCATTTGGCGACTAACGTCCCGGTTCCGTCTGCGAGGATGACCGACAGGATCTTGAGGCCACGGCGGGTTGAAGTGACTGCCGCCCCTTTGACCTCTCCCACCACCGTCTCCTGAACACCCGCACTCAGATCCCGGATCGGCCGAAGAACCCTTCGATCCTCGTGTCGGAGAGGCAAGAGGTAGAAGACGTCTGCTACGGTCCGCACTCCCAGCCGGGCAAGGGCCTGAGCCCGCTTCGGCCCCACCCCCTTGAGGTACTGTACCGGCATGCTGAGATTCGGGGCATGCGGGACTGAAGAAATCTCTTGCCTTTTCATGCGACTCTCAGTAATCTCCGTTGCGTTCGGTGAGCGGCAGGGTACACTATCGGGGAGAGCCGACAGTGGCCAAGATGAATAGTGCGTGCGAGATCTGCGGCAAGGGTCCAAAGGTGGTCCACCGGATCAGCCACGCCCACAACGTGAGCAAACGGCGACAGCTCCCAAACATTCATCGGGTCCACGCGCTGATCAACCGCACCCCCCGTTATATCCACGTCTGTACCCGATGTCTCCGCTCCGGCAAGGTGCAAAAGGCCAGCTAGCCGGCGCCCCAGTTCGTTCATAGTTCATAGTTCAGGGTAGAATCCAACTCCCCTCTCGTCCATGAACTATGAACGCTGAACCCTGAACTCGCTAGTGGCTGCGGATGCGTTCGACCCCCATGACACCTTTGACCCGCCGGATCGCCTGCATCGCGCCCTGAAGCTGCTTCAGGTCGAAGACCTCCAGGACAAAGGTGTTGAGTCCCCGCCGCTCCTCGGTGACCCTGATCTCTGCCTGCGCAATGTTCGCGTTGGTCGAAGAGATGGCACTGCTGATCTCTGCCAAGAGCCCTGGGCGGTCCTCCCCGATGGTCACCTTGATCTTCACCTGATGCGGGACCTTCGTCCGTTCGTCCCAGTGGACCCGGATCTGTCGCTCGGAATCGTATCCGAAGGCCAGGACGTTGGGGCAATCGGCGGTATGGATGGTGACCCCCCGTCCTCGGGTGATGAATCCGATGATGTCGTCTCCGGGGAGGGGATCACAACACTTGGCAAAGTGGAGCAGGATATCATCCACCCCATCGATATGGATCCCCTCCTCCGCCGCCTTGACCGGTACCCTCCTTCCCTTGCTCTCCTCCTCCATGATCGCCTGCGCCTGCTCGGGCGGGAGCAGTTTCAGCGCCACCTGACGGGGCGAGATCTTGCCGAAGCCGATGGCCGCGTACAACTCCTCATCGCTCCCCACCTTGTAGTGCTCCACAGCCTGGCCCACGGCCTCGAGCTTCGACAGCGGCGGAGTTGCCCTTGCGATCTTGCGAAACTCTCGGTCCAAGAGCTCTTTCCCCAACGTGATGGATTGGACCCGCTCCGCGTTCTTGATCCAGGCCTTGATGCGGCTGCGCGCTCTGGACGTTCTGACGATTTTGAGCCAGTCCCGACTCGGATGCTGTGTGGCCGCGGTCAGGATCTCCACGATGTCCCCGTTGCTGAGTTCGTACCGGAGGGGGACGATCCGCCCGTTAACCCGGGCCCCTGAACAGCGGAGGCCGATGTCGGTATGAATGCTGAAGGCAAAGTCGATGGGGGTGGCCCCGCGGGGTAGCGCCTTGACATCCCCCTTCGGGGTAAAGACATAGACCTCCTCCGGAAACAGGTCGATGCGCAGCGTATGCAGAAACTCTCGACTATCTTTCAGGTCCTGGCCCCAATCGAGCAACTGGCGCAGCCAGAGAAAATTCCTATCCGTCTCATCGAGGGTGGCCCTCCCCTCTTTGTAGGCCCAGTGGGCGGCGATGCCCTCCTCCGCCGTCCGGTGCATCTCCTGGGTCCGGATCTGGATTTCGGTCGGGTCCCCCTTGGGGCCGATCACGGTCGTATGAAGGGACTGGTACATGTTGGATTTGGGGACCGCAATGAAGTCCTTGAACCGGCCCGGGATAGGCTTCCAGAGGCTGTGGACCATTCCCAGGGCGCCATAACAATCCTTGAGGGTATTCGTGATCACTCGGATCGCGGTGAGGTCGTAAATCTCATCGAAGGTCTTGCTCTGGTCGCGCATCTTCCGGTAGATCGAGTAAAAGTGCTTGGGGCGACCGGTGATGTCACCAGGAATATCGACCTCGGCCAGTTTCTGCTTGAGGATGGCGATCGCCTCGTTGACCTGCGCCTCCCGCTCCTGTCGCTTCTTGGCGATCTGGATGGCCAAGTCTCGATAGGCCTCAGCATCCAAGTGTCGTAGGCTCAGGTCTTCGAGCTCTTGCTTGATCTTGGCCATACCCAGGCGATGGGCCAGCGGGGCGTAGATTTCAAGGGTCTCCTTGGCGATGAGCTGGCGCTTGGCCTCCGGCAGCGGGTCCAGGGTCTGCATATTATGGAGGCGGTCAGCCAGTTTAATCATGATGACTCGGATATCCTTCGCCATCGCCAGCAGCATCTTCCGAAAACTGTCCGCCTGGCGATCCTCACGGGTGGAGAAGGGAAGCTTGGACAGTTTGGTAACCCCATCGACCAGGTCGGCGATCTCGTCGCCAAAAAGGGTTCGAATCTCCTCGACGGTCGTCTGGGTATCTTCGATGGCATCGTGCAGAAGGCCTGCGGCAATGGCTCGCACATCCATCTTGAGATCTGCGAGGATCGCCGCCACCCTCATGGGGTGGGAGAGGTAGGGGTCGCCCGAGCGCCGCGCCTGTCCCCGGTGGACGGTCGCGGCGAATTCGTGGGCCCTGCGCAGGATCGCTACGTCCGCATCAGGGGTGTATGACGTAATGCTTTCAACGAGGTCCTCGATCCCCAACGTCGAAATCCTTCGGGCCTCCAAGGCCCTAAATCAATAACTTATCATAATTCCCGCCCCCCTTCAAATGAGATCTCAGGATAAGTGCAAGATCTCCTTGCCCAGCACGGCGCCTAGCGCCTGTGCAGTGATGGCCCCCTCTCTGATGATGCGGAAGGGGAGTTCGGTGCAATCGAGGACCGTCGAGGCAGTCCCTCCTGGTACCCGTCCGCCGTCCAAAACCAGGTCGCATCGGTTGCCAAGGCCCCTGACGACATCTGCGACCGTCACTGGGTCGACCCCACCACTTCTGTTGGCACTGGTTCCGGTGATGGGGCGATCAAGCGCTGCCAGGATTTCCAGCGTCAGGTGAGACTTCGGGATCCGAATCCCGACGGTCCCCGTTCCAGCCGTTACGGCCTCTGGAATCCTCGGGGCAGCAAGGAGCACCAGGGTGAGGGGACCTGGCCAGAATCGCTCAGCCAGTTGCCACGCAGCTCCCGGCAGTTCCCTCGCGACGTCGTTCACATCTTCCATTTTGCCGATAAAGACGGGAATCGGCTTATCCTGAGGGCGTTTCTTGACCTCAAGGACCCGGGCGACCGCCTCCGGCCTGAACACGTCGGCACCCAGCGCGTACAGGGTATCAGTGGGAAAGGCGACAAGCCCTCCCCTCCGTAAGACCGCCGCCGCCTCTTCGACAACAGCCGGATCGGGACGCATGAAATTCACGGGAGTTATCTTGGGCCTTTTGCTCATTGTCGTTCGATTCCCTCGACCATCTACGAACCCAGATAGGCCTTCCGAACCTCCTCGTTGAGCATGAGATCCCGGGCTGCTCCCTCCAGAACAATCTGCCCGGTCTGAATGACGTAACCGCGGTGGGCGACACTCAGCGCCATGCGAGCATTCTGCTCAACCACGAGGATCGCAGTTCCCTCTCGATTGATATCCCGGATGATGGAAAAGATGGTCTCGACTAGGATCGGCGAGAGACCCATCGAGGGTTCGTCCAGGAGAAGAACCCTTGGACGGGCCATGAGGGCCCTCCCGATGGCAAGCATCTGCTGCTCTCCCCCGGAGAGGGTCCCCCCTTTCTGGCCAAGCCGCTCGCGAAGGCGAGGGAACAGCGCCAACACCCATTCCGTATCTCTCCGGATATTTGCCGTGTCGGTTCGGGCAAAGGCGCCCAGCTCGAGATTCTCCAGGACCGTCATCCGGGAAAAGATCCGGCGCCCCTCAGGCGACGAGGCAATCCCCCTCCGGACGACCTGGTCAGGGGGCAGGCCGTCGATCCGTTCCTCCTCGAAGAAGATCCGGCCCTGCCGGGGGCGGAGCACTCCCAGGACGGTCTTCAGGGTCGTGGTCTTGCCGGCCCCGTTGGCGCCGATCATGGTCACAATCTCTCCCCGCTCCACGAGGAGGGAAACCCCCCTGAGGGCCTGGATGTTTCCATAGGCGGCGTGGACGGCTTCAAGCTTGAGCATCAGAGTGCTCCACGATCCCGCTCTTCCCCAAATAGGCCTCGATCACTCCGGGATCCTGTTGCACGTGGGCCGGCGGGCCCTCGGCGATCTTTACTCCGTAGTCGAGGACCGTCACCCGATCCGAGATCCCCATCACCACCTCCATCCGGTGCTCGATGAGCAGTATGGTGAGGTTCAACTCCCTCCGCAACCGTCCGATGAACTCTGTCAAGGTCTCCGCCTCTCTGGGGTTCATTCCGGCCGTCGGCTCGTCCAAGAGCAAGAGTTTTGGGTCCGTGGCCAATGCCCTGGCGATTTCTAGCCGCCGCTGATCCCCATAGGGGAGGTTCTTCGCCAGGGCCCCGGGCCTGGCGCCCAGGCCCACAAACTCTAAGAGCGCCCCGGCCTTCTTTTTCGCCCGCGCTTCCTCCGCCTCGACGGACGGGGGGCGGAAAATCGCCCCGACCCACCCGGCCTGAAGCCGACAGTGCATACCGACCAGGACGTTCTCCAGCGCAGTCATATTCGGGAAGAGGCGGATAGTCTGGAAGGTGCGGGCAATGCCGAGGGCGGTGATCTGGTTGGGCCTGAGCCCGGCAATCTTTCGGCCGTCGAAGGCCAGATGCCCGGAGGTGGGCCGGTACAGGCCGGTCACCAGGTTGAAGAGGGTCGTCTTGCCCGCCCCGTTGGGGCCGATAAGGCCCCGGATCTCGCCCTGCTCGATGGTGAAATCGACCTCGTTGACAGCGACGAGGCCGCCGAAACTCTTGGTGATCTTCTTGGCTTCCAGCAAGGTCATCGCACTGCCGGCTCTGCGCCGGCTCCTTCCGTCGCGTGAAGCTCGGCCCGCCATCGTCTGGAGGGGAAGAGCCCCTCTGGTCTCAGGACCATGACGATGATCAACGTGGCGCCGAAGCACAGCCACCGCCAGAGCTGCAGGTCGACATTCATCAGGGGGGTGACGTTCAAGATTCTCCCGAGGCCCCTCACCAGTTGGGTCGATTGCGCCAGGACCACCCGGTCGAAGAAGAGGATAAACATCCCCCCCATGATGACCCCCGTGATGCTCCCCATGCCCCCCAGGATGACCATGCAGAGGATTATGATGGAGACCTGAAACCGGAAGAGCTCGGGGAAGATGGCCTGAAGCTTCGCCGCGTAAAAGGCCCCGGCGAAACCCGAGAAGGAGGCACCCAAGGCAAAGGCCAGCAGCTTTGTCCGAATGGGATCGACCCCCATGCAGGCGGCCGCAGTCTCGTCCTCGCGGATGGCCATCCAGGCCCGGCCTAGCCGGGAATGCTCAAGACGGTGAGAGGCCAGGACGACCAGGACCCCGATACCCAGGATCAGAAAATACCAGGGGAGAGGATCGAAGCCGAACTCGAAGCCGAAGAGGCTCGGCCGGCCCACGGGGTTCAAGCCCTGAGGGCCGTTGGTCAGATTGAAGTTTTCGAGCAGCACCCAGTCTCCGACGCGGATGTCGAGGTTCCAGAGGTTGCGAAAGGCAATGGGAACCACCTCGCCAAAGGCCAAGGTGATGATCGCCAGATAGTCTCCCCGCACCCGGAGGGTGGGGGCACCGATGATGACGCCGAAGAGGGCGGCGACGACCACGCTGATCCAGAGGACAATCCAGAAGTTCCACTCGAGCCCGTGGCCAGGCCAGGTGAGGATACCCGTCGTATAGGCCCCGATGGCGAAGAAGGCGGCGTAGCCCAGGTCCAAGAGGCCGGCGTAGCCAACGACGATGTTCAGCCCTAACGCCAGCACGACGAAGACGGCGGCATCGGTGACGGCGTACAGAGTCTGCAGATTCAGGGCCTGGTCCACGAAGGGGTAGATGAGAAGGCATATGGCCCCCACGATCCGGGGAATTGCCCTTTGCCACTTCGCCATCTTGTGCCCCTCC
>CAYSDK010000002.1:0-46968 GCA_964429865.1 uncultured bacterium
TAATCGCTTCTCTCCGGGCATGTTCTACGTCAAGCCCGGGGTGAAGTGGGTCCCCGTCAAACAGCTCAGCATTAACGGGGATGTGGGCCTGCTCTGGGCCGCCGTGAACCCTGCGGGGGACACCTATATCGGCACCGAGTTTGACGTCAAGGCCGCCTACCAGGTGTACAAAAACCTCGTCGTGAACTGGTACGTTGGGTACCTGCTCGCCGGTAACTTTTTTGACACCGGAGGCGCCCTCAGAGCCGGTCAGGTCGGTGGAGCCACAACCGCCTTCAACGTGACTGACCCTTGGTTTAGCACCATCGAGTTCATCCTGACCTTCTAGGCCTGCTGTTGCCGGCCTCTAGGTCCAGGGCCCCGGGGTCCTCCCTCGGGGCCCTCTTTTTTCCATGTGTGGATTCGGGTTACCTCGGTTAGATTAACATGGCTGGCGTCGGGTCATGCACTGATGGGTCCCCGCCAGTCGGTACCCGAGGGATACCGGCAGTAAATTTTCGGTCGGTTTTTTCGTCTCCCGGGGTAGAGGGCGGGGGTTCGGCCCAGCGCAGGAGATGCGGGGGCCGATCTTGGAGCCGTGGGAAGGAAGGGAAAGGATGTACCGCCATTTGATTCTAGTCCTGACCCTAGCGGGGTGTGCGCTGCCACCGAGCGCGTTCACCCCACCAGCCGACATCTACCACCCGATGGAGTATCCCTTCTATTTCGATGCGGTCCAAGCCGACCTGTTCTGGCGCTGTACGACCCCCGAGGGTGGAGGAGTGCGGATCGAAGGCTACGCCCTGAGCAGCCTTCGAAGCAATACGCCGATTTACGACTTCCAGGTCCGGCTGTTCGCCAGGGACGCTCAAGGGGGAATCCTCGCCGAGCGGTGGACCTACGGGGATCGGGTCATCGCCTCGAGATATGAGCCGATCCCCTTTGCGATCTCCGTACCGGCGACCGGTGAAGGGGTCCACCACGACCTCTTCTACTGGTTCGCGTATCCCGGCGTGGGGGGCAATGAAGGCCGGGGCGCCCACCAGCGCGGCCCAGGGATCGTGCCTGCGCAGGCCGGCCTTCTGCCGGTCTCTTGGACGATCCAGGATGTCTGTGACGACAGGTGGCGGCAGAGAAGGGGGATGTGAGGATGCGCTGAAGCAAGGAGCAGCGCCCTCGAGCGACATAGGCACAGCCAGGCGCGCGACCCCGAGTCGGACAATCAGGCCGGCTCGGGGTCTTTTCGTTCAGCTTTCCGCCCCCCTCCCCAAGGGTGAGCCATGCGCACGCGGGGTTCGCCTGTTGGCACAAAACGTGCACCGAGAGCCGTGGGAATTTCGATGATGATGATGGATCGGACAGAGACTTCTCATCCCGCCACAGAGGCGGCAGTCACCCCGTATCCCCTGGCAATCAGGGTCCTGACGGTCGGTCTCCTCCTCGTCCTGGCGACGGCCTGCGCCGCCGGGCCTCGGGAAGAAAGCCTCCGTACCCTGGTCACGGAGGAGGAGGAGCGAGCCCAGACCACAGAGTTAGAGCGGCGGGCCGCGCGGTTCAGGTGGAATCAGCAGGTGCGGCTCGAGCGGGTGCTCATGCGCCTCCTGCTGGCCGTGCCGGATCCGCCCCAGCTCAGCGTCGAGGTGGGGGGGTGTGATGGGGTGAACGCCTACGTGGGCAAGCGAAAGATCCACGTCTGTCTCGGGATGCTCAGGTTTGTGAAGAGCGACGATGAATTGGCGGTGGTTTTGGGCCATGAGATGGGCCACCTCCCGACCTCCGCTGAGCAGGGTCTGGTCGGGGGGAGTCGGCGAGAGGAGGAGCGCGCGGCCGACATTCGGGGACTGCTGTACGCGCATCGCGCCGGCTACGATATTCGGGCCGGGGCCAAGGTCTTCGAGCGGATGGCCGTCGAGCTGTCTCCCAGCCGCTGGGACACAAAGCCGACGGGGCATCCAAGCCACGCCGAGCGGGTGGTGCTGGCTGCAAAGATCTCCCTGCTTCTCGATCGGGGTGGCGCGGAGAGCGATCTGGAGGCGTGGGTGAACCGGCTCCATCGACTGGTGGGCTCCTTCGACGATCTTCCCTAAAGAACCCCCTCCTCGGTCTGTAACATTTCAAACATCGGACATCTTGGCTCACCGGCTCTGCGGGTCCTGTCGGAGGCCTCACCCGTCCGTCCTCGGAGAATTAACGCGCCATTTATTGGGAAGTTTTGGTTGCGAAATTCTCCTGCGGGCGGCCGGGCCTCGGCCTCCGCCACCCGCGAGCCGGTGAGGGAAATCCATCCGGAGGGAGGCGGAAACTGGTTTGCGTTCGGCCAGGGGGTCCCGCCACGCCAACAGCGCCTGCAGGCCCCGAGCAACATTGCGGAGAGGTGAGACGAGCAGCACGTTTGGCCCATCGCTCCGGGCCTCCCGCGGCGACCCTGATCGGCGGCTTACGGCCCGGGTCCCTCCGTGTTCACGATCCGTGCAATGAAGGCGGCCACGGATCGCGCCTCGGTTTCCCGGGCCGCCGCCTGCCGAGGGACCCCGCCGCTCCCGGCAATGTCGCTCAGGGCCTGCACGTGCTGCGCATGTTAAACAAGCCGCAGAATAGGCTCCCAGGCGAGGGAGGGATGGATCTTCTCCCCCTCCTCGCCCTTGGCGACTTCGGACACCGGACCCTGCGCCGTGAACCGTGAACGGCTCGGCTGAGGCCTCGACGGTGAGCTCGGCCGAACCGCTCGCCGTAGCCCAATTAAGGGTTGGACACTCCAGGAGGGTGTGGTAGCATACGGCGCTGTCATCTCCGCAAGGGGGAATGCCATAGTGAAGCGACGGACGATCCAGGTCTCTCCCTGGGGTGCGGTGACACTCATCTTCCTTGTGGTCTACCTGTGCTTAGCCACTCTCGTCAAATTCAGCGCGCCCTTTTCCGTTGACCGTGCGGCCCGCGATTTCTTTCAGGGGATTCAGGACATCGCGGCGGGGTGGGTGATCAGGGGATGGGCGATCTTCGGGGACTGGCGGGTCTTGACCGTGATGCTCATCCTGGTGAGTCTCGCTCTGTCCCGTGGGATCAAGAGAGAATTCCTCCTCTTTTTTCTCCTGGCCTTGGGGGGCGGAGGGGCCTTGGGGCAGCTCTCCAAGGTCGTGGTGGGCAGGCTGCGACCGGGGGATCCCCGGTTCGGGTTCCCGAGCGGGCATACGCTGGCTGCGATGGTGACGGTGATCGGGCTCCTGTACTTCGCCTACCGGAGCGGGTTCTTTCGTCGACCTCTGGGGGTGGCCGGCAGCGCGGCTGGCGGGATGTTCATCGTGCTGGGGGTCGGCATCAGTCGCATGTATACAGACAGTCACTGGCTGACCGACGTTGTCGGGGGGATCTTGCTCGGCGGGGCCGTGGCCACGGGGGCCGCCCTTGCCCTCGCGCGTCGGTCCGCGGTGAAAGCTCACGGTCCAGACCTGGCGCTCAACCGTCCAGACTCTGCACTGAATCCAAATCCGTGAACCGTGAACCGTGAACGCTCTCAATCCATCCCGCTCTCCCTGGTGATCCCCGTCTTCAACGAAGAGGGGAATCTGCGCCCCCTGCAGAGCGCGATCGGACAGGCGCTGGATCCTCTCGGCCTCGCCTACGAGGTGATCCTGGTGGACGATGGGAGCACCGACGGAACGCTCGCCGTCGCCCAGGCGATTCAAGCGGAGGATCCACGCTGGGTCATCGTCAGCCTGCGCCGGAACTTTGGCCAGACGGCCGCCCTCAGTGCCGGCTTCGACCATGCGCGGGGCGAGGTGATGGTGACGCTGGACGGGGACCTGCAGAACGATCCGGCGGATATCCCCACCCTCCTTGGGCTGGCCAAAGAGTACGATCTGGTGAGCGGCTGGCGGGTGGATCGGAAGGACCCCTTCTGGACTCGCCGTCTTCCCTCCAGGGTTGCCAACTGGGTCATCTCGGCGGTGACGGGCGTGAAGCTCCATGATTACGGGTGTACCCTCAAGGCCTATCGGCGGGAGGTGGTGCGGAACCTGCGGCTCTACGGGGAGATGCACCGCTTCATCCCGGCCGTGGCCAGTTGGATGGGGGTCTCGGTGACCGAGATCAAGGTTCGACATCACCCCAGGCGCATCGGCCGTTCGAAGTACACTCTCGGTCGGATCTTCCGGGTGCTTCTCGATCTACTCACCGTCAAGTTCCTCCTCAGTTACTCCACCAAACCGATCCAGATCTTCGGCTTGTTGGGGCTCCTCTCGGCCGTGGCGGGAGGCCTCCTGGGCGCCTACCTCAGCGTGCTCAAGCTGACCACGGGGCAAGCCATCGGCAACCGTCCCCTCCTCCTGCTCAGTGTCCTGCTGGTCATCTTGGGGGTCCAGCTCGTCATCCTGGGGCTCCTCGGGGAGCTTGTGGTCCGGATCTACTACGAGTCGCAGGACAAGCCCATTTACACCATCCGTCACGTGTTTCGCGGTCCGGGTGGGGAGTGAGGCGATAGGCGGGATGGCTGATCTTGATCTCTTCCTCTTCCGGGCGATCAACAGGGATCTGAGCAATGCCCTCTTCGATCTCCTGATGCCGGTCATTACCAATCCCGGGCCCTTTCTCGTCCCGTTCGCGGGTGCGGGAATCGGGCTCCTGGTCTGGGGAGGCAGAAAGGGGCGGCTCGCGGTCGTGACGGCCCTGGTGTTGCTCCTCGTGTCCAATTCGGCGAATGAACTGGTCAAGTTCTGGATCCAGCGCCCCCGTCCCTGTCAGGCCCTGGAGGCTGTCCGACTCCTCGTCGGCTGCACCCACTCCCTCTCGTTTCCCTCGAGTCACGCCGCGAACATCACCGCCCAGGCCCTCCTCTTCGCCTCCCTCTATCGACCGTTGGCCTTCCCGCTCTTCCTGGTGGCCGCTCTGGTGGGATACTCGAGAGTCTATGTCGGGGTTCACTATCCTGCCGACGTGGCTGGCGGGGTCCTTGTGGGCCTGATCTCTGCTGCCGTCTTTATCCGCCTCGCACGGGAAGTCGAAGGCCGCCTCGCGGCGGCCGACGACCGACCACCGTTGACCGACGACCGACCCTCGATCACCGACGACTGTTGACCGACGACCGGAAAACCAGTTGTTTCCTTATGCTCGGTGCTTATCCGCCATCTGTCATCGGGAGTCGGTCATCGGTGAACGTCTCATTGGAGTTGAACCCGACCATCTCCTGTGCTATCGTGGTCGGCGTTCGCCCGCGCGGCCGTGAGGCTCCGTGGGCGGCGCCCCCTTCAGGAGCAGGCCCCGTGTTGCGTGAGCTGGTTTTCGCCCCCGTAGCCGAGAAGCTCGCCGAGGTCGAGCGCCGGATTCAGGTGAAGATCTCGAGCCGGGCCGATCTCATCTCAGAAGTGACGAACTACGTGCTCGGGGGCGGTGGAAAACGGGTGCGCCCCGCCCTCCTCCTCCTCTCCGCCCGGATGTGCGGGTACGACGGAGGGGAGCGGGACGTGGATCTGGCGGTGGTGGCGGAGTTCATGCACGCGGCCACCCTGATCCATGACGACATCATCGATAACGCCCAAAAACGCCGGGGGCGGCCGTCGGCGCCCGCGCGGTGGGGTCCCCACGTCGCGGTCCTGGCTGGGGACTTTCTCTACTCGCACTCGATCCAGCGGCTGGTGCGCGACGGCGACTTTCAGGTGCTCAAGGCCTTCGCGGACGCCACCGTCGCCATGACCGAAGGGGAGATCCTGGAGCTGCGGTGGCATCGGAATCCCGATGTGCTCCACCAGGACTATCTCACGATCATCACCTGCAAGACGGCGGCCCTCTTCTCCGCGGCGTGCCGGAGCGGGGCATTGATCGCCGGGGTGGATGAACCCCGGGTGGAGGCTCTCACGGAGTTTGGTCTCAACCTGGGGATCGGCTTTCAACTGGTGGACGATGCCCTGGACTTTGCGGCGAGCGAAGAGATGCTGGGGAAACCGGTCGGCAATGACCTGGTGGAAGGCAAGGTGACTTATCCGTTGATCTACGTCCTCCATCAGGATCACAGCCCCGAGCGCGATCACATCCGCCACCTCTTGTCCAATGGACAGCTGCAGGAGGCCGATGTGGAGCGGATTCGTCGGTATGTGACGGAGGGCGGTGGGGTCTTGGCGTCGGTGGAGGAGGCGAGGAAGTACCTGAGGAAGGCGCGGGAGCAGCTAGTCCCCTTTCCCGATACCGTCGCCCGGCGCTCGCTCGAGATGTTGGTAGATTTCATCGTCGAGCGGAAATGGTGACGACCGAGGTCGCCGTGTCAACCACGCGAGTGCTGATCGTCAAGCTGAGCTCTCTGGGGGATCTCGTCCATGCGCTCCCCACGATCCGCTGCCTCAGGGAAGGCCTGCCCGCCAGCATCACCTGGGTCGTGAATGCGGTGTACGCGCCGCTCCTCAGGTATGCGGCCGACGTGGATGAGGTCATCTCCTTCGATCGCCAGCGTCCTCTCAGGGGTCTCTGGAGGGTGATCCGGCAACTGCGGCGGAGGGAGTTCGATCTCGTAATTGACCTGACCGGCCTATTCAAGAGTGCCCTCATCAGCCGGCTGGCGCGAGGACGACTCTGCCTCGGTCCCTCGGATGCCCGGGAGCTCGCCTGGCTCTTCTACCATCAGCAAGTCGGATCGAAGGATCTCAATCGTCATGCGGTAGAAAGGTACCTTGACGTGGTGCGGGCACTCCAGGTCAAGGACGGGAATCGGGTCTTCCCTCTCGCGTTCCCGTCTTGGGTCCCCGCCGAGGACGGAAAGAGGCCGGTCGTGGTCTTGATTCCCAGCGCGCGATGGCACAGCAAGCGGTGGCCGGCAGCTTCCTTCGCCGAGTTGGCAGATCGGCTTCGCCGGGACGGGGTGCAGGTCGTCCTAGTGGGGGGTGAGCTGTCGAGCGGTGAAGACCCCCTGGCCAGGGTCGAGGGGATCATGGATCTCCGCGGGAGGACGTCCCTGCCGGAGCTCGGAGGGATCCTGCAGCGGGCCGATCTCGTCGTTGCCAACGACACGGGTCCCATGCATCTCGCCGCCGCGCTCGGCCGTCGGGTGATCGCCCTCATGGGGCCGACCGATCCCAGCCGGACGGGCCCATACGGGACAGGTCATCGAGTCCTTTCTACCCGGCCACCCTGCAGTCCCTGCTTCTCCAAGGTCTGCCGGAATCCGGCCGGACAGATCTGCCTTCAGGACCTGCGCCCGGCTGAGGTCTACGCCACTGCCGCGGATATGCTGAACACCCCTCCATGAGTCATGACCCGAAAACCATCCGGAACTTCTGCATCATCGCCCACATCGACCACGGAAAGTCCACCCTGGCCGATCGACTCCTGGAGTACACCGGGACCGTGCCGGCGGCGAAGATGCGGGAGCAGGTCCTGGACCAGATGGAACTGGAGCGGGAGCGGGGAATCACCATCAAGGCTAAGGCGGTCCGGTTGCGGTATGAATCGCGGGAGGGGACATCCTACCTCCTCACCCTGATTGACACGCCGGGACACGTCGATTTCACCTACGAGGTCTCCCGGGCCCTGAGCGCTTGCGAGGGTGCCGTCCTGGTCGTGGATGCCTCTCAAGGGGTGCAGGCGCAGACCCTCGCCAACCTCCACCTGGCCTTGGAACACAACCTCACCGTCATCCCGGTGATCAACAAGATCGACCTTCCCATCGCCGATGTCGCCGCCGTCAGGCAGCAGATGGAGGAGACTCACCTGATCAATACCTCGGGGACGATCCTCTGTAGCGCCAAGGAGGGGATCGGGACTCAGGAGGTCTTCGACGCGATCGTCGCATCCATTCCCCCACCGCAGGGGGATCCGAAGGCGCCGCTGAAGGCCTTGGTCTTTGATTCCTGGTTTGATCCCTTCCACGGCGTGATTGTGATGATCCGTGTCGTGGATGGATGTGTCCAGCCGGGGCTCTCCATCACCCTGATGTCGACCGGGGCGACGTTTGAGGTGAGCCAGGTGGGCGTCTTTTCGCCGGAGATGGAGCCGGTGGCAATGCTCCAGGCAGGAGAGGTCGGGTATTGCATGGCGGGCATGAAGGATGTCCGTCAGGTCCGGGTGGGGGAGACCATCACCGAGGCGGACCGACCGGCCTCAACTCCTCTGCCGGGATTTCGGGAGGTGCGGCCTATGGTCTTCGCCGGGCTCTATCCGGTGGAAGGGGGTGAGTACCTTCGGCTGAAGGAGGCCTTGGAGAAGTTGCGGCTCAACGATTCGGCCTTTACCGTGGAGCCGGAGAGCTCGGCAGCTTTGGGATTCGGCTTCCGGTGTGGGTTCCTGGGACTGCTCCACCTCGAAATCGTCCAGGAGCGGTTAGAGCGGGAGTTCGATCTCGAGCTCCTGACCAGCGCCCCGACCGTCGTCTATCGGATCCGGCTCACGGACGGGAGGACGCTGGAGATAGATAACCCCTCCCGTCTCCCCTCCCGTGAGCGCGTGTCCGCCATCGAAGCACCGTACATCCGGGCCGTGATCATGACCCCGGGGGAGCATATCGGTCCTGTCCTTGCCCTCTGCCAGGAGAAGCGGGGGGTTCGGGTGGGTCTGGAATACCTCCAGGAGCGCCGCGCCATCCTCACCTATGATCTCCCTCTGGCCGAGGTCGTCCTCGATTTCTACGACCGGCTCAAATCGCTGACGCGGGGGTACGGCTCGCTGGATTATGAGCTGATCGATTACCGGGAGGGGGACCTGGTGAAGCTCGACATCCTGGTGAACGGGGAGCCGGTGGATGCCCTCTCTGCCATCGTCGAGCGGGATCAGGCCTATCAGCGGGGACGGCAGCTCGTGGCCAGACTCCGCGAGCTCATCCCCCGACAGCTCTTTGAGGTTGTGCTGCAGGCCGCGATCGGGGGCAAGATCATCGCCCGGGAGAGCATCAAGCCCCTCCGCAAGCAGGTCACTGCCCACTTGTACGGGGGCGATGTCACGCGAAAGCGAAAGCTCTTGGAGCGGCAGAAGGAGGGGAAGAAGCGGATGAAGCAGCTGGGGCGCGTGGAGATCCCTCAAGAGGCCTTCATGGCCGTTCTGAGTCTGCGGGGGGACCAGGGTCGGCTTCGGGGGGTCAAGGGGTCTGGCGAGGACTAGGACAGAGCGACAGACTGCGCATGGCCCATGAGAGCATAAGATGAATCGCGACCCGGAACAGGAGACGCTGGTGGGGATGGAGGAACCCGCGGGAGAGGCGCGCGAACGGCGGAAGTCCGCTGCCCGGGAGTGGCTTGAGGCGCTCGCGGTTGCCGTGCTGTTGGCGCTGTTCATCCGGACCTTTGTGGTTCAGGCCTTCAAAATCCCCTCCGGGTCCATGATCCCTACCCTCCTGGTTGGGGACCATATCCTCGTGAGCAAGTTTACATACGGCGTCCGCCTCCCCATGCTCGATACCTGGGTTCTTGGCCCCCGGGCCCCACGGCGGGGAGATATCATCGTCTTTAAGTATCCCTATGATGAGAGTCGCGACTTCATCAAGCGGGTCATCGGCCTTCCGGGAGAGGTGGTGGAGATCCGCGACAAGCAGGTGCATATCAACGGCAAGCCGCTCCAGGAGGTGTACCCCTTGTACAGGGACCCCGTGGAACGGGCGAATCGCCATTCGCCTGGAGAGGTCTATGGGCCGATCACGGTACCGCAGGACAAGCTCTTTGTCCTCGGGGACAACCGAGACCAGAGCCAGGATAGCCGGTTTTGGGGCTTTCTGGACGTCCACAAGGTGGAGGGGGCGGCATTCATCATCTACTGGTCCTGGGACCCGATTGAGGGGCGGCTGCGTTGGAATCGGATCGGTAAGTCGATCCACTGAGGAACGTCCGAGGTCCTATGTCCGACGTCCAAGCAACTATCCCCTTGACAAGGCGGGGGCCGATCTTTAATCTTCAAAGAGACAGGGCCTTAGCACTCATACGATGAGAGTGCTAACCCCGATCCGAACGGGATGAGATCCTCAATGCGGCGCCTGTGGGGTGGCCTTCGAGGGGCTGCGGGCGTAAGATTTCGGATCGGGGCTAACGCGAGAGGTATCGATGCGCGGCGCGCCAGCCGAATTGACCGAACGGCACCGGGACGTCCTGCGAGTGATCATCCAGGACCATATTGCCAGCGCCGAGCCGGTTGGCTCTCGAAGTGTTGCGCGGAAATACGGGTTTCGTCTGAGTCCAGCCACGATCCGGAATGTCATGGCCGATTTGGCAGAGTTCGGCTATCTCGCCCAGCCGCATACCTCCGCGGGCAGGATCCCGACCGATCGGGGATATCGAATCTACGTCGACAGCCTGATGGACCGATGCCCCCTCACCCGCGCGCAGGAGGGGATGATCGAGAAGCGGTTCTGTCACGTCCAAGGGGAGGTGGGAGACCTGATGCGGGAGGCCACCAAGCTTCTCTCCGGCCTCTCGCGCTCGGTGGGCGTGGTCCTCGCACCGCGGGTGGACCAATTGGCGGTCAGGCGGATCGAGTTTGTCCAGCAGTCGGCGGAAAGGATCCTGGTCATCCTGGTCACCACGTCGGGACAGGTGCACCACAAGATGGTGGCCCTCGATGAGGTGATTCCCCAGGAAGCGTTGAACACAATGGCCCGGCTGCTCAATGCCATGGTGGAGGGGATGTCCCTTTCCCGGGTGCGGCAGCTGCTGGTCAAAAAGATGGCCGAGGAGAAGGCGATGTACGACGAACTCCTCCGCCAAGCACTGAAACTAGGCCAGAAGAGCTTTGCGGGAGAGACGGAGGGAGAGGTTTACATCGACGGGACCACCAACATCATGCATGAGCCGGAATTCGCCGATGTCGAGAAGATGCGAGCCATTTTTGTCGCCTTCGAGGAGACGTCGAAGCTGGTAAGGATTCTCGATCAATGCTTGGGCCAGCAAGGGCTGACCATGATCATCGGCTCCGAAAACGTCCTCCGGGAATGGCAGCGCCTCAGTCTGGTGATGGCCCCGTACTATAGCGGGGAGCAGCTCCTGGGGACTCTCGGGGTGATCGGTCCGACCCGGCTGGACTACGACAAGATCGTCCCCCTAGTGGACTTCACCGCCAGGCTGGTCAGCCGGTCCCTGACGGCAGTGGCCTCGTAGCATCGAGTTGGGATCTCGACGGCGGGAGGGTTCCCTCTCGCCTTTTGCCTTTCGGGGGAGGAGCAACGGCAAGAAATGGTGAGGGATAGGGGAGAGGAACAGAGTGCCGCGGGTTCCGACGTCGCGGAGGTGGCGGCCCCCGATCTGGAGGCGAGGGTCGCGGCGCAGGCCAAGGAGCTTGAGGAGCTTCAGGACCGGTATCTGCGCCTGGCGGCGGAGTTTGACAATTACCGGAAGCGTGTGGTGCGGGAGCGGGCCGAGCTGATCCGAACCGCCCACGAGGGCCTGCTGCTTGAGTTCCTTCCGGTGCTGGATAATCTCGAGCGGGCCCTGGCCGCCGCGCGCTCCTCCGCGGGGTCGTCTCGGGCAAACGAGGCCCTGATCGAAGGGGTAGAGATCACCCTCCGACTGTTCAGGGGGGTGCTCGAGAAGGCAGGCGTGAGGGAGATCGAGACGGTGGGGCGGGAGTTCGATCCGGTCGTCCATCACGCCGCGGAACAGGTGCGGGTGACCGAGGTTCCCGAGAACACCGTCGTGGAGGAGGTGCTTCGGGGGTACCTGCTGGATCAGAAGGTCCTCCGCCCCGCGCTGGTCAAGGTATCCACCCGCGCAGCTGCTCCTTCGGATATAGCGGGAGCGTCACAGGGACAGGGCGGTGAGTAGGGACTACTACCAGATTCTCGGGGTCTCGAGAGGCGCTTCCCCTGAGGAGATCAAGAAGGCCTATCGGCGGCTGGCCCTGAAATTCCATCCCGACAAGAATCCCGACGATCCTGCGGCGGCGGAACAGTTCACAGAGATCAACGAGGCTTACGAGGTCTTGTCGAATCCTGAGCGGCGGCGCGAGTACGACCTGTACGGGACTGTCGGGGGCGCCCGGCTGGCCGCCGAGACGGCCTCCGGCTTCGGGACGGGCTTCGGCGGGCTGTTTGATGACATCCTGGAGGGGATCTTCGGAGGGTTTGGCGGGCGGAGCGCCGCCCACCGGGGGGTCGACCTCCGCTATACGATGACCATCACGTTGGAGGAAGCCGCCAAGGGATTGAAGCGGGAGGTCACCGTTCCCCGGCTGGAGGCGTGTGGGGGCTGTCGGGGAACCGGCGCCCGGCTGGGGACGCAACCGCAGGCCTGTCCGGCCTGCCGGGGCAGAGGCCAGATTCGATTTTCGCGAGGCTTTCTCACCGTCGATCAGACCTGTCATCGGTGCGGGGGAGAGGGAAGCACCATCGGTTCCCCCTGCCCCACATGTCAGGGCGAGGGGCGGATCACCCAAGAACGGATGGTGGCGGTGAGGGTCCCCCCAGGAGTCGAGACGGGGACGCGGCTCCGGATCAGTGGCGAGGGGGAGGCAGGGTTCAAAGGTGGGCAGCGGGGCGATCTCTATGTGGTGATCCAGGTTGCGGAGCATCCGATCTTCCACCGGGAGGGGGATGATTTGACCTGCGAAGTCCCTATCAGCTTCACGCACGCGGCCCTGGGGGGCGAGGCCCAGGTCCCTACCCTCAACGGGATGATCCCCTTTCATGTTCCCCCCGGGACCCAACCGGGCGCGGAGTTTCGACTCGAGGGATGCGGCCTCCCGAATCTCAGAGGCTACGGTCGAGGGGACCTGAGGGTGAAGGTCCTGGTCGAGATTCCTTCCCATCTCACCCACAAACAGCGGGAGCTCCTGGAGGAGCTTCATCGTCAGGAGAACGGCGAGGGGACGCCGCTGAGCAGGAGCTTCTTCGAGAAGGTCCGCGAGCTCTTCGGTGGGGGAGTCGGTTGACGGACTGCGTGTCGTGGATCGTTTCTACGTGACCGGGAAGCACGCCCTGGGCGGTGACGTTCGGTTCAGCCCGGCTCAAGCTCGCCAGATCACCCGGGTCCTTCGGATGGGGGTGGGCAGCCGGGTGCTCACCTTCAACGGCACCGGGCAGGAGTGGGAGGTAGAGATTGTCGCGGCCTCTCCCCGACAGGTCCTTGGTCGGGTCGTAGCGGAGCGATCTGCGGCGCGAGAGTCCCCCCTTCGGGTTGTGTTGCTCCAGGGGCTTTTGAAGGGGCCCAAGATGGATTTTCTTATTCAGAAGGTGACGGAAATGGGGGTGGCCGAGGTCGTCCTTCTCACGACGAGGCGGACGGTGGCCGAGGGGTCAGGAAAGGTGCCCCGGTGGGAGCGGATTGCCATCGAGGCGGCAGAGCAATCGGGTCGCCTCACGCTCCCGAGACTCACCGGCCCACACCCCCTGGAGGGATACGTGACCGGACCCGGCCCCGGGGCGGCCCTGGTTCTCTGGGAGGGGGAGCGCGTGGGGACGCTCGGCGCGCTGCTCGATCAGATGCCCGCTCCGGATGAGGTCAAGGTCGTGGTGGGTCCGGAGGGGGGGCTGGAGATGGACGAGGTCGCCCTCCTCACGCGGGCCGGTTTTGTGCCTGTCTCCCTGGGGCCCAGGACCTTGCGGGCGGAGACCGCCGCGGTGGCCGCCCTCGCTATTCTCCAGCACCGCTGGGGCGACCTCCGCTGAGCGGCCGTGGTCGTCAGTCACACAATGCAGCTCTACCTCATCGACGGTACCTCCTACATCTACCGAGCCTTCCACGCCCTGCCACCGTTGAGCAACTCTCGGGGGCTCCCGACCGGTGCGATCTACGGCTGTACCACGATGTTCCTCAAGATACTGCGTGAACGAGCGCCGGAACATGTGGCCGTGGTTTTTGATGCCGGCGGCGAGACGGAGCGCCACCGGGAGTTCGAGGCCTACAAGGCCCAGCGTCCACCCATCCCCGAGACGCTGGCTCCCCAGATCCCCTATGTCTATCAGGTGGTGGGGGCCCTCAATGTGCCGACCCTGATGGCGGAGGGCACCGAGGCGGACGACATTATCGGGACGGTCGCGACAAAGGCGGCCGCCGATGGGTTTCAGGTGACGATTGTCTCCGGCGACAAAGATCTCTTCCAGCTCGTGGGTCCTGCCATCCAGGTGTACGACCCGATGCGCGACAAGACCTATCGAGTCCGGGATGTCGAGGAGCGATACGGGGTGCCGCCGGAGGCGATGGTCGACCTGATGAGTCTCACCGGGGATGCCGTGGATAACATCCCCGGGGTCCCCGGAGTGGGAGAGAAGACCGCCAGCGCGCTGATTCGGGAATTCGGAACGGTGGAGAATCTCCTCCGGTCCTTGGATCGCGTGAAGCGGCCAAGGCTCCGCGAGGCGCTGAAGATGCACGCCGAGCAGATCAGGAAAAACCGGACCCTCGTTACCATCCGGACCGACGTTCCCCTGTCCGTCTCGGCGGAGGCCCTGCGACGCCCGCTTCCCGACTGGGAGCGACTCCGGGACCTCTTCCGGGAGTTGGAGTTTACCCGTTTGCTCGCGGCCCTTGAAGGGACGCAGCAGGAAATGCGCTGATCGGATGATCCGGGTGGGGCTTACGGGGGGGATCGCCACGGGCAAGAGTACCGTCGCCCGCATGTTCGCTCGGCGGGGGGCCGCTGTCATCGATGCGGATGAGATGGTCCGAGAATTGCAAAAGCCGGGCTCGACTGTCTATGAAGCCATCGTCGACGCGTTCGGGCCTCACATCCTCCGTGGCGACGGCACCATCGATCGCAGATCATTAGGAGAACTCGTCTTTCGCGATGAGCAGTTACGCAGGCGCCTCGAGACCATGGTGCATCCTGGCCTCATCAGTGCGGTGGAGCAACGGGTGGCTGAACTTCGGACACAGGGGGGTGCGGTATGCGTGGTGGAGCTCCCCCTCCTCATGGAGGCTGAAGCCGAGCGTCGCTTCGATTGCGTGGTGGTCGTCACCGCCCCGGAAGAGGTACAGGTCGCTCGCCTTATGGCCGATCGAGGTCTGAGTCGGGAAGAGGCCTTGGCCCGCATCGGCAGCCAAATGCCCCTGGGGGAGAAAGAGCGACGGGCCGATGTCGTCATTGAAAATGGGGGAGCGCTGCAGGAAACCGAGCGGCGCGTGCAGGAGGTCTACGAGTGGCTGCTCCAGAATGCCTCAAAAAAAGCTTGACAAGGTCTGGGTGGGTTCGTAATATTTATTGCGGACATACCGATTTGAGGCATCTCCTCAGCACTTTCAAGGTTATTCCACCACAGTACTCCAGCCCTGAATCAGCCTCGGGAGATCCCCTGTATCGGGTAGTGCACATAAACGGAGAACGAGAATTCGCTCGACACGCTGGGTCCTGGGCAATCGCGCCCGATCACGCATCGCCGCGTGGTCACGAGGGTCGGTCGGGGGCTAGCGCGAGAGGGTAAGAGGACCGGGAGATCGCGGGTTCCGCGACCGGAGCCACGCAGAGAGGGGAGAAAGCGAGATGCCGTCCCAACGTCATGCGAGTGATGCCGTGAAGGAAGCGACCAAAGAGGGGAAAGAGACGAAAGAGGCCAAGGCGGTGGTCCAGGAGACAGCCAAGGACGCCCCCCGCGAGGGTCTCATGAACCTGGCCGAGTTGACCGAGAGGACCATCTCCGAACTGATCACCATTGCGCGCTCCGTGGGCCTGGTGGGCGCCAGCGCGCTCAGGAAGCAGGATCTCATCTTCAAGATCCTGGAGGCCCAGGCGGAAAAGAATGGGCTCATTTTCGCCGAGGGGGTCCTGGAGGTCCTCCCGGATGGTTTCGGCTTCCTCCGGGCGCCCAACTATAACTACCTTCCCGGGCCTGACGATATCTACGTCTCCCCGTCCCAGATCCGGCGTTTCGATCTGAGGACCGGCGATACGGTGTCGGGTCAGGTCCGCCCCCCAAAGGAGGGCGAGCGGTATTTCGCCCTCCTCAAGGTGGAGGCGGTCAACTTTGAGAACCCCGAGGCGATCAAGGATAAGACCCTCTTCGATAACCTCACGCCCCTCTTCCCCAACGAGCGGTTCCGCCTGGAGACGACCGGGGACGAGATCAACATGCGGGTCATGGATCTGATCACGCCGATCGGGAAGGGGCAGCGGGGATTGATCGTGGCGCCGCCCCGGACCGGGAAGACGATCCTCCTGCAAAAGATTGCGAACAGTATCACCAAGAATCATCCGGAGGCATTCCTCATCGTCCTCCTCATCGATGAGCGTCCGGAAGAGGTGACCGACTTCCAGCGGTCGGTGAAGGCCGAGGTGATCAGCTCCACCTTCGACGAGCCGGCCAGCCGCCACGTGCAGGTGGCCGAGATGGTCCTGGAAAAGGCGAAGCGGCTCGTCGAGCACCGACGGGATGTGGTCATCCTCCTCGACTCGATCACCCGACTCGCCCGCGCGTATAACGCGGTCTGTCCGCCGAGCGGCAAGGTCCTCTCAGGCGGGGTCGATGCCAACGCGCTGCAGCGGCCCAAGCGTTTCTTTGGGGCGGCCCGGAACATCGAGGAGGGGGGGTCCCTCACCATCATCGCCACGGCCTTGGTCGATACCGGCAGCCGGATGGACGATGTGATCTTTGAAGAGTTCAAGGGGACCGGGAATATGGAGCTACTTCTGGACCGCCGCTTGGTGGATAAGCGCATGTTCCCCGCCATCGACATCTTCCGATCCGGGACCCGCAAGGAGGAGCTGCTCTTGACGCAAGAGGAGCTCAACCGGATGTGGGTGCTCCGCAAGGTCCTGGCCACCATGGGGGTGGTGGAGGCGATGGAGCTTCTACAGGGGAAGCTCTCCGAGGCCAAGTCCAACGCGGACTTTCTCCGGTCCATGAACACCTAGGTGGGCGGAGAAGTCCAGGCACAAAAGCAGCCGCGAGGCTGCTTTTTTGTTGCCCCGAGGACGGGGCGTGCTACAATGCCTGACGTGTGGTGAGGCGGCAGTGCCTTGCATCGGAGACGGGAGAGGTGGGGATGAAGAAGGGTATTCACCCTGAGTATGTGGATTGTGTGTGCACCTGCGCCTGCGGCGAGGTCATCCATACACGCTCGGTTGTGCCGACGATCCGGGTCGAGATCTGCTCCAAATGCCATCCCTTTTTTACCGGCCGTCAGAAGCTGGTGGATACCGAGGGGCGCGTGGAGCGATTCCAGCGGAGGTATGGCCGCAAGACAGCCCCGGGTGCATAATTCACCGGTTGCCGGGCGGGCGTGCAATTCTACCGGTGACTGGTGAAGCTCTCATGTTGCCCTGGGTCGACAAGCTGCGGGAGATCGAGGAGCGGTACGAGGAGTTGAGCCGGAAGCTGGCCGATCCCTCCGTTCACCAGGATCCCACTACCTTTCAGCGCCACGCGAAGGCCTACGCCAGCCTCCATCCCCTCGTCGAGAAATACCGGGCCCACCAGCGGCTGATGCGCGAGCAGGATGAGGCGGCCGCCCTCCTTGAGGAGGCGACCGACCCGGAGATGCGGGCGTTGGCCGACGGGGAGCTCAAGGCTCTCAAGGGGCGGCGGGAGGCCTTGGAGCGCGAGCTGCAGGAGCTGCTGCTTCCCAAGGACCCGACCGACGAGAAGGGCGTGATCATGGAGATCCGAGCCGGGGCCGGAGGGAATGAGGCGGCGCTGTTCGCCGCCGATCTCCTCCGGATGTATACCCGGTACGCGGAGGCGGCCCGCTTCAAGGTGGAGATGCTCTCGGCGAATCCGACGGGGATCGGCGGGATGAAAGAGGCCATCCTGGCGATCGAAGGCAAAGGGGCTTTCCGGAAGTTGCGTCACGAGAGCGGCGTCCATCGCGTCCAGCGGGTGCCCGCCACCGAGGCGAGCGGCCGGATCCACACCTCGACGGTGACGGTCGCGGTCCTGCCCGAGGCGGAGGAGGTCGATGTGCAGATCGACCCGAAGGACCTCCAGATCGACGTCTTCCGGGCCAGCGGTGCCGGGGGACAGCACGTGAATGTCACCGACTCGGCGGTCCGGATCACCCACATCCCGACAGGCCTGGTGGTCTCTTGTCAGGACGAACGGTCCCAGCACAAGAACAAGGCCAAGGCCCTCAAGGTCCTCCGGGCGCGTCTCTTGGAGCGGGCCCGGGCCGAGCAGGACCGGGAGATTGCCGATGCCAGGCGCCAGCAGGTCGGGACGGGGGACCGGAGCGAGCGGATCCGGACGTACAACTTTCCCCAGGGCCGGGTGACCGATCACCGCATCGGGCTGACGCTGCATAATCTCCCGGGGGTGCTCGACGGCAACCTGGACGAGTTAGCGCAGGCCCTGATGGCCCATCATGAGGCGGAGCGGCTGAAGGCCTCCTCGGCATCATGAGACCCCGGGTGGAGAAGGGAGGGAATCCTCATTCCAAAGGGTCCGTCTGTTGGCGAGATGGTAGTTTGGGCGACGGCGCTCCTGGAATCGAGCGGCGTGGAGTCCCCTCGGCTGGATGCCGAGTGTCTCTTGGCGTCCCTCCTCGGCAGGGATCGCCTCCACCTGTATGCGGCCGCTGAAGAACGGATGCCTCCTCCGGTGTTCGAGCTCTACCAGGCCCTCCTCGGCCGGCGGCAGGCCCGTGAGCCGCTCGCGTATCTCACCCGGACGAAGGAGTTCTGGTCCCTCGCTTTCGCGGTGACCCCTGCTGTCCTGATCCCGCGGCCCGAGACCGAGACGCTGGTCGAGACGGCGCTGGCGCGGCTCAACGAGCTGCAGGCGCCGGTCATTGCGGACATCGGCACCGGCTCCGGAGCCGTCGCCGTGGCGGTGGCGAAGGCCCTCCCTCACGGCCGGCTCTATGCGACGGAGATTTCGAGCCGGGCCCTGGACGTCGCCCGAGAAAATGCCGCGACACACGGGGTCCTTGGACAGATCACGTTCCTGCACGGCGATCTGGTGGCGCCGCTCCTGTGCCTGGGCCTCGCCCATCACTGTGACCTCATGGTGAGCAACCCGCCCTACGTTGCCACCAGGGAATTGGCGGGCCTGCCGGCCGAGGTACGCTATGAGCCCCTGGAGGCTCTGGATGGGGGGTCGGACGGCCTCGACGTTCACCGGCGGCTCATCAGTGGGGCCTCGACGTTGCTCCGGCCCGGGGGATGGTTGGCCCTGGAGATGGCGCCGGGACAGGGACCTTCGCTCAGCAGTCTTCTGCGGGAGCAGGGTGTCTTCGGCGACATCGAGGTGACCCCGGACTTGAGCGGACGCGAGCGGGTGATCGTCGCTCGGTGCACGGGTCCTGGGTCGGTGCGGTCAGGGGTGGGGTTCGGTCTGCGTGAGAGGGCCGGCCGCACGCATGGAGGATAAGGTGGACCGGTTGGTGATCCACGGGGGAAGGCCTCTCTGCGGCACCGTGACGGTGAGCGGGGCGAAGAATGCCGCGCTGCCCGCCATGGTGGCCGTTCTCCTCACCCCCCAGGAGCTCATCCTGGAAAATGTCCCCTCCCTTGGGGATGTGGCGACGATCAGGAGGCTTCTCGGGTTCATGGGGGTGGAGTCCTGCGATGTGGGTCCCGGGACGGTGAGTCTCACCTCGCGGGCCGTCGAGCGGTGCGAGGCGCCCTACGATCTGGTGCGGACGATGCGGGCCGCGGTCTTAGTGCTGGGCCCGCTGCTCGCCAGGTTCGGCGAGGCCAGGGTCTCGCTTCCGGGGGGCTGTGCCATCGGCCCGCGGCCTATCAACCTGCATCTCGCCGGGCTTCAGCGGATGGGAGCAGAGATCGATCTGGTGGAGGGCTACGTGGTGGCCAAGGCGCCTCGTCTCACCGGAGCGCACCTTGCCTTCGAGACGGTGACGGTCACGGGGACCGAGAATCTCATGATGGCGGCGACGTTGGCGAAGGGGACGACGGTCCTCGAAAATGCCGCCTCGGAGCCGGAGGTGGTTGACCTGGCCCGCCTCCTCCAAGCAATGGGGGCGCGGATCGAGGGGGCAGGCACGTCCACCATCACGATCGGGGGGGTCGAGGCGCTCACCGGTGCCCGGCACCGGATCGTCCCGGATCGGATCGAGGCGGGGACCTTGGCGGTGGCGGCGGCCATTACGCTGGGCGATGTTGTGATCCAGGGCTGCGTCCCACACCACGTGGAGGCGGTGACGGCAACGCTCCGGGGGGCAGGGGCATCCGTGGCCGTCGAGGCGGGGGGGATTCGAGTCCGGATGGCTGCCCGACCCCGGGCGGTGGATATCAGCACCGCTCCCTTCCCCGGCTTCGCCACCGATATGCAAGCGCAGATCATGGCGCTCATGGCGATCGCCGACGGCAGATCCGTCATCACCGAGACGGTCTTCGAGAATCGCTTTATGCACATCCCCGAGCTTGTACGGATGGGAGCAGACATCACAGTCGGAGGCCGGGAGGCCGTGGTCCAGGGTGTGCCCTTCCTCCGGGGGGCCCCCGTGATGGCGACCGATCTCCGCGCGAGCGCCTCCTTGGTGTTGGCGGGGCTTCAGGCCCGAGGTGAAACGGTGGTCGATCGGATCTATCACCTGGACCGCGGCTACGAGCGATTAGAGGCGAAGCTGCAGTCCCTGGGGGGGAAGATCCGGCGGGTCGAGGGCTGAATGCGGCGGGGACAGATCGCCATTGCTCTGCCGAAGGGGCGGCTCCTCCCCGAGGCCATCAAGCTCTTCGAGGCGACGGGGATCGCAGGGCTCGAGGGGCTCATGGAGTCGCGGCGCCTCCTGTGCGAGGACGTGACGGGGGCGTACCGCTTCATGGTGCTCCGCCCGGCCGATATTCCCACCTATGTGGAGTACGGGGCCACCGATATGGGCGTGGTGGGCAAGGATATCCTGCTCGAGCAGGAGCGGGATGTCTACGAACCGCTGGACCTCAAGTTCGGGGCCTGTCGTCTGGTGGTGGCGCAGCCGAAGAATCTGCAGCAACGCTGGAGCCCGGGCGGCTTCTCGTCGGTGCGGGTGGCCACCAAGTATCCCAAACTGGCCGAACGGTACTTCTCCCAGCACGGGGTGCAGGTCGAGATCATCCGCCTCTCGGGCTCCATCGAGCTGGCGCCGCTCGTGGGGCTGTGCGAGCGGATCGTGGATCTGGTCGACACGGGCCGGACCTTGCAGGAGAACGATCTGGAAGAAGTGGAAGAAATCGCCACCGCCACCGCGCGGCTCATTGTCAATCGGGCTGCCTTGAAGACCAAGCACCAGCAGGTCCGTGACCTGATTGATCGCCTCCAGGCCGTCGTTCAGGGAGAGGGCCGATGATTCGGATCGTGCGGGCCGATGGAGATGAAGGGACCGCCTTTCTGAAAGCGCTCGCCGTGCGGCGGGCCGCGGTGTCCGCCGAGGCGGAGGAGGTGGTTCGCCCCATCCTCACCGAGGTGCGCGAGAAGGGCGATACCGCGCTCTTGGAGTATGCGAGGCGTTTCGATGGGGCCTCGCTCACACCGGGCACCCTCCGGGTGACGCCGGACGAGGTGAAGCAGGCCTTTGACCATCTGCAGCCCGAGGCGATCGAGGCGCTCAGGCTCGCGGCGGCGCGGATCGAACAGTTCCACCGCCGACAGCTCCCGCACTCGTGGTTCCTGACCGAGGAGGGGGCGGTCCTCGGCCAGCTGTGCCGGCCGCTGGATGCGGTCGGGATCTACATCCCCGGCGGGAAGGCCGTGTACCCTTCCACGGTGCTGATGAACGGGGTCCCCGCGGCGGTGGCAGGAGTGGAGAGGCGCGTCCTCTGCACCCCGGTCACTGCGGGTCTTACGGTGCATCCCGCGGTCCTGGTGGCGGCCTCCCTCGCGGGGATCGCGGAGATCTACAAGGTGGGCGGGGCGCAGGCGATCGCCGCGTTGGCGTACGGGACCGATTCCATTCCGAGGGTGGACAAGATCGTCGGCCCGGGGAACATATACGTGGCGACCGCCAAGCGCCTGGTGGCCGGCGTGGTGGGGATCGATGGGATTGCCGGGCCGACCGAGGTAGTGGTGGTGGCGGACGAGACCGGCGATCCCGCATATATCGGGGCAGATCTGCTCGCCCAGGCCGAGCATGATGAAATGGCCATGACGGTGTGCATCACGGTCAGCGAGGCCCTGGCGAAAGCCGTAGTGGTCGAGCTGAAACGGCAACTCGCCGATCTTCCGCGGCGCCGGATCGCCGAGGCGAGCCTCGCGCACAACGGGGCGGTCCTCGTGGTCCCGACGCTCGACGCCGCGTTCGCCCTCGTCAACCGCATTGCGCCCGAACATGTGGAGCTCCACTGTCAGGACCCGTGGTCCCATCTGGACCGCATCCGGCATGCGGGGGCGGTCTTCATGGGCGCCTTCTCACCCGAGGCCCTGGGGGACTACCTGGCCGGGCCGAATCACGTGCTTCCCACCGGTGGGACGGCGCGTTTTGCCTCTCCCCTCTCGGTGGAAGACTTCCTGCACCGGACGAGCCTCCTCCACTTCACCGAGGAGGGACTGAAGCGGCTGGCGGGCCCCGCCGTGACGCTGGCGTCTCTCGAGGGGCTCGATGGCCATGCCCGGGCCGTCCGGATTCGACAGCGGTGACGAGGAGGAGCCATGGGGGCGAAGTCGAGACACATGCCTCGCAAGGCAAAGGTCCGTCGCCGGACCACCGAGACCGATGTGGCCGTTGAGCTCGAACTCGACGGGCAGGGGAGGTACCGGGTCGAGACCGGTCTGCCGTTCTTCGATCACATGCTTGCACAACTGACGAAACACGGCCTCTTCAACCTGACCCTTCAGGCCAAGGGAGATCTCGAGGTCGATGCCCACCACACCATGGAGGATGTGGGGCTGGCCCTGGGGGAGGCCTTCGCCCAGGCGCTGGGGAACCGGGCGAACATCCGGCGCTACGGTCAGGCGACGGTGCCGATGGACGACGCGCTCGGCTGGGTCGCGGTGGACATGAGCGGTCGGCCCTTCCTCGCCTACCGGGCAGACGGGCTTGCAGGGAAGATCGGAGAGTTCGATGCGGCGCTCCTCAAGGAGTTCTTTCGGGCCTTTGCCACCGCGCTCAAGGCGAATGTCCATATTGGGGTCGCCTACGGCGAGAACACGCACCATATGGCCGAGTCGGTCTTCAAGGCCGCCGGTCGGGCTCTGGATGTCGCGACCACGCTCGATCCCCGCGTCAAGGGGATTCCCTCAACCAAAGGAAAGCTCTAATGGCTGTCAGCAGTCCGCTGTCAGCCGTCAGCAAAGGCTGTGAAGCTAGCTTGCATTTGGTTCCTGGTTGCTGACTGCGGACTGCTGATAGCTGATCGCTGCTTTGTCATGATTGCCATCATCGATAGCGGGATCGCCAATCTGCGGAGCGTCGAGAAGGGATTCGAGAAGGTAAGGGTCCCTGCCCGCGTGGTTAGGGAGCCTCGCCTGCTCCGGGACGCGGCAGGGATCGTGCTGCCGGGGGTGGGGGCCTTTGCCGACGGGATCGCGACGTTGGAGAAAACAGGGTTCATCGATCCGCTGCTCCGGGCAATCGGATCCGGAAAGCCGATCCTCGGGATCTGTCTCGGTCTACACTTTCTCTTTTCGGAGAGTGAGGAGTTCGGCCTTCACAAGGGCCTTGATCTTGTCCGAGGCCGGGTGCGTCACTTCCCCCATGTTGCTCAGTCCTCAGAGCTGGGTCCTCAGTCCTGGGCTTTGAAGGTGCCCCATATGGGGTGGAACCGCGTGCATCTGACCAGAGAGGCGCCGATCATGCAAGGGATCCCGGACGGCTCCTACTTTTACTTCGTGCACTCGTACTACGTGGAACCCGAGGATACAGGCGTCATCGCCGGCGTCACCGAATACGGGATCCCTTTCACCTCCATGATCTGGCGGGACAACCTCTTTGCCACTCAGTTTCATCCGGAAAAGAGCCAGGCCCTGGGTCTTCAGATCCTTGCCAATTTTGGCAGGCTGGCCGCAGGCTAAAGCTGTCGGCGACCAGAGACGTGAGACCAGAGACCGGAGCCCCCAGACTCCAGTCTCAAGTTTCCAGTCTACTTGTGGACTGCTGATAGCTGACTGCGGAGAAGATTCGGAATGTTGATCATTCCCGCCATCGACCTCAAGGATGGGCGCGCGGTCCGCCTCACCCAGGGGGATCCGGCTCGCGAGACGGTGTACGGAGAGGACCCTGTGGCGGTCGCCAGGGCGTGGGAGGGCCGAGGGGCGCCACGCCTGCACGTGGTCGACCTGGACGGGGCCTTCGCCGGGACCCCCAAGCAGGGCGCGCTGATCGGGGCAGTGGCGCGGTCGGTCACGATTCCGGTCCAGGCGGGGGGTGGCCTCAGAACCCCGGAATCGGTTGGGGCGGCCTTTGAGGCCGGTGTCGCCCTGGCGGTGGTCGGCACCTCCGCGATTCGGAACCCGGATTTTCTGGAGCAGATCTGCGAGGCCTATCCGAGGCGGATTGTTCTCGCCCTCGATGCCAAGGAGGGAAGGGTGGCCATCGAGGGGTGGCGTGAACTTTCGGACCATTCAGTGGCGGAGGTGCTTGAGAGAGTCGCTTCCCTGGAGTTGGCGGCGATCCTCTACACCGATATCCTGAAAGATGGGACATTGGAGGGGCCCAATTTCGAGGGATTGGAAGCGATGGCGAGGCAAAGCCGGCACCCGGTCCTCGCCTCAGGGGGCATCGCCCGCCTGGACGACATTCGCCGGCTCCGCACCATCGCAGGCGTGGCGGGGGCCATCCTGGGCAAGGCCCTGTACAGCGGCGCGGTACAACTCGAGACGGCGCTCGCCGTGGCGGCAGGGGAGACGGTTCGTCGATGCTAGCGAAGCGGATCATTCCCTGCCTTGATGTCAAGGATGGCCGGGTGGTGAAGGGGACCAGGTTCGTCGACCTGAGAGACGCGGGCGATCCAGCCGAAGTGGCCGAGCGGTACGATCGCGAGGGAGCCGACGAGCTGGTCTTCCTCGACATCACCGCATCGGCGGAGCGCCGCAAGATCCTGATCGGGGTCGTCGAGCAGACCGCCGAACGGGCCTTCACCCCTCTCACCGTCGGGGGCGGCATCCGGGACCTGGAGGACATCCGCGCCCTCCTCTTGGCCGGGGCGGATAAGGTCTCCCTCAATACCGCGGCGGTAGAGAATCCCAGCCTCATCCGAGAGGCCGCGGAGCGATTCGGCAGTCAGTGCATCGTCCTCGCCATCGATGCCAAACGCCGTCCAGAGTCCAGAGTCGAGAGTCCAGAGTCACCACCGGACCCCTCAGCCCTCAGCGCTCAGCGCTCAGCGCTAGCTCCACGGTGGGAGGTGTACATCCACGGCGGTCGCACACCCACAGGTTTGGATGCGGTGGCCTGGGCAGAGCGGGGGGTAGCGTCGGGGTCGGGGGAGATTCTCCTGACCAGCATGGACCGGGATGGAACGCGCGACGGGTACGATCTGGAACTGACGCGCGCGGTCGCCAGGCGCGTCGGTGTACCCGTGATCGCCTCTGGGGGGGCCGGGACGATGCAGCATCTGTACGAGGCCCTTGTCGAGGGGGGGGCCGATGCGGCGCTTGCCGCCTCTATCTTCCACTTCCGGGAGATCTCGGTCGGTGAGGCCAAGGCGTACCTGAAGGGGCGTGGGATCCCCGTGCGTTTGTGAGAATGTGTTGGAGCAGCACCTTCGGCCCCTCGCTCCGAGCCTCTCGCGGCGACCGTCTTCGCCGGCTTCCGGCCTGGGCCCCTCCGTGTTCACGATCCGTGCAAAGAACAGCGGCACGGATCGCGCCCCGGTTTCCCAGGCCGTCGTCCGCCGAGGGGCCCCGCCGCTTTCGTCAATGTCCCTCGGGGCCTACAGGCGCTGTTCTCTTAGTTAGTTCGGTTTAGGGTCATCGGTCGCCGGTCGTCGAATGGTGAATTGTGAACCAAATGGGGGCTATTGTGGCGAAAGGACCTGGCAAGCTGAAGTTTAGCAAGGATGGTCTGATCCCGGCCATCGCCCAGGATGCCAGGACCGGCCAGGTGTTGATGATGGCCTATATGAACCGGGAGGCCCTCCGACAGACCGTCGAGACCGGCTTCGCGCACTACTACAGCCGGTCGCGGGGTCGGCTCTGGAAGAAGGGGGAGGAGTCGGGGCATGTGCAGCGGGTCGGAGAGATCCGCCTCGACTGCGACGGCGATGCCCTCCTCCTCCAGGTGAACCAGCAGACGGCCGCGTGTCATCTCGGCTATCGGTCGTGTTTCTTCCGGCGCGTGAAGAGGGACCTCAGCTCCTCCGCCCCGGTCACGGAGCAGGTCTTTCGGCCCAAGGCGGTCTACGGGCCCTCCTCTCATATCCTCGAGGCGGTCTACCGGACCATTCTGGAGCGCAAGAAGCGGCGGCCGCCGGGTTCGTACGTGGCCTCTCTCTTCCAGCAAGGGGAGGAGCAGATCCTCAAGAAGATCGCCGAGGAAGCCTCGGAGGTCCTTTTGAGTGTCAAGGGGCGCCGGCGCCAGGCGATCGTCCATGAGGTGGTTGACCTCTGGTTTCACACGCTGGTCCTGCTCGGGGCATATGGCATCACGCTGGATCAGCTGTGGGGGGAGTTCCAGGCACGGGTGGGGAAAAGGAGGAAGAGAGAACACACAAAGAGGCGTGGGGGGCGCCGAAAAAGAAATTGACAGGAAAGCGAGTATGACTTAGATTGAAATTTTAGATGATTTTTACTTTCAAAGAGAAGGTCTCATGGAATAGACGGGTGAGGGAGTGTAGGCGGTGACGACCGTACTCGTCCGGGAAGACGAGAGCTTCGAAAGCGCGCTCCGGCGTTTCAAGAAGCAGGTGGAGAAGGCTGGGGTGCTTTCCGAGATGCGGAAGCGGCAGCATTATGAAAAGCCCAGCGTCCGTCGGAAGAAGAAGGCTCTCGCCGCTCGGAAAAAGATGCTCAAGAAGATACGCATGATGCAGGGGTAGAATGGACTTCACGGACCGCCTCCACCGGGAACTTCAGGCAGCCTTGAAGGCCGGTCGGAAGGTGGAGGCCTCGACCCTTCGCTTGCTGCTCACCGCCGTCAAGAACCGTGAGGTGGAAAGACGGGGGCAGCTCGGCGAGCCCGAAATCCTGCAGGTCATCGTCAAGGAATGTAACCAGCGGCGCGAAGCGATCCCGCAGTTCCGTCAAGGAAAGCGGGAGGATCTCGCCAGCAGGGAAGAGGCGGAGCTGCAGATCCTCGAGAAATTCCTGCCTCAGGCGATCTCCCCCGAAGAGCTGTCGACCAAGGTGCGGGAGGCCATTGCCGCGACGGGAGCCAGATCGGTCAAGGACATGGGAAAGGTGATGAGCCACCTGATGGCTCAACTGGCCGGGCGCGCTGACGGAAAGGTGGTCAGCCAACTGGTGCGGCAGGAGCTTTCGGGGGCAGGATGAGGCATCCAGGACGGGGCGGCAGGCATCACGGAGATCGAGGGACCCAGCACGGGGTCCCTCGATTGTTTCCGAGCGTGTGGTGAGATGGATGAACGCTCCCGCAGCGGGTTAGAGTTTGCCGGCATCCTCGATGCTCTCCAGGAGGGGGCGGTTACCCCCCTCGGCAAGGAACGCGCGGGTTGCCTTGGGCCGCTTCAGGATGTGACGCATGTGCGGGAGGCGCTGACCGAAGCGGCGGAGGCACAGGCGCTCCTCGAGCGGGGCGAGGAGCCTTCTTTCACCGGGGTGGCTGATATCCGCCCTCATCTGATCCAGGCAAGGGTCGAGGGGGCCTCGCTCGATCCGCGCTCCCTCTGGCAGATCTACGAGACGCTCCTGGCGGCCCGTCTTCTCAGAGCTTTTTTCCACCGAGAGAGGGAGGCGGCGCCGCTCCTCTGGAAGCGGGCGAGCGGTCTCGTTCCCCCCGAGGCCCTCTGCACCGTGATCGCAGAAGCGATTACGCCAGAGGGGGAGGTTTCGGACGCGGCCAGTCCGGGACTTCACCGGGTTCGGCGTGAGCTTCGCGCCCTGCGGGAGGCCATTGTGACGAGGCTCGAGCGCACGCTTGCCTCCCCGACCACCCAGCCGGCCCTGGCCGAACGCATCATCACGGTGCGCAACGATCGATACGTGATCCCGGTGAAGGCCTCTGCGCAGGGCCGGATCCGGGGGATCGTCCAGGATCAGTCGGGGAGTGGGCTCACGATTTTTCTGGAGCCGACCCCGGTGGTGGAGATGAACAACCGTCTGCGGATGCTCCTCCGCCGGGAAGAAGAGGAGGTGACCAAGGTCCTCCGGTCCCTGACGGGTGAGGTCGGGCGGAACGCGGAGCGTATCGGGGCAGTGCTGGAGCGTGTGGGCGATCTGGATCTTCTGATCGCCAAGGGGCGTCTGGCGGTACGCCTGCGGGCTGGAATCCCTCGCGTGACTGAAGAACCTCGCCTGATCCTGCGTGAGGCCCGCCATCCCTTCCTGGTGCTCCGTCCTGCCCCCGAACAGGTGCCCGAGGAGGACGGCACTGAGGCAGCGGGGGGCGTGGTCCCCATTGACCTCGAAGTGGGCGGTGCCTTCGCCGTGGTCGTCATTTCCGGACCGAATACGGGGGGAAAGACGGTCGCACTCAAGACCGCTGGGCTGCTCACCATCATGACCTTGTCGGGTCTCCCGATCCCGGCCTCTCCAGACAGCCAGGTGCCGTGTTACCGCGCGGTCTTCGCCGACATCGGGGATGAGCAGAGTATTGCAGAAAGCCTGAGCACTTTCTCCTCCCACATGAGCCAGATCGTCAAGATCCTGGCACGGGCCGGCCCCGAGACCCTGATCCTCCTCGATGAGCTCGGGGCCGGGACCGATCCCTCGGAGGGGGCTGCCCTCGGTATCGCCATTCTCGAGGCCCTCCGACAGCGAGGGGCTTCGGTAATCGCCACGACCCATCTGGAGGTGGTGAAGGCGTATGCCGCCCTCACCCCCGGCGTGGAGATTGCCAGTGTCGAGTTCGATCGAGAGCGTCTGACGCCACGGTACTCCATCCGGCTGGGTCTTCCGGGCCAGAGCTACGGGCTGGAGATCGCCGGACGCCTCGGTCTGCCGGGGCCGATCTTGGAACAGGCACGCGAGGCCCTCCCCGAGGGGCACCACAAGGCGCACTCCCTCATCGAGGCGCTCGAGGTGGACCGACGGCAGGTGGACGAACTCAGGGCGCGGCTTCAGGAAGAGGTCCAGCGGAGCTCGATCCTCACGCGAGAAGCGGAGGAGCTTGTGGTGCGGCTTCGCGAGGGAATGAGCACCCTGAGGCACCGGGCGCGGGAGGACGCGCGGCAGCTCCTCGCCGAACTCCGGCAGCAGGGGGAGGGGCTGATTCGCGGTCTCCGCGAGCAGGGGGCTCGGCCCACGGAGGTCCGGGCCTTTTATCAGGGGCTTGAGGCCTTGAGGGGGAAGATCGAGGCGAACGAAGCACCGCCGGCCAACGGACCTCGGGTGGGCGCCGAGATTCGGCCCGGGCAATGGGTGAGCGTGGCCGGCCACGAGCAGCACGGGCGGGTCCTGACCGAAGTCTCTGGCCAGGGGACCGTAGAGGTTGAGCTGAAGGTCGGCAGGGTTCACCTGCCGGTCTCGGCCCTCAGCGTGCTCAGCTCTCCTCCACCGCCTCGGGGAGCGATGCCGCTCTTCGTAGAGAAGACCCAGTCCGTCTCCCCGGAGATCAACCTGGTCGGTTGTACCGTCGAGGAGGCCACCCGGCGCCTGGAGAAGTATCTGGATGGGGCCTTTGTCGAGGGGGTACGGCAGGTTCGGGTGATTCATGGCAAGGGGACCGGGATTCTCCGGAAAGCGGTGCATACCTATCTGGCGAGCCATCCCCTGGTGGAGGGCTTTCACCTCGCCGAAGTGAATCAAGGGGGGAGCGGCGCGACCATCGCGGTGCTCCAGGATCGATGAGGAGGAACCTCTTCCCGGCTCCGTGCGGGAGAGGCCGTCGAGGTCCCCTATGGCGTTTATCCCCGAGGAAGTGATTGATCAGGTGCTCAGGACCTCGAACATCGTGGAGGTGATCGAGGGCTACGTCCCCTTGAAGCAGACCGGAAAATATTACCGAGCCCTCTGCCCCTTCCACACCGAGAAGACCCCGTCCTTCACCGTCAATCCGGAGCGACAGATCTTCTACTGTTTTGGGTGCAGGGAGGGAGGCGATGTCTTTCGATTCCTGATGCGACGGGAGGGGTTCAGCTTCCCCGACGCGGTTCGCCATCTCGCGGAGCGCGCAGGGATCCCGGTCCCGGAGCGAGGGCGCCCCCGCGAGGAGGGCGCCCTGAAGCTCTTCGAGCTTCAGCGGCTCGCCTGTGACCACTTCCGAAAGACCCTCAAAGGCCCGGAGGGAAAGGCCGCGCGGGACTATCTGAGCCAGCGGGGAGTGGGGTCCGAGGCCGTGGAGCGCTTCCAGCTCGGCTACGCGCTCGCGGAGTGGGATGGGCTTGTCCGGGAAATCACCAGACTGGGTTTGGCGCCCCGCCAGATCGAGGCGGCCGGGCTGGCCCTTCCGAGGCAGGGGGGACGGGGATACTACGACCGGTTTCGGGATCGCCTCATGATCCCGATCTGCGATTCCACGGGAAAGATCGTCGGATTCGGGGGCCGCGCCCTCGGAGAGCAGCAGCCCAAGTACATCAACTCGCCCGAGACGCCCGTCTACAAGAAGGGGGTCCACCTCTACGGGCTGCACCTGGCCTCCCGGGCGATCCGGGAGACAAGGGTGGCGTTGGTGGTCGAGGGATACTTCGATGCCATCTCCCTGCACAGCGCGGGCTTTCCCCAGACAGTCGCTTCCTTGGGGACGGCCCTGACGGCCGACCAGGTAGCCCTTTTGCGCCGCTATGCCGACAAAGTGACGCTCATCTTTGATCCCGACCCCGCGGGGATCCAAGCCGCCTGGAGGGGACTGGAACTGTTGGTGGCTGAGGAGTTGGGGGTGGGGGTGGTGATCCTCCCCCACGGGAAAGATCCCGATACCTTCGCCCGGGAGTCCGGCAAGGATGCGCTGCTCACGCAGATTGCGGCGGCTCAGGATGTTGTCGATTTTCTCCTCAGCCGGGCGGAGGAACGGACGGGACTGAGGGGTGTGGATGACCAGGCGGCCGCGGCTCGACAGGTCTTGCGCCTTATCGCCCTCATGCCGGAGGGGGTCCGGAGGGCAAAGTACATCCAGAAGCTCGCAGAGAGGTTGGGGGTCTCCGAGGGATCGGTCATGGCGGAGCTTCGCCGTCTCGGTTCCCCGGACTCAGCCGTGGCATCAGGTCCGCCGCCGTCGGCGCCGCTGCCGCCGGCGGAAAAGACCTTGATCCAGATCTGCCTCCTCTTTCCGGAGATTCGGCCCCTGGTGTGGGGCGCCGTCCGGGAGGAGGAGCTTTCGGCATCCCCGCTGCGGTCGATCTATGGGGTCCTTCGAGAGTTCCGGGGCAGTGAGGAGAGTTTGGCCCGGAGCCTCAACCATCATCCGGATTCACTGGTCCGCCAGGTGGCCGCAGAGTTGTTCGTCCGGGGCATGGAAGAGTTCGCCGATCCGCATCGGATGGTGCAGGATTGTCTTATCCGACTGAAGCTCCAGGAGGTTCAGGCCGAGCTCAAGAGCGCGCGGGAGCAGGGGGATCTTGTTCGGGTAAAGGCGCTTCTCGATCAGAAACGGACGCTGACGGGTGGCCGAATTTTGGAAACGGACTATATTAAGTGAATGGGGTGTGAGGGCGTGCCAGAGAGAAGTGTGAAGGACAAAAGGGGGGGGAAGGGCGGTATGACAAAGGAGGGGAGAGTGGAGGAGCTCCAGGCCCTTATCAGCTTGGGGAAGAAGAAGGGATATCTGACCTACGAGGAGATCAATAACTGTCTCCCGGAGGACATCACCTCTCCCGAGCAAATTGATCGGATCCTGATCGGACTGGACGAGATGGATATCGAGGTCATCGATTCCCCCAGGGAGGCGGGGCGGCCGCAGGCGAAGAGGGTGGCGCAGCCCCCGTCGGGCGGGGTCGGACCCGAGGTGGACCTGTCCCCCGCGCCGGTGGGTCGGACCGATGATCCGGTCCGGATGTACCTCCGGGAGATGGGAAAGACGCCGCTCCTCTCCCGCGAGGGGGAGGTCGGGATCGCCAAGCGGATCGAAGAGGGGCGCCGCGAGGTCACCGAGGCGGTCTGCCGGGCCGGGATTGCCGTCCGGGAGGTGATCTTCTTGGGGGAACGTCTGCTCCAGGGCCGGCTCCGGGTCGGCGATCTTGTCACCCTGAACGATTTTGACGAGATCTCGGAGCAGAAGGAGAAGGAGCTGATTGCGGAACTGGCGCCGGTCCTGAAGGGGCTCAGGCAGGAGCAGGAGAAGGTTGAGGAGCTGGCCAGGCGGCTGGAGCGGGCCGAGCAACACGGGAATGCCAAGCGGGCGGAGCGGCTGCAGCATGAGATGCAGGAGCGAAAGGGCCGGCAGGCCGAGCTCCTGCGACGACTTAATCTCAACCAGCGGGTCATCGAACGGGTCGTCGCCCGCATGCGGGGTACCCTGGAGCGGACCGAGAAGGCGGAACAGGAGGTCAGGGAGCTCAGGCGCTCCACGCGCTTGAGCGCCGCCAATTTCAAGGTGCTCCGCGATACCGCCATGGGCAACGGGGTCTCCATGCGGACCCTGATGCGGCGGACCAGGTTCCCGCGGGAGAGGCTGGAGGAACTGGAGCGGCAGATTCAGGTCATTGGCAAGAAGATCCAGCGGGCCGAGCAAGAGGGCGGCGCCACCTCCGCCGAGCTGCACGAGCTGCTTCAAGCCATCAGCCGGGGTGAACGGAAGGCGTTGAATGCCAAGCGGGAGATGGTGGAGGCGAACCTCCGCCTCGTCATCTCCATTGCGAAGAAGTACACGAACCGCGGCCTCCAGTTTCTGGATCTGATTCAGGAGGGGAACATCGGTCTCATGCGGGCCGTGGAGAAATTCGAGTACCAACGGGGGTATAAGTTCTCCACGTATGCCACGTGGTGGATCCGCCAGGCCATTACCCGGGCCATTGCGGATCAGGCTCGAACCATCCGGATCCCGGTCCATATGATCGAGACCATCAATAAATTGATTCGGGCCTCTCGGCAGTTGGTGCAGGAGTACGGTCGGGAACCGAGCCCAGAAGAGATCGCGCAGAAGATCGATCTCCCCGTGGACAAGGTTCGGAAGGTCCTCAAGATCGCCCAGGAACCGATCTCCCTGGAAACACCCATCGGGGAAGAAGAGGATTCGCACCTTGGGGATTTCATCGAGGACAAGGGGGCAACCTCCCCTCTCGAGGCGGTCATCGGGATCAACCTGGGGCTCCAGACCGACGAGGTGTTGCACACCCTGACCGACCGAGAGCGAAAGGTGCTGCGCCTCCGTTTCGGGATCGGCGATGGCGTGGACCACACCCTGGAAGAGGTGGGCCAGCAATTCGACGTGACCCGTGAGCGGATCCGGCAGATCGAAGCCAAGGCGTTGCGCAAGCTTCGGCATCCCACCCGAGGCCGGAAGCTCCGGAGCTTCGTGGAATCCTGAGAATAGCTGTCAGCTGTCCGCAGTCAGCTGTCAGCAAGGCCCTGGAACCTGACTTATTGCATGTTGATCGCTGACAGCGGATCGCTGACGGCTCATACGGGGGCCCATAGCTCAGCGGTCAGAGCCACCGGCTCATAACCGGACGGTCCCTGGTTCGAATCCAGGTGGGCCCACCATATCCAGTGCAGAGTTCAGAGTGCAGAAAGGTGCAGAGTTGTGCGAAGGTCGGCACTGCGCTGGATGGCCCCGAAGCGTGAACTGTGAACGGTGAACCGTGAACCGAGGGGGGATGTGCGGGAAGACCTGGCTCAGGTAGTCGATTTGCAGGATCTCGATCTGGAGATCGCCGGGCTCCAGAGAGAGGTCCAAAGAATCCCGCGGGAGGTCGCCGACGGGGAACAACTCCTGAACAGCTCCCGGGGGGCGTGGGATCAGGCCCGCGAGCGTCTCGCCGCACTCGAACAGCTCCGCCGCCGCAAGGAGCGCGAGTTGGAAGATGTCACGGCGGAGCAACGAAAGCGGCAGGGACGTCTCTTCGAGATCAAGACAAATCAAGAGTATGCCGCCGTTCTGAAAGAGATCGAGGGGCTGAAGGAGCGCCGCTCGAAACTCGAGGACGAGATCCTCGGAACCTTCGATGATATTGAGGCAGCCCAATCCGCGGTCCGGGACGAGTCGGCCCGCTTTCAGGAGCGGGAGAAGATCTTTCAGCAGGAGCGGACGACCAAGGAGGGTGAGCTCAGACGGCTCCAGGGAGAGCTGGAGCGCGTTCAGGAGGAGCGGCGACGTCAGGCGAACCGGGTGGAGGCCAGCCTGCTCCAGACCTATCAACGCCTGCTGCGCAGCCGGGGTGGCCTAGCGGTCGTCCCGGTGAAGGATGGCTCCTGCCTCGGCTGTCACGTCGCCCTCACTCCCCAGACCTATAATGAGCTCCGTAAAGGGGAGGTCTTCGTCAGCTGTGCGAACTGCCAGCGGATCCTCTACTGGAAAGGGTGAGATGGATCTGCGACGGCTCGCCGATATCCTCGCGGCGATGGCCCACACCGAGGCCCTCGCCGCCCTAAGTGAGGAGCTGCCCGATCTCAGTCCCGCCACGCTGAAGAGGGTTCTGGAACAGGCCTCTCACCTCCTGCAGGAGGTGGCCGCTTCCCGCCGGTCTCGCCAGCCGGCGCCGCAGTCCCTCGTGCTTCACATCGATGGGGCGGCTCGGGGGAATCCGGGCCCGGCGGGGATCGGTGTGGTCATGCGGGATGAGGCGGGCGATTTTCGGGAGGAGCACCAGGCGTACATCGGGGAAGCTACGAATAACGTGGCCGAGTACGAGGCGCTCATTTTCGGCCTCCGAAAGGCGAGGGAGTTGGGCTACGCGGCCATCAAGGTCTTCTCCGACTCGGAGCTGCTCGTGCGGCAGATCCGCGGCGAATACCGGGTCAAGCATCCCCGCTTACGGAAGTTCTACGATCAGGTGCAGAGCCTCCTGCGGTCTTTCGATGCCGTCGAGATCGCCCATGTCCGTCGGGGGATGAACGCCCAGGCTGATCTCTTAGCCAACCGGGCGATTGAGGCGGTGCTCCGCGACCGGCAGAAAGGGACCGCACCTCGTCGGGGAAGGGGGGCAGGGTGAGTCGTTCGGGATTTACCCCTCTGCAGAAGGCCCTGGAGACGATACTCCAGCGGCTGGGACTTGAGGTCGGCATGGCGAATGTTGTTGTGCACCGCGTCTGGCCTCACGTGGTGGGTGAAGAGGTGGCGCGCCGGAGCCAACCGGGCCTTCTCAGGAAGGGCCGTCTTCAAGTGACCGTTGCCGATGCGGTCTGGCTCCAGCAGCTCACGATGTTGAAACCTGCGATCCTGGCGAGCCTGGAGTCCCACCTGGGATCACGGGCTGTCCGGGACATCTTCTTTACTCTCGGCCCATGCCCGGATACCGCCGCCGCCCCCCGGCCTGAACCCGTCTCTCGGGGGCAGGGGGACCCCCCATCTCCTGAGTTGGAGGAGCGTCTCCGCGAGATCCTCCAGCCTGTTCGGGATTCGGAGTGCCGCGAGGTTCTGGCTCGGATTCTGCGGAAGACGTGGCTGAATGGTTAATAAGCCCATGTGGTTTTCTTTCAACAGATGTGATATCTATCGTTGCACAAATGCCACAAGCCTATAACGGTGTTTCTCGACAGTGATTCTTAAGCATTTAGATCTAAAGGATTCTTGTTTCTGAAAAAGAATGTTCGGCCCTGGTATAGGCCTTGCAAGTGATCTTGTAGTTTCAACGGGCGGTAGCTTGTTTTTGAAGGCGATGCAAGGGGGGTAGGCGTGGGTCGGCAGAAGACGATTGGAAGCACGATCCGCTGCTCTGGCGTCGGACTGCATACCGGCCAGGAGGTGACGATGAGCCTGCGTCCCTCGGCCCCCGACACCGGAATCGTCTTCCGGCGGGTGGACCTTCCCCATACACCTGTGGTCGAGGCGCGGCCCGAAAACATCATGGATGTCCACTACGCCACGACCCTCGGGAAGGCCGGTGTCGAAGTCAAGACCGTGGAGCACCTTTTGGCCGCGCTGGCGGGCCTCGGGATCGATAACCTCATCGTAGAGATTTCGGGACCCGAAGTTCCCGTGATGGACGGGAGCGCAGCCCCCTTTGTGGACCTGCTCCTTCAGGCGGGAATCCGGAGGCATTACGTCCCCAAGACGTACATCCGGGTGACTCGACCCCTCGAGATCGAGATGGGGAGTCGAAGCATCCGGATTCTCCCCTCCAAGCGATTCCGGATTCACTACTCCATGTGTTTTGACCATCCCTGTTTTCGCGAACAATCGATCGAGCTCCAGGTCTCTCGACGGAACTTCATCAGGGAGATTGCCCCCTCGCGGACCTACGGCTTTCTTCGGGATGTCGAATCGCTGTGGCGCCGAGGCCTGGCCCTGGGCGGCTCCCTCGAGAATGCCGTCGTCATTGGCGAGCAGGGTGCCCTCAATGACCTCCGCTTCAAGGACGAGCTGATTCGGCACAAGGTATTGGACCTGATCGGCGACCTCTACCTCTTGGGGCGGCCGCTGCAAGGGACCGTGGTGGCGAAGGGGGCCGGTCATCTCCTCCATACGGCCCTGGTCAAGGAGATCCAGCGTCACCTCGAGTCGGACCAGGCCTCCCGATGCGTCGTCACGGCTCCAGCATCCGTCCCGTTTCCCGTCCCCGCCTCCCCGAAACTCCTCGGCTCTCCTGCCCTGTAAGACCGTTTCTCCTTGTCAGAATCTTCTCGTTTTGGCTATAGTGAGACGATCGGGCGGGAGGATTCCCCGATTGCTGCGGGGTCTCCCCGGCTTGCCCCTCGGAGAGATCGGAGCGACGGAGGCTCGACGCGGATGGTTGAGCATCGCCAGAGCGACATGAAGGAGCGGCGTCGGCGGACGCGACTGATCATCGTCGCGGTGGGGGGACTCGTCGCGGTCCTCACCGCAGTGCAGGTCCTGATCCAGGAGCTCCGGTTTCCCTCCCCGATTCCGAGTAACATCCTGATCTTCGCCCTGGTGAATGTGAACCTCATCCTCCTCATCCTCCTCATCGTCCTGCTGTTTCGGAACCTGTTCAAGATCTATCTGGAGCGTCGCAACAACCTCTTGGGGTCCAAATTTCGGGTCAAGTTGGTGGTGACCTTCTTGAGCCTCGCGCTGCTTCCTGCGGCCCTGCTCTTCCTGGTCGCCTCCAACCTGATCACCACCAGCGTGGACAGTTGGTTCAACATCCGGGTGGAGGAATCCCTCGAGGACTCCCTGGATGTGGCGCGGACCTATTATCGGGCTGCCGAAGACCGGGCCCTCCTTTCGGCGAGGCGGATCGCTCGACGGGTCGCGGCTGAGGGGCTCTTGGACGCGAGTGAGCCCTACCTCAAGCGGGTCGCCAAGGAGAGCCTCCAGGAACTGGAGCTGGCCACGGTGCAGATTTTTGACCGGAGGGGATCGGAGCGGGTGCGGGTCAGAGGAGAGGAGCCTCCGGAGGACGACGACACGTTTCCGGCGGGCTCTCTCGCCGTTCAGGCGGCCCTGGGGGGACAGGAGCAGTCGCTCATCACCCCGACCTGGAGGGGGGAGGTCGTTCGGGGGATCGTGCCGATCATTGTTGCTTCTGAGAAGGGCGAGGTCGTCGGGGCAGCGGCGGTGGGGTATCCCATCCCCGGCGACATGGCGCAGAAGGCCTCGGACATCGCCACGGGGATCACCGAATACAAACAGATGAAGATGCTGAAGAACCCCATCAAGGGGATCTACGTTATGCTCTTCCTGATGGTCACCCTGGTGATCGTTTTCGCCGCCGTATGGGTCGGCGTAAATATGGCTCGCCGAATCACCGTCCCCATTCAGGAACTCGCCCAGGGAACGCGGGCGGTGGCGTCTGGACACCTCGACTATCGAGTGCAGGTGGAGGCCGATGATGAGATCGGGATGTTGGTGGAATCCTTTAATCGGATGACGGAGGACCTGCGCCGGGGCGAGGTGGAGCTCACGGAGACGAACCGGCATCTGCAGCAGACCAATGTCGAGCTGAATCAGCGGCGGGCGTACATGGAGACGGTCCTGGAGAGCATCGGGGCCGGCGTCCTCTCGGTGGACGCCGAGGGACGGATCAATACCGTGAACCGCGCCGCATCTCGGATGCTGGACTTTGACCCCGCGGAGGCCCTCCACCGTCACTATCCTGCGGTCTTCGCCGCCCAACCGCTGGCGCCTCTCCGCCATCTGATGGACCGGATGGTGGAGGAGGGGCGGGGCACGGTGAATGAACAGGTGACCCTCTCGCTTCTCGGGCGGGGGGCAACCCTGGTCGTGAATGTCTCGAGCTTGCGAGATCGTGGCGGACAATATCTCGGGATGGTGGTGGTCTTCGACGACATCACCAAGCTCATTCGGGCCCAGCAGGCCATGGCGTGGGGGGAGGCCGCTCGGCGGATCGCGCACGAAATCAAGAACCCGTTGACCCCCATCAAGCTCTCCACCCAACGCCTCCGGAAGAAGTTTGCCGAAGGGTCCACCGAATTCTCGGATATCTTTGACCAGTGCACCCAGGCCATCATTCATGAGGTGGATGCCCTGAAGACCCTGGTGGATGAGTTTTCGCGGTATGCGCGTATGCCGACGTCCTATCCTCGACCGGGAGACCTTCATGCGCTCATTGAGAAGGTCCTCAACCTTTACTCCGGAGTCTCCCGACAGATCCTCCTGACTGCGGATCTCGACCCCCAGGTGCCTCCGGTCAACCTGGACCCGGACCATATGAAGCGAGCGCTGGTCAATCTGGTTGACAATGCGGTCGCGGCGGTCGGCGAGGCGGGGGTGATCTGCCTGAAGACGCGGTACTTGGTGGACGAGGGCAAGGTCCGTCTGGAGGTGACCGATACCGGTCCAGGCATTCCTCCGGAGGACCGGGAGCGTCTCTTTCTCCCGTATTTTTCCACCAAGAAGTCCGGGACCGGCCTGGGGTTAGCCATCGTGTACCGGATCGTCACGGAGCATAGTGGGACCATTGGGGTGGAGGAGAGTCACCCGAGAGGAACCCGCATGATCATGGAGTTTCCCGTCCTGCCGGTGGCGGCAGAGGTGGTGTGAGGCAGGCCGTGCCGCGGGAAGAGATCCTGGTCGTCGACGACGAACCGAACATCCTCAAGGTGATCAAGGATATCCTCACCGATGAGGGGTATCGGGTACGGACCGCGCACAATGGGGAAGAGGCCGTCGCCGAGGTGAAGCGTTCGTCTCCCGACCTCGTGATCCTGGATATCTGGCTCCCCGGGATGGACGGACTGCAGACCCTTGACGTCTTGAGGGGGATGGTTCCGGAGACCCCGGTGCTCATGATCTCCGGCCACGGGACCATCGAGACGGCGGTTCGGGCCATCAAGATGGGCGCCTACGACTTTATCGAGAAGCCTCCGACGATCGAGCGGACCCTGTTGGCGGTCCGGCACGCCCTGGAGCAAGAGCGCCTTCTGCGCGAGAACCGGGCGTTACGACAACACCTCGAGCGGCAGTACGAGATTGTCGGTGAGAGCCCGATCATCCAGGGAATTCTGAGGCAGGTTCAGTCCGTCGCCCCAAGCCACGGGCGGATCTTGATCCGGGGGGAGAGCGGCACCGGCAAGGAGCTCATCGCCAGGGCCATCCATCAGGCGAGTCTCAGGCGGGAGAAGCCCTTTGTGGAGGTCAACTGTGCCGCCATCCCCGACGAATTGATCGAGAGTGAGCTGTTCGGCCACGAGAAGGGGGCCTTCACCGGAGCCCTGACCACGCGTCGGGGGAAATTTGAACTCGCCGACGGGGGAACCATCTTTCTTGACGAGGTGGGCGACATGAGTCTCAGGACCCAGGCCAAGGTGCTGCGCGTGCTCCAGGAGCAGGCCTTTGAGCGGGTCGGGGGGACTGAGGCGATCCGGGTGGATGTGCGGGTCATCGCGGCCTCCAACAAGGATCTGGAAGAGGAGACCCGCGGGGGGCGGTTCCGGGAGGACCTCTACTACCGGCTCAACGTGATTCCCATCGAGGTGCCGCCGCTGCGGGAGCGCCGGGAGGACATTCCGCTCCTGGTCCGGCACTTCCTGAGGGGGTTCTGCGCGGAATACGGGAAGCGGGAAAAAAGCCTGGCGGCGGACGCGATGGAACTATTCTTGCAACACCCCTGGCCTGGGAACGTCCGGGAGCTAAAAAACGTCATAGAGCGGTTGGTGATCATGGTGCCTGAAGAGGTCATTCATCGCTCGAATGCGGAGCCGGCCTTGCAGGCTCGCCCGGGCCGGGAAGAGGAGACGCCCCTTGTCCCGGAGGGCTGGCGGAGCACCTCGCTCCGCGAGGCACGAAACCGGTTCGAGCGGGACTATATCCTGATGCACCTTCAGGAAAATCAGGGGAACGTCACACGGACGGCGGAGCGGCTGAAGATCGAGCGGTCGAACCTCCATCGGAAGCTGAAGGCCTATGGCATCAGGACCCTTCCCGAAGGGGAGGAGCATTCATGAGGTGGAAGGCCCGTGCCTCTGCCGCCCACCAGGGACTCGTGGCGTGAGGCGGGCGGCCCAGGCCGTGGAGGGGTTGGTGGTTGGGGGAGATTGCTCACAGGAGGGGTGATATGAATCGTCCAGCGTTGCGACGGCGCCGTTTTTACGTCCACGGGATCCAGAGGAAGTACTTGTTCCTCTCTCTCGTTCCTCTGATCATCTCCTCCTTCCTGATCATCGTCTTCCTCTTTGTCCCTCTTGATGTCCTCCTCTACTCCTCGGCCTCGCCCGCCGCCAGGGAGGCCATCGTCCAGGACCTCCGGGCCCTGGGGTTTCGGATCTGGCCGGCCATCTTTCTCGCCATGCTCGTTTCGACTTTCCTAAGCGTCTTTGTCACCCACCGCTTTGCTGGTCCTCTCTACCGGTTCCACCAGGTGGTGGACCAGATCGCAGCAGGCGATCTCTCGACCGGATTCAAGCTGCGGAAGGGAGATGATCTCGTGGAGCTGGAGACGGCGCTGAACCGGGCCATCGAAAGCCTGGCCGAGACCGTCCAGGAGGCCCAGCGTCCCCTGAAGGACTTGACCCTTGGGCTCGAAGCACTCCTCGACGGCGCCAAGCAGCGACCGGGAAACCCGCACGACCAGGACCTCACCGCGCTTTTGGACCGAGCCCGGGAGGTGCACAAGGCCCTGGGGCGTCTGAAGATCGCCCAGGAATAGGGGCAGAGCCCTCCCGCCCTTGATCGAGATCCCATAATCTTGTATAATTTCAGCGTATGCCTGCCGGAAGAGCAGGAAAGATCCTCCTGCTGTTTCCAGTCATTGGGAGGGGCGTGAAAGTGACATCCTGCCTCTGTGGTGGTGGGTTGAGCCGCCGGGGTTTCCTGCGAGGGATGCTCCTGCTGGGCGGGATGATTGCCGGCAAGCTCCTGCGCGGCCTAGCGCCGGCCTGGGCTTTCTCGGTGATCTCCGAGGCCCAAGAGGAGGCCATCGGGAGGCGAGCTCACCCGCAGATCCTGGAGAAGTTCGGTTATTACAAGGATGCGAGCCTTCAGGCCTACGTGAGCCAGGTGGGTCAGCGGGTCTTGCGGCAGGCGGAATCGAGCCCCTTCACGTTTCAGTTCACCATCGTTGACCATCCGATGATCAACGCCTTTGCGGTCCCGGGGGGGTACGTCTATATCACCCGCGGGATGATGGCCGAGCTCAACAACGAGGCAGAGCTGGCGTCGATCCTGGGACACGAGATCGGCCACATCACTTCCCATCATTCAGCCCAGCAGATGACCCGTGCCATCGGAGCCCAGCTCTTGACGTTGGGCCTGGCCGTCGCGAGTCCGGGCGGCCGGGAAAACGCCGCCGGTTGGCTGGCGCTCTCCAATGAGCTTTTTACCCAGATCCTGCTCGGGTACGGGCGAGAGGCAGAGCTAGAGTCGGACGAGAAGGGTCTCCGGTGGGCCGTCAGGGCGGGCTACGATCCCGAGGGGATGGTGAGCTTCATGCGGACCCTTGAGGTCCGGTATCGCCTGAGCGGCATCGGATACCACGCCCTCCGGGCAACCCATCCGCACACGTTAGAGCGGATGGACCGGGCTCGGGTCATGATCGGGATCCTGACCGCCGAATCGGGCAAATCCCTCGAGGCGAACGCTGATGACTACAAGGCTCGCCTGGAGGGAATGGCCTACGGTGAGCCCGGCGAGGGGAAACGCATCCGGATCCTTGCCGCCCAGGAAGGGGAGAACGTGAGGGGGGTGGCCCGGAAACTCTGGGGAACAGAGAACCGGGCCTGGGATCTGGCACTCCTGAACGGGATCCGTGATGAGGAGCGTCCCCTGCGCTCCGGTGAAAAGCTCAAGGTAATCTACGATCCCTTCGACGAATCCCCACTACGACCAGACCTGGATATCCTTCTTCGTGTTCCGAAGGATCGCTCCCGGACGACCCCGTAGATACGGCCCGGAGATCAGGCGGCACATTCCCTGCAGTCACTCGAGGCCTTTGAGCGTTTCCTGATATTCCTCCGCCATACTCGGATGGCCGAATCTTCGCGCGGCCCGAATGCCCGCCTCGTAGGCCTGGCGTGCTTCGGCCATCCTGCCGAGCGTCGTCAGGGCCTGGGCTAACGTCCGATAGGCTGCCCCTTCGTCTTCCGCCAAGCTCAGATACCTCTCCATGGCCTGGACACATTCCGGATGCTGTCCGGTGCTGAAATACTCATTCGCGAGCATGTAATAGAGCAAGGCGTCTCCGGGATCCTCTTGGAGCATCGCTTGCAAGGCCCTCAGGCGACTCATAGGCGCTCCCCTTTCCGCGAACCTTCTCCCCGCGACTGGGCTATGGTAGCCCGGATCGCCCCCAGAAGGAAGAGGCGGCCCCTCCTGCATGGGTACTGTCACCTCAACGCCCTCGCCGGCTGTCTGGCTCGAAGATTGCAAAGTGGAGGGACCGGAGGCGGGTGAGACGATGACGAAGAAGGAGATCCGGTTCTGTCCGTACTGTTCCGTGATGCAGTTCGACATGGCAGAGGTGGAGGCCAGCGTCCACTGCGAGGTGTGTGGTATCGACGTGGCAGCGGAGGAGCTGGTCGAGACCATCTAGTGCCGTTCCAGAGGCACGCTGATCACATTGGGCTGAGCACGTTGGAACGGTACGAGATCAGGCGTCCTCCACGGTGCATTCCAAGGAAAACGAGGCGACTACACCTTGGCCACATTGGCGGCCTGCTTGCCCTTGGGGCCGTCGACGATGTCGAATTCCACGGTCTGGCCTTCTGTAAGTGATCGGAACCCGGTCCCGGCAATGGCAGTGTAGTGGACGAAGACGTCATCGCCGTCGGAACGCTCAATGAAGCCGTACCCCTTGGCGTCATTGAACCACTTCATCTTGCCCGTGACGCGCACCTCCATCCCTCCTTTCCCTCCGAGATTCCAGGCGTGGCAGCCTTGCGTCGCGCAAGGGCGCCAGGGCAGAAAAAAACCGCGAGGGTCCTGGATCTTCCCCCGCGGTCAGGCGAATCGAGGTGACGAGAGCCATTCGACCCGCGGCGCTCGCTCTTGGCAAGCCAGGCCGAGACGAATGGTGCCGCACTCAATAGATCACTGATGTCGAGCGACGTCGAGCAACGTTCCAGGTCCCTGTCCTGCGAAAAACAGGCGGAAATCTACGGAATGTCCCGCATGTTGTCAAGTCTTTTTTCATGCGACTCGTATTGACTTTCGTAGATCGGTCCGATAGTCTTTGATTTTGTATCGGTGAGGAAGGCACGATCGTCGAGAAGAAAGGGGAAGTCATGAAGGTCCGCAAGGCGGTGTTTCCGGTCGCGGGCCTCGGGACCCGATTCCTGCCGGCCACGAAGGCGCAGCCCAAAGAGATGCTCCCTATCGTCGACAAGCCGGCGATCCAGTACGCGGTCGAGGAGGCGCTGGCCGCCGGCATCGAGACCATCATCATGGTCACCGGTCGGGGGAAGGATGCCATTGAGAATCACTTTGACCGCTCGGTGGAGCTTGAGCAGGTCCTGGGGGCCCAGGGGAAGGCAGACCTCCTCCGCGAGGTGCAAATGATCCCGGAGCTCGCCGCCTTCTGTTACATCCGCCAGAAGGCACCGCTCGGTCTTGGCCACGCCGTGCTGGTGACGAGGGACCTGGTCGGCGAGGAGCCCTTTGCCGTCCTGCTCGCGGATGACCTGATCGATGCTCGGGTCCCGGGTATTCAGCAGATCCTCGAGGTCTTCGACCGGTATCGCGCCTCCGTGCTGGCCGTGTCTCCCGTCTCTCGCGAGGAGCTCAACAGCTACGGGATCATTGCCGGGCGGGAGGTCGCAGCCGGGGTCTACCAGGTGACCGATCTCGTGGAAAAGCCCGCTCCCCAAGACGCCCCCTCCAACTTGGGCATTGTGGGGCGCTACGTACTGACCCCGCAGATTTTTGAAGCGCTCGAGCAGACGCCGTCCGATGCGCGGGGAGAAGTCCAACTGACCCACGCCCTCAAGGACCTCTTGCGTCGCCAGAAGGTGTATGCGGTCGAGCTCAAGGGTCGGCGGTACGATACGGGGAGCAAGTTGGGATTTCTGCAGGCCACGGTGGAGTTGGCACTCAAGCGGTCGGACATCGGAGAGGTCTTTCGGGCGTATCTCAGAGGGTTGAAGTTGGACCCAGGGGCTCGGAGACCGGTGGTCGACACGGCGAGGCGGACCGCACAGAAAAAGCGGTAGACGCCGAAGCGGGAGGTCGCGTTGGTAAAGCGCATCAAAGAGAGCAAGGGCGTGGCGGACATAGCAACCGAGGAGCAGGGGCTGGTGGGGTCGGAGCGGAAGATGCCCGAGACGGTCCCCGTGCTTCCGGTGCGGGACATGGTGGTGTATCCATTTATGATCCTCCCCCTCTACGTGGGGCGGGAGAAGTCCATTCGGGCGGTCGAGGAGGCCCTGAGTCGGGATCGTCTCATCCTCCTGGTGGCCCAGAAGGATGCCGAGGTGGAGGATCCCAATTCCCAGGAGATCTATCCGATCGGCACGGTCACCATGATCATGCGGGTCCTCAAGATGCCCGATGGTCGGGTGAAGATCCTGGTCCAGGGGCTTGCCCGGACCAGGATCCTGGAGTTCCTTCGGAAGGAGCCGTACTTTGAGGCCCGGATTGCGGAGATCCTCGATGATGAGGTGCCGACGATGGGGGTGGAACTGGAGGCGCTGATCCGCACCGTCAAGGAGCAGGTCTCGCGGAGCGCCTCTGTGGGCAAGCAGATATCCCCCGACATTCTGGTGATTATCAATAACCTGGACCACCCCGGACGGCTCGCCGACCTGGTTGCCTCGCATCTGGACCTCAAGGTGGAACAGGCGGTGGAGATTCTCGAGATCACCAGTCCGGAGGAGCGCCTGCGGCGGATCAACGACTTCCTCCGGAAGGAGATCGAACTCCTGGAGGTGCAACAGCGCATCCAGAGCCAGGCCAAGGAGGAGATAGATAAGACGCAGCGGGAGTACTACCTCCGGGAGCAGCTCCGCGCCATTCAGAAGGAGTTGGGGGAAACCGACGAGCGGCAGCAAGAGATCGACGAGTTCTCGGCGAAGATCGAGAAGGCCAAAATGCCCTCCCAGGTCGCCGCAGAGGCCAAGACGCAACTGAATCGCCTCGCGCGCATGCATCCGGATGCCGCGGAGGCGTCGGTGGTTCGGACGTACCTCGAGTGGCTCATCGAGCTGCCCTGGAGCAAGCAGACGCGGGACAAGATCGATATCGAGCGGGCGCGGAAGATCCTGGACGAGGACCACTACAACCTGGAGAAGGTCAAGGAACGGATCCTGGAGTACCTGGCGGTCCGCAAGCTCAAGAAAAACAAGATGAAGGGTCCCATCCTCTGCTTCGTGGGACCGCCGGGGGTCGGCAAGACCTCTCTGGGGCGCTCCATCGCCCGGGCGCTCGGCCGGAAGTTCGTCCGGATCTCGCTCGGTGGGGTTCGGGATGAGGCGGAGATCCGGGGCCACCGGCGGACATACATTGGGGCCCTCCCCGGCAAGATCATTCAGGGGATCAAGACCGCCGGGACCAATAACCCCGTCTTCATGATGGATGAGGTCGATAAGGTCGGGGCGGACTTCCGGGGCGATCCTTCGGCGGCCCTCCTCGAGGTGCTGGATCCGGAACAGAATGTGGCCTTTACCGACCATTACCTGGGGGTGGCCTTCGACCTCTCGAAGGTCATGTTCATCACGACGGCCAACATGGCTGACCCGATCCTTCCCGCCCTGAAGGATCGCATGGAGACCATCGAGATCTCGGGGTACACGGAGGAGGAGAAGCTCCACATCGCCCGACGCTATCTGATTCCGCGGCAGCTCAAGGAGCACGGGATCACCGGGGGACACCTGCAGCTCACGGACGAAGGCGTGCTCAAGATCATCCGGGGCTACACGCGGGAGGCGGGACTCAGGAATCTGGAGCGGGAGATCGCCACCGTCTGTCGGAAGGTGGCCAAAGAGGTGGCTGCGGGGAGGACGGAACCCTTCCGGGTGACCGCCCAGAATCTCCATCGATTCCTGAAGGCCCCCCGGTATCTCCCCGAGCCCGAGCAGGAACAGGATGAGGTGGGTGTCGCGACGGGCCTCGCTTGGACCCAGGCCGGCGGAGACATCATGTACGTCGAGGCGACGGTGATGAAGGGAAAGGGCCAGCTCTTGCTGACGGGGCATCTGGGTGAGGTGATGAAGGAGTCGGCCCAGGCGGCCTTGAGCTACGCCAGGGCTCGCGCCCCGGAGCTCGGGGTCAAGGAGGACCTGTTCTCCAAGGTGGATATCCATGTCCATGTGCCTGCGGGGGCCATCCCGAAGGACGGACCCTCGGCCGGGATCACCATGGCGACCGCGCTGGTCTCTGCCCTGACCCGGGTTCCGGTCAAGAGGAGCGTGGCCATGACGGGCGAGGTGACATTGCGGGGGAAGGTCTTGCCGGTCGGCGGGGTCAAGGAGAAGGTTCTGGCCGCCCGCCGGAGCGGTATCACCACCGTGCTCCTCCCGCAGAAGAACGACAAAGATGTCAAGGAGCTGCCCAAGACGATCCGCCGCGGGATGCACTTTGTCTTTGTGGAGCACATGGATCAGGTCCTCGCGGCGGCCCTGGTCAGGCCGGTCAAGGAGAAAGGCCAGGTCGGGATCGCCGCGGCGAAACGGCCGACCCCGGCCATGACGGTCCACTAAGAGGTGGCAGTCAGCAGCCAGCTGTCGGCTGTCAGCAA
>CAYSDK010000002.1:47068-62818 GCA_964429865.1 uncultured bacterium
CCATGACGGTCCACTAAGAGGTGGCAGTCAGCAGCCAGCTGTCGGCTGTCAGCAAGCAGAGACCGGAGACCCCAGACCCCCGCCTCAAGTCTCCCGTCTCTAGTCGAGTCCCCGACGGCTGACAGCCGATTGCCGACCGCTGTTCCACGAATTGGAGGGTGTCCGGTTTGCCGGAAAACGAATGGGTGCGGATCATCCCCCTCGGTGGCCTCGGGGAGATCGGGATGAACATGTTTGTGGTCGAGACGACGGACGATATGGTCGTCATCGACGCCGGGCTGATGTTCCCCGAGGAGGAGATGCTGGGGATTGATCTGGTGATCCCGGACTTCAGCTACCTGCTGGAGCACCGCGAGAAGGTTCGCGGACTCATCCTCACCCACGGCCACGAGGACCACACCGGATCGCTCCCCTTCCTACTCAAGGAGCTCCCCATCCCCGTCTACGGGACCCGCTTTTCCCTCGCCCTGGCGGCCGAGAAGATCCGAGAGCAGAGTCTCGATGCCGACCTGCGGGAGGTCGCGCCCCGGGAGCCCTTCCGCTTGGGAGGCCTGCAGGCGGAGTGCATGCGGGTCTGCCACAGCATCCCCGACGGGGTGGGGGTGGCGCTGGAGACGCCAGCAGGCCTCATCATCCACGCCGGGGATTTCAAGTTTGATCCCACCCCGGTGGACGGGAAGCTCACCGACTATCACAAATTCGCCGAACTGGGAGACCGTGGGGTGTTGGTTCTCCTCTCCGATTCGACCAATGCCCTACGGCCTGGCTTCACGCCCTCGGAGCGGACGGTGGGGCAGGCCCTCGAGGAGATCTTTCGAGCGGCGAGGCGGCGGATCGTCGTCGCGTGCTTTGCCAGCCACATCCATCGCATCCAGCAGGTCCTGGACGTTGCCGCCGGGATGGGGAGAAAGGTGGCCGTCCACGGCAAGAGCATGATCGCCAACACCCGGATTGCGGCCGATATGGGGTACCTGCGGATCCCGGCCGGCGTCCTGGTGCGGCTCGACGAGCTCAGACACCTGTCCCCGGCCGAGACGGTGATCATCGCGACCGGGTCCCAGGGCGAGCCCTTCTCCGCCATTGCACGCATCGCGGCGGGGGAGCATAAGCAGATTGAAATCACCCCCGGAGACACCGTGGTCTTCTCCGCCAGGGTGATCCCGGGAAACGAGCGATCGATTGCGCGGACCATCAACCAGCTCCTCAGGCGGGGGGCAGAGGTGGTCACGGAGGAGCTTGCCCCCGTTCATGTGTCGGGTCACCCGTGTCAGGAGGAGCTCAAGTTGATGCTGAACCTCACCCGCCCAAAGTTCTTCGTCCCGATCCACGGCGAGTACCGGCATCGCCACCACCATGCGCGCCTCGCCGCGACAGTAGGGATTGACCCGGAGCGCATCTATCTGGCCGAGAACGGGGATATCCTCGAGTTTACTCCCGACAAGGGGGGGATCGTTGGCAAGGTCGCCGGAGGTCGAGTCTTTGTGGATGGGAAGGGCGTCGGGGATGTGGGAGATGCCGTTCTGCGGGAGCGACAGCATCTGGCGAAGGATGGGGTGGTGGTGGTAGTGGTGGGGCTGCATCGGGAAACGCGGGCCGTGGTGGCCGGTCCGGAGATCATTGCTCGAGGCTTCGTGCATCTCCAGGATCAGGACGCCCTCTTTGACGCGGCCAGACGGGTGGTAACCGAGGTGCTGACAGACGGTCCGGAGGAGGAACGGGGGGATGTGGCCCTGCTGAAGGAGAACGTGAAGGTGGCGCTCAGAAGGTTCATTCAGAAGACCTTTGATCGCCGACCCATGATCCTGCCGGTCATCGTCGAGATGGAGGGGAATCCCAGTGCCTAATGGGCCGTTCTTGGAGGGGCCCGCGCAGTTGTGCTAGGCTTATAGCCATGACTGTGTGGGGAGACGGTCACGGGTGAACCGTCCACGAGGGATTATGAGGCTCGCCGCGGTCTTGTCCACGATCTTTCGCCATCCGAAGGCGAGAGAGGTCACAGGCCTTCTCGTGACGGCCTCTGCCCTCCTGTTGCTGGTCAGCCTGGTCTCCTTCAGTCCGCACGATCCCTCCTTTTTCCACTATGTCTCCCGCGAGGAGGCCCCGCGCAACTTCGGGGGTTTGGTGGGGGCCCACGTGGCCGGAGATCTCCTGGGGATCGTGGGGGTTGCGGCGTTCCTGTTCCCGCCGGCCCTCTTCTGGCTTGGCTTTGTCCTTATCGTTGGGGGGAGCCGGGAGCCGCGGGCCGTCGAGGTCGTCGGCTTCTTCTGTCTCCTCATCTCCACCTGCCTCCTGTTCAGCCTGCTCCAGCACCAGGGAATCGTCACCTCGTTTCAGGGGGGGCCGCCCGGGGGGTTCCTGGGCGCGCTCCTCTTCCACGTGCTCCGTCCCGCCCTGGGTCCCTTCGGTCTGTACCTGGCGACCCTGACCGGGATGCTCCTGTGTGTGATCCTGATCTCGCAGGGCTCCTTTGTCGGGCTCATCCGCTCTCTTCGGGAGATCGTGGCGTGGCTGGGTTCGGGCCTCGCCGGGCTTTTCCAGTCTGCCCGGAGAGCGATCCCGGCAGCGCCCTTGCCGGAGGGCCAGGTCGGCCGGCGTGAAAGACCACGCCGCGAGCGGCCGCCCCGGATTGCCCCGCCGGAGACCCCTCAAGACGGTGCCGGCGAGGCACTGGGGACGACGCGGCGGGTCGCTCGGGAGCCGGGGGAACACGAGCTGCCCCCCCTCTCCCTGCTCGACGCTTCAGGCCCGCCCTCTTCCAGACCCTTGGATCACGAGCGGGACGAGAACAAGAAAATCCTCGAGAAGACCCTGCACGATTTTGGGGTTGAAGGGCGGGTGAGCGAGACCCAATCGGGACCGGTGATCACCCGCTACGAGATTGAACCCGCGCCCGGGATCAAGGTCAACCGGATCGTGAGTTTGGCGGATGACCTGGCCCTCAGCCTGAAGGCCTTGAGCGTTCGCATCGTCGCTCCGATCCCCGGAAAGGCTGCGGTCGGGGTGGAGATTCCCAACAAGCATCGCGCAGTCGTCCCCCTCAGGGACGTCCTCGCCTCTGAGGCGTTTGAAAAATGTCGGTCCCCGCTGCCAATCGCGCTGGGCAAAGACACCGCCGGCGATCCCTATGTGGCGGACCTCCAGCAGATGCCGCACCTGCTGATTGCGGGAGCCACCGGCAGTGGCAAGAGTGTCTGTATCCACAGCATCATTCTCGGTTTCCTCTACCGTTCCGCGCCGGAGGCGTTGCGGCTGCTCTTGATCGATCCCAAACGGGTCGAACTCTCCGTCTACAACCATATTCCCCATCTGGTCGACGATCCGTTGGTGGCCGGGACGAACGGAGGGGACAAGGCGTGGCAGGTCATCACGGACGCCCGGCAGGCCGCCAAGTGTCTGCAGATGGTCGTGAAGCATATGGAGGGGCGGTACAAGCTTTTCGCGGAGGTCGGCGCGCGCTCGCTCGAGGCCTACAACATGGCGCGGTCTGTGGAGAGGCCCCGCCTCGCGCATCTGGTGGTGGTTATCGATGAGCTCGCGGATCTGATCTTCTCGGAATCGTCGTTGGTGGAAAATAGTATCGCCCGGTTGGCCCAGATGGCGCGGGCGGTGGGGATCCATCTCGTGGTGGCGACCCAGCGGCCGTCCGTGGACGTGATCACGGGCGTCATCAAGGCCAATTTCCCTGCCAGGATTTCCTTTCAGGTCTCCTCGAAGGTCGATTCGCGCACGATCCTGGACACGAACGGCGCGGAGCAGTTGCTGGGCGGCGGTGACATGCTCTTCCTGCCTCCGGTGAGCTCGAAGCCGACCCGGATTCACGGGTGCTACGTGTCGGATCAGGAGATCGCCCGCGTGGTCGAATCGTTGAAGGCGAAGAATGCCCTCGAACCCTTTCCGTGGGCGCTGCAGGTCGCTGAGGACACGCAGAGCGACGGCGGAGAGATCGCCGATGAAGACGCAATCCTCTATCGCGAGGCCGAACGGATTGTGCGCCAGACAGGACAGCCGTCGATCTCGCTGCTTCAGAGGCGACTCCGGATCGGTTTTAACAGGGCGGGCCGTATGATTGACCGCATGGAACGCGAAGGGATCGTCAGTCATCCCGATGCGAGAGGACACCGGGTGGTCCTCAAGCCGTGGTCGGCCGGGGTGTGAAGACGGTGATCCCCGTCGGTGGCGAGCGTCGTGAAGAGTAGTCGATGGTTTCTGGCCTTGGGTCTCCTGGCCGTTGGATTCACCCCGCAGGGGCAGGGGGTGGTCGAGCGGATTCAGGGTTTTTATGAGGGGACCAGGGCGCTGAAGGGCCAGTTTTCGCAACGGGTCGAGTTGGCGATGGGACAGGTGGAGGAGGCCCGGGGGGCCTTCTACCTCCAACGTCCCGGGATGATGCGTTGGGAATATGAACGGCCCGAGCGGCGCGTGCTGGTGACCAATGGGAGCACCCTGTGGGCCTACACCCCCACGGATCGGCAGGTCATTGTTCAGGATCTGAAAACAGCGGTGAGCTCCATCCCCTTTGACTTTCTGGTGGGGGCAGGGCGATTGACCGACCAGTTCGTGCTGCGCCAGGTCAGTCTTCATGGGGATGCCTACCGCCTGGTTCTGATCCCGCGCCGCCCCGATCCGCACCTCAGCCAGATGGAGATGGAGGTCGATGAGGCCACCCTGTACATCCGGTCCCTGACCATCCAGGATCCCTATAATAATCGGACGGTCATGCGCTTCTCTCATCTCGAGGTGAAGAGCGACCTCCCGGCGGATCTCTTCTCCTTTGTCCCGCCCCCCGGGGTCAAGATTCTCCGGGCAGAGGAGCTTTTTCCCCGCTAAGGCTTTGCCAGAGGGGTGATACGCAGACCGAGGGAAACAACTGTCCGTTGGTATCTGGGCATGGTCTTTGCAAACCGCCAAACAAGGCCTGCCTCGCTTTCCCCATAGGGCTCGATGACGTGGGGATGAGGGATATGCCGAGGGAGTCCGATCGACAGATGCGGCAGGTCCTCGATGAGGCGGATCAGAAACACCAATTCATCTATGGAGTGAGGCCCTGAGGGGTATGGAGCAGCACGGGAAATCCAGAAGACCCCTGGACGTCTCGCAAGAGAAGGGGAAACGTGCGGACGGCCCCAGTATCCGGGAGCTGAGCCTCTTGAACGCCGTTGCCGAGGCCGTCGGGCGGTCATTGAACCAGGAGGAGGTGCTCCGGGCGGCCCTGGAGAAGATCGCAGAGTTGGAGGAGGTGCGCTCTGCCTATGTCCTCCTGAAAGATCTGGAGGAAGGGGGGATGAAGATCGTCGGAGATGAGGCAGCCGCCGACCGGGGTGCGACGCCGACCGCTGTCGAGGCGGAGGTCCTCGAGGAGGGTGTCCCCCGCTGCTACCCCGATGTCTCGCACGCCCCCGAGCTCACCGCGATACCCATCCCTGCGGGGGCCGGCTCCTTTCTGATCATTCCTCTCCCGGGCACCGTGCGGATCGCGGGGGTCTTGGGGGTTTTCAGTCGCCTCCCCACCCGGTTCGACGAGGCCGCGGTGCGACTCTTCACCGCCGTGGGCCACCATCTCACCAGGGCATTGACCAACGCCGCGCTCTATACCAGCCTGAGGCGGCAGCTGAGCCAGGCCCAATCCCTTTCCCCGATGAGGACCCCGGTGGTCACTGCCCCGGTGAGAGATCAGGGCATGTGGGGCATCATCAAGCGGTTCCTTGAAACGATCCAGGTGGACCGGTGCGCCATCACCCTCGCGGCACCGGGAGAGATGACAGCCGAGCTGATCGCCGGGTATGACCAGTCGAAAGAGAATCCCTGGGTTCAAGGGATCCACTTGTCCTTGGACCGATACCCGGAGATCCGTCGGGTCCTCGAGACGCGGCAGCCTCTCGTCGTCCCCGACGTGGCCGCGGAACCCGTGCTTTCCGATATCCGCGATCTCCTCCTCTCTGTCCCGATCCGTTCGATGCTGGTGGTCCCGCTCCTCAGGCAGAATCAGAGTATCGGGGTGGTGAGCTTGACGAGTCGGGGGCCGGTGCGGACCTTCACCCGCGACGAGATCGAGTTCTGCCAAACCTTGGCGAACCAGGCGGCCCTCACCATTGAGAAGAGCACCCTCTTTCAGGAGATCCAGGAGCGGGCCAATAAACTGCAAGCGCTCATCCATCTGACGAAGCTGATGACCGCCTCTCTGGACCTCAAGGAGGTCCACGACTTTGCGGTGAAGGCGGCGGCGGAGTTTCTCGAGGTTCCCGGTGTCTGGCTGTTGGTGGCAGACGAGGAGGCATGCGAGTTCAAGGTGGAGGCCAGTCACGGCCTGCAGGAGTTTGCCGGATTGATGGGGGACCGGATCCCGTACACCAGTGGAGTTGTTGGAAGGATCATCGAGCGGGGAGAGCCCCAGTACATCGTCGATGTGAGGCAGGAATCGCGTTGGCCGAGCAAGCGCTTCTTGGACCAGGCGGGCATCATCTCCTTCGCAGGCATTCCCCTGTTGAGCGAGGGTCGTGTCTTGGGGGTCCTCGCCATCTTCACGCGCGAGCGTCGCCTCTTCAGCCCGGATGAGCGGGCGTTGATGAGTGCCCTGGCCAGCCAGGCGGCCATCGCCGTTGCCAACGCCCGGGCATACCAGCAGATCCAGCGGTACGCGTCGACGGTGGCGGAGCTGTACGAGGCCGCCACGCAGGTCAGCGGGTCCCTGGACCTGGACGAGACCCTGCAGAAGATCGCTCGGGGTGCGGCGGCTTCGACCGATGCTGCCTCCAGCACGATCATCCTGTTCGACGAGTGGGGCGAAGTGACTCACGTGGTCGACTGGGAGGTGGGGGAGATCGAGGTGCGGAAGTCGGGCGTCTCGCGCCAAGTCTGGGAGACCGGTCGGCCCGTCGTCCTTCCCGATTTCGGGTTGGTCCCGGCTGGCACGGTGAATCCCCGACTGCTGGCGTTGGGGCGGCAGGCGGCGGTCTGTCTCCCCCTGCAGGTGCGGGAGCGGGTCCGCGGGGTCATGTGGGTGCATTACAATGAACCCCGCCGGGTCGCCGAAGAGGATCTCCACCTCCTCGCCTCTTTCGCCAACCAGGCGGCCATTGCCATCGAGAACGCTCGCCTGTTTGCGGAGACGCGGCGGCTTGCCAACACCGATGCCTTGACGGGACTCTACAATCACCGCTACTTCTATCACCTCCTCGATGCAGAGATGAAGCGGGCTCGTCGGTACGGTCGCGCCCTTTCCCTGATCATGATCGATATCGATCACTTCAAGCAGTACAATGACCGCTACGGGCATCTGGCGGGCGATGAGGCGTTGCGCTGCTTGGCCCAGATCCTCCGGAAGAATTCCCGCCGGGTGGATTCGGCTGCGCGTTACGGCGGAGAGGAGTTTGCCATCATCCTGCCGGAGACCGACCTCAGCCAGGCCGCGGTGCAAGCCGAGCGCATGCGCACGGCGGCCGTGGAACAGCCGTGGCCTGAAGGTCATCTCACGATCAGTGCCGGGGCGGCTGGCCTCACGCCGACTATGTCCAAGGTAGAAGACCTGGTCCGGGAGGCGGATCGAGCCCTCTATCAAGCCAAGGCGGCCGGGCGGAACCAAGTGTGCCTCGGCCCGCCCCATTCCCCGTGACACCGTTGACAGGCTAGGCCCCTGGGTCTACTCTCACACCGTGAGCACCCATCCCATTTCCCACACGCTCGTGGTGGCGATCGCGACCGGGGGCTACGTGGGCACCCTGTCTCGGGCCCCGGGAACGCTCGGAAGCCTCCTCGGGCTGGTGCTTCTCTGGCCCTTAGGCGCCGGGGTAGCCCAGGCCCTGGCGACCGTTTTCCTCATCGGGGCCGGGATCGTGATTGCCGGTCGGGCGGCGCGGATCATGGGAGCGCAGGATCCCCCGGCCATCATTATCGACGAGGTGGTTGGCATCGCCGTGGCGACAATGCTGCTCCCATCCCGGCTGCCGGAGCGCATCGTGGCCTTCGTCCTCTTTCGCCTCTTCGATGTCACCAAGCCCTTCCCTGCTCGGCAGGCGGAATGTCTTTCGGGAGGACTGGGGATCGTCGGCGATGACCTGGTGGCCGGAATCTATGCCAACCTCGTTGTCCAGGTGTGGCTGCTCCTCTCATGAAGGCCAAGAATGGAGAGATCGTCGGCATCGGGACCGAGCTGCTCCAGGGGGCGTTTGAGGACACCAATGGTCGCTTTCTCGCGGAGGCGCTCCACGGGATCGGCATCGAGGTCGACTACCGGACGACGGTTGGGGACGACCGGCAGCGGATCCGTGAGGTGCTGCGACAGGCCCTCGATCGCGCGGCCGTCGTCGTGGCCACTGGTGGGCTGGGCCCGACCGAGGATGATCGCACCCTGGATGCGCTGGCGGATGTCACCGGCCGGCCCCTGATTCTCCACGGGGAGACCCTGAAACAGATTGAGGAGCGATTCGCCCGCCGGCGGGTCGCGATGTCGGAATCCGCCAGGCGTCAGGCCATGGTCCCGGAGGGCGCCCTCGTCTTGCCGAACCGGCATGGGACGGCCCCGGGCCTGGTGTGGCACGAGGGCGGGCGCCTCCTCGTCGTCCTGCCCGGCCCGCCGCGCGAGGTGCGGCCACTCTTCACCGAGCAGGTCTTGCCGATCATGCTGAAGGGGACCGGGCGCGGCCGCCGGATCCGCACGCGGACCATCAAGGTCTGTGGGCTCTCTGAATCGCAAGTGGAAGAGCGGATCATCGATCTGCTCCGCGCCGACCCTCGGACCGTCGGCCTTCTCGCGCGTCCGGGGGAAATCCATGTGCGGGTCACGGTATCCGGAACGGCCAGGCGGGTCGTGTCGCAGCTCGACGCATGGGAGCACAAACTTCGGGACCGGTTGGGCGATGCGGTCTTTGGGGTCGATGACGAGCGTCTGGAGGAGGTGGTGGGGCGCCTTCTCCGCCTCCAGGGGAAAACCGTGGCGGTGGCCGAGTCCTGCACCGGCGGTCTCATCGTCCATCGGATCACCAACGTCCCCGGCAGCTCCGAGTATTTCGAGCGGGGGATCGTCGCATACAGCAACCGCGCCAAGGAGGAGCTGCTCCAGGTGCCCTCCTCTCTCATCGAGCGCCACGGGGCGGTGAGTCCGGAGGTGGCGTGTGCGATGGCGGCCGGGGTTCGGCGCCTCGCCGGGACCGATCTCGGCGTGGGGGTGACCGGGATTGCGGGTCCCGGGGGCGGCACCGAAGCCAAGCCGGTGGGGCTTACGTACATTGCCCTCGCCGACCTGCAGGGGGAGGAGTGGGGTGAGCATCGGTTCCGGTTCGGCCGGGAGGAGAACAAGCTTTGGGGCTCGCAGATGGCCCTGGAGGCGCTGCGCCGCTCCCTGCTCAAGGCGACCGTAAAAGGGTAAGACGGTCGGCGCCGCTTCGCATGCACCCGCCATGAGACTGTTTATCGCCATCAACGTGGATCCCGCCCTGCGGGCTCCTCTGGCAGCGGTCCAGGCAAACCTCAAGACGACGGCGGCGCCGGTGAGCTGGGTCAAGCCAGAGAACCTCCATTTCACCCTCAAGTTCCTGGGAGAAGTCCCTGAGGTCCGCCTGCCCGCCCTCCAGGAGACCTTTCGGTCGTCCGTGGCGGGGATAGGCCGTTTCACCCTGTCGTTCGCCGGTCTCGGGATCTTTCCGCCGAGGGGAAAGCCTCGGGTAGTCTGGGTCGGGGTGGAGCAGGGGGTCGAGGAGATGAGAAGGCTGCAGGGGCGCATCGACGAGATCCTCCTTCCCCTCGGCTTCGCTCGGGAGGCGCGGCCCTTTCAGCCCCATCTCACCCTGGGTCGCATCAGAGATGTCGGGCGGCTCGATGCGCTGCTCACATATCTCCGAGGGGCGGAGATCGGACAGGTGGGACAGATGCACGTCCGGTGTGTGGACCTCATGCGGAGTAAGCTGCACCCGGCTGGGGCCGTCTACACGCGGGTCGAGTCGGTTCCATTGTCGGAGGAGAACTGATGTCCGGCCCGAGGGGGACGGGAGAGCTCAGGAAGGCGGCCGGGGAGATCTTCCAGGCAGCGCTTGATGCGGCCAACCCCCGGATAGCGATTCATCGCCATGTGCGTCGGGAAGGGGAGAAGCTGCTGGCGGATGGAGCGGTGTACGATCTCGGTCGGGGAAGGGTGGTCGTCGTCGGTGCGGGGAAGGCCTGTGCCGCGATGGCGGCCGCCGTGGAGGAGGTGCTCGGGGATCGGATCCGCGACGGGGTGGTGGTGGTGAAGGATGGGTACGCCCTTCCCCTGCGGCGCATCCGGGTGACCCAGGCGGGCCATCCCGTCCCCGATGCGCGCGGGGTGGAGGGGACCTCGGCGATCCTCGGGCTGCTCACCGAAACCCGCCCGGAGGACCTGGTGATCGTCCTCATCTCGGGCGGAGGCTCGGCCCTGCTTCCTGCCCCCGTCGCGGGGATCGACCTCATCGAGAAGCAGGCGATGACCCGCGCGCTGCTCGCCTGCGGTGCGACCATTGAAGAGATCAATGCCGTCAGGAAACATTGCTCACGGATCAAGGGTGGGCAGATGGCGAGGGCGCTCTTCCCAGCCCGCTCCCTCACCCTGATCCTCTCCGATGTGATCGGCGATCCGCTCGATGCAATCGCCTCCGGCCCGACCGTCCCGGACACGACGACCTATGGGGAGGCACTGGAGGTCCTTCGCCGGTACCGCGTCGAGGACCGGATCCCGGTGAACATTCTCCGGCATCTCGAGCGGGGCGCGCGAGGCGAGATTCCGGAGACGCCCAAGACCGGCGACCCATGCTTCGCGACCGCCCATCATTGCATCGTCGGGAACAATTTCCAGTCGCTCCTCGCCGCCCGCGATCGGGCGGCGCGACTGGGATTTCAGGCCCTCCTTCTGACGACGGCGCTCAAAGGGGAGAGTCGGGAGGTGGCCAAGGTGCTGGCCGCCCTGCTGCTGGAGATGCGCCGGTCCGGTCACCCCCTGTCGCCGCCCGCTTGTCTCCTCCTCGGCGGAGAGACGACGGTGACGGTGCGCGGGAAAGGAAAGGGGGGCCGCAGTCAAGAGCTCGTGCTGGCGGGTGCCATCGCCATCGCCGACGGACGGGACCTGGTTATCTTCAGCGCCGGGACCGATGGGATCGACGGACCGACCGACACGGCGGGGGCAGTCGCGGATGGTGACACCTGGGCTCGAGCGAAAGAGGTCGGGCTCGATCCCCTGCGCGCCCTCGAGGAGAACGATGCCTATCACTTCTTCGAAGGACTCGGCGATCTGATCAAGACCGGCCCAACCATGACCAACGTCATGGACGTCATCCTCCTCCTGGCCGGTTGAGCGAAACTCTCGAGGAAATTGCTTGTTGACGCAGGAAATACCATCATATAGTTTAGAGCTTTATGTTGGGCCTCTCCCATAGGGCGCACCAATGTTTCAGCGCTTGACCGATCGGCTTCAGGCAATATTCAAGAGGCTTCGCAGCCACGGGAAGCTCACCGAAGAGGAGATTAACACCGCGCTGCGGGAGATCCGTCTCGCCCTGCTCGAGGCGGATGTCCATTACGGCGTGGCGAAGGACTTTCTGAATCGGGTCCGGGAGCGGGCCATTGGCCGCGAGGTCCTTCAGTCGCTCACCCCGGGGCAGCAGGTCGTCAAGATCGTCTTTGAGGAGCTGACCCTGCTCTTGGGCGGGAAGGGGACCGGCCTGGCCTCGGCGCCCCACCCTCCATCGGTGGTACTGCTGGTCGGGCTTCAGGGGTCCGGGAAGACCACCACGGCGGGGAAGCTGGCCACGCTCCTCACGGGACAGGGGCGGACGCCTCTCCTTGTCGCGGCGGATACGCGTCGGCCCGCAGCGGCATCGCAACTTCAAGTGGTCGGGGGGAAGATCGGAGTCGAGGTCTTTACCGATCCTCGCGCCTCACCCGCGGACATGTGTCAGGAAGCGGTCCGATACGCCCGAGGGAGGGGCCTCGACCCGGTTCTCGTGGACACCCAGGGGAGGCTGCACATCGATGATGACCTGATGGCAGAACTCCGGGCCGTCACGGAGCTGGTCCGTCCGGGTGAGACCCTCCTGGTGTTGGATGCCATGACCGGCCAGGACGCCCTGGGCGTTGCCACCGCCTTTCATCGCGCGGTGGGCCTCAGCGGTGTGATCCTCACCAAGCTGGATGGGGATGCCCGGGGAGGAGCGGCTCTCTCTGTTCGGGCCGTGACCGGATGTCCCATCAAATTCATCGGCGTCGGAGAGAAGCTGGACGCGCTCGAGCCGTTTCATCCAGAACGGATGGCCTCGCGGATCCTCGGGATGGGCGATGTCTTGTCCCTGGTGGAGCGGGCAGAGGCCGCGGTGGATCGGGTGCGGGCTGAGGAGCTGGCGCGAAAGATCCAGCGGGATGCGTATACGCTCGAGGACTTTCGCGAACAGCTCGTCCAGATGCGAGGGATGGGGTCGATCGAGGAGATCCTGGGGATGCTCCCGGGCTTCCCTGCGGGGATGGGCGGCCTGCAGGTCGACGGCAGGGCGTTCACCCGGATGGAAGCCATGCTGAATTCCATGACTCGGGAGGAACAGCGCAGCCCGGCGATCCTGAATGGGAGCCGGCGTCAGCGCATTGCTAAGGGGTCCGGGACATCGGTGGCGGAGGTGAACCAGCTTTTGCGGCAGTTTCAACAGACCCAGCAACTGATGCGACAGGTGCTCCAGGCGGGCAAAAAGAAGAAAGGACCGGGCATATTCCCCCTGGGGTAGGGTCGGATCCATAGGCTGGGAAGGGAGGTGATCGGATGGCCGTACGGCTCAGGTTGAAGCGGATCGGAACCAACAAGCGGCCCATCTTTCGGATTGTGGTAGCGGATGCCCGAACCCCCCGCGATGGCCGCGTCATCGAGAGCATCGGGGTCTACAATCCTCTCCAGAAGTCCGCAGCACTGACCCTTGATGAGGAGAAGGCCCTCTCCTGGCTTCAGAAGGGTGCGCGGCCGACGGCGACGGTGCGTCAGCTCCTTTCGACCGCCGGGGTTTTGGAGCGGTTTGCCGGCCTCAGGAAGGCTCGGAAAAGCGCTTGACGTCGAGCGGCTCATTGATCGGAGCCTGGGGGGCGAGGGCCACCTCCCTCAGGGTTTCCCGGGACGGGCCGCGACGGCACTGAGGAGACGGACGTGTTGAAGGAACTGGTGGAGTATGTCGCGAAGGCCTTGGTGGACAACCCCGATGCGGTGGTCGTGGAGGCGGTCGAGGACGAGAAGACGACGATGCTCAGGCTCAAGGTGGCCCAATCGGATTTGGGGCGGGTGATCGGGAAGCAGGGCCGGACCGCGAGAGCGATGCGGACGCTGCTTCACGCGACAGCGGCTAAGTCTCGGCGACGGGCGGTGCTTGAGATCGTCGAGTAGGCCGTGACGTCTCAAGAGTTATTGGTCCTGGGCCGGGTGCTCGGGCCCTGGGGGCTCCGTGGGGCGGTGAAGGTCCAGTGCCACGCCGAGTCCCGCTCGGTCTTATCTCCGGGGAATGTGGTCATCCTCCGCGGGCCGCGGGGCAGTTCGGAGGCGCTCCTCACAGCGATCCGGCCTCTCAGGCATCTGTTGGTGGCCACCTTCCAGGGTATCGACAGCCGGGAGGCGGCGGAAGCGGTGCGGGGCTTCGAGATCTGCATTGTGCGGACGGCAGCCCCGGCGCTGCCGGAGGCGACGTATTATCATCACGACATCCTCGGCCTGACGGTCCAGACGGAGGCGGGGGAGGGGCTCGGCGAGATCGTGGACATCTGGCCATCGGCTGCTCACGACCTGTATGTGGTTCGGCGGGATGCCGGGGAGTGGCTCCTGCCCGCCGTCCGGGCTTTCATCCTGCGGGTTGATTTGGCGAGGCGCGTGATGGTCGTTCGGCCGATAGAAGGGTTGGTGGACGCTGAGACGGTATGATATCGTAACGATCTTCCCCGGGATGTTTGCTGGGCCCCTCAACCAGAGCATCCTGAGGCGGGCCCAGGAAAAGAATCTGGTAGAGATTCGGGTTCATGACCTGAGAGATTGGACCCATGACCGGCATCGGGTGGTGGATGACGTCCCGTACGGCGGCGGAGCGGGGATGGTGCTGAAGCCGGAGCCTTTCTTTGAAGCCGCGGATGCCCTGCGGCAGGATGAGAGTCAGGTGCTCCTCCTGACCCCTCAAGGGGAGCAGTTCGATCACGCCACAGCCTGCCGGCTGGCGGAGGCGAGGCATCTCATCTTCCTCTGCGGGCGATACGAGGGCTTTGATGAACGGGTTCGGACCTTGGCAGACCGTGAGATCTCCATCGGCGACTACGTGGTGAGCGGCGGCGAGCTGCCGGCCCTGGTGTTGATCGATGCGACCGTCCGACTGATCCCCGGGGTGCTCGGGGATCAAGATTCGGCGGGGCAAGATTCCTTTGCCGGTGCCGGGGGCTTGCTCGACTATCCCCAATATACTCGGCCTCCCCTGTATCGGGGGCTCCGGGTTCCCGAGGTGCTGCTCTCGGGGGATCACGAACAGATTCGGCGTTGGCGGCGGAAGGAGGCGTTACACCGGACACTGCGGCGTCGACCGGATCTCTTGGACCGGACGGCCCTTTCCGTCGAGGATCAAGGACTCCTGTCCGAGATCCGGGCCAAGGAGGACGGCGAGATGTCCAACACACGGAGAGGCCATGAACATCGATAAACACGTGAAGTCGGTTGAGGCCCCGCACTTGCGGGTCGATCTCCCCCCGTTCAGGCCCGGCGATACTGTTCGGGTCCATGTCAAGGTGAGGGAGGCAGAGAAGGAGCGGCTTCAGGTGTTCGAGGGGATCGTGCTCCGGCGGCGGGCGGCGGGCCTCGGGTCTACCTTTACGGTCCGGAAGGTGAGCTACGGCGTCGGGGTGGAACGCACCTTTCCCCTCCACTCCCCCGTGATCGAGCGGATCGAGCGCGTGCGGACTGGTCGTGTGCGCCGGGCGAAGCTTTACTATTTGCGGGGGCGGCGAGGGAAGGCAGCGCGCATTCGCGAGACGAGGACAGGCGCCGACACCAAGGCGTGAGGTGCCTCCGCAAGGGCGGCTCGGAGCAGACCTTGAGCGGCTCGACTGAGCTCGCCGAAGTCCTGTGGAAGGGCGGGGAGGGATGAGGGGAATCGAGGGGGCGATCCGCCGGAGGGGATTTCGCCGGCTCGCAGGGGTAGATGAGGCGGGGCGAGGAGCGCTGGCCGGGCCGGTGGTGGCGGCGGCGGTGATTCTGAGGGATGGCCGACCGATTCCCGGGGTGACCGATTCCAAGCTGCTGAGTGAAGAGCGGCGCGAAGGGCTCTACCAGCAGATCGTGGACGAGGCCCTGGCGGTGGCCGTAGGGATCGTGGAGGTCCCCATCATTGAGCTGCGGAATATTCTCCAGGCGACGCTCCTGGCCATGGAGCGGGCCGTGGCGGAACTCAGGGTAGCCCCCGACGGGATCGTCGTCGACGGGCTGGCCGTTCCCCAGGTTGAACCGACCGTCTTTCCCGTGCCCCGAGGAGATCTCCAGTGTCCGTCTGTCGGTGCCGCCTCCATCGTGGCCAAGGTGACCCGAGACCGGATGATGAGAGAGTATCACCAGACGTATCCAGTCTACGGCTTCGATCGGCACAAGGGATACGGCACGGAGGCGCATCTTCGCGCGATCGCAGAGCACGGGCTGAGCCCTATCCATCGGCGGACCTTCGCGCGGGTCCGGCAGATCCCGCTTCCCCTGGTGGCGGCGGGGAGGCAGCGGTGCTAGATCGGCGGGCGGTCGGGATCGAGGGGGAGGCGGTG
>CAYSDK010000003.1:0-52828 GCA_964429865.1 uncultured bacterium
CTCAAAGAGAGCGAGGCTAAAGCTACCATGGCACACGAGGGCTGTCAAGGTCGCCACCGTTGCAGCGTTTGTCGACGACGGCCGAGAGTGGAGGAGCTTGACAAGTCCGTAGAAAGACACGAAAATCACCTCAGTTTATTGGAGGTGTCACGAGCGAGATAAACCGACCAGCCTACTTATAGTTCGGTACGATCTGTCTTCAGATCTGACCGCAACCCGAAGGTGAACTAGGAGACTTAGATGACGATCGCCTCCGATCTCTTGCAACGACATATCCAGACACTCGTCGAGGACAACGCGCAATGGCAGACGCTGATCGCCGATGATATTTTGTGGGAACTCGCCTACGCGCCCGCCATCGGCCATCCGGCGCGGCTATCGGGGCGGGAGGAGGTGGTGCGTCACGTAACCTGGTTCCTAGGGGCGGTGGAAAATTTCCGTTTCTTCGACCTCAAGGTGTATCCCTTCGCCGATCCGGAAGGGGCAGTCGCCGAAGTCAAGGCGGAGGGGCTCATCAAGCCTACGGGGCGTATCTATCGCCAGGATTATGTGCTGTTCCTGCGTGCTGCAGGCGGCAAGATCGCGTTCCTACGCGAATATTTCGATCCCGTGCGTGCGGCCAAGGCGCTGGACACGCCGATTCTTGGTCTCGAATCCTGAGGACAAGCGGCGACGGGCCGGACAACTCCCAACCGCCCCCGAACCAGGCGCTGCACCTGACCGGGGCCGCAATATTGGTTTCGTGCGACATCAAGCTCTTGCAGCGGCCCCGGCAGGTGAGCTTAGTCGTTAGGCCATCGAGGCGAGCGGCTGCGGCGGCAAGTCGTTCCCGGATGCCGGGACGGTCGTCGCAACCAAAACGAACGCCAGTGATGGAGGTGTCTATGAGCATGCGTCGTTTCAAGTGTTCGGTCGGCGGGCTGTTCATGGTGGTCTTCGCCGGGTTACTCCTGGCGCAGCCGGCCGCCTCCGCCCAGGAGAAGAACAAGCCCGACCTGGACAAGATCCCCAAGAAGGTGATGGACACTCTGAGGGCCAAGTTCCCCAAGGCCGAGATCCACAAGTGGACCAAGGAGAAAGAAGGCAACATCGTCGTCTACGAAATCGAGTTCAAGCAGGAGGGCCGGAAGTTCGAGGCGGACATCAAGGAGGACGGCACGATCCACAACTGGGAGAAAGAGGTTGCGGTCAAGGACCTGCCCGATGCCGTCAAGAAGGCCGTGGAAAAGAAGTACCCCAAGTCCACTCCCAAGCAGATCATGGAGATCACGGCGGTAAGGGACGGGAAGGATGCGCTCGAAGGGTATGAAATCGTTCTCACAACCGCCGACAAGAAGGATGTCGAAGTCACTGTGGCACCCGACGGCAAGATCCTCGAAGATGCCGGGGACAAGAAATGATGTGGGCCTAACGAGGCGCTGCACCTGGGCAGAGGCCGCCTGGGCCGCCGGAGGAACGGGTGATGAGGCGAGGGGCGGGGACGTCAAGCGCGGCGGAGGAGGCGGGTGGCGATGCGATGGCCGTTCCAGGCCGCAGCCGAGAGTCCACGTCCTAGTGGGCTCTCGGTCGACATGACGGCGAGATTGCGCGGTCGGAGCCAGCGTGAAGCGAGGGGAAACTCCAGCCGCGCTTGCCTGGGTGGAACCGGGCAGGTCTGGGCCCCCGCCCACCCCGGGAAGGCCTCGTCGAGGAGGCTCACCGGATCTCGACGCGGGGCCCGGAGCATGCGGATCGCCACCGCTCGTTTTCGGGACGACCGTCCATCGGCATCCCCAACGACCCCTAAGGCAAGATGCAGGAGACCCGGCGGAGCCTCACCCGACCGCTCGGCCTCGACTACAAGGACATTCCTCTCCATCTCCCCCGGGATCAGTGCCTCGTCCACGAGAAGATGCAGGACTCGATCCTGTGGACCCGGATCGGGTTCCCATACCACATAACGAGCAGACACCACTTCCCCGTCCGCCGTCGCGACCTCACGGATTGTATTCCATCTGACCGTGATTTCTCGCACCACCCCATCCCGGATCTCTCCCCCTAGCGCTTGGAAGCGACGGATGGGGCGCTCGATGAACGCCTTGGTTCCTTCCCGGGGGGCGAAGAAACCTTTCCGGGCGTGACCAAAGGCCATAGCGGCCATGGCTATGGTGGCCTGTGACGGGTCCACACCGAAGCAGGCCGCGGCCACCGCCTCGGCCATGTCACAAAAAGGAGGGGTCATCCCGCGCTCCCGAAGAAAGGTCCGAAGGTGACGTTTGCCGTCGAGTCGGCTGCTACTCCAGCGCGCCATGGTCCAGAGCGGCGTCTCCATCCGCGCCCAGATCACTTCGGAGAACTGACACAGGCCCTCCACGCAGATGAGAATGTCAGACCAGGAGCTTGAAAATTCCCGTCGAAGCTCCCGCTCCCAATCGGGACCCGGGCCGTACAGTCCCACCCGGTGGCAGGGAAGGACCACCTGGACCCCCGGTTGAAGTCGGACCACCGGGGGCTGCTCTTCTGTGGCCAGCAACGGATGGAGAAATCCCCCCTCCTCCAAACCCCAGAGCAGATCCGGGGATCGATCATGCTCGAACCTATCGTGGGTCCGGTAGAAGGAGTCCTCGAGCGCCCCGGGGGTGAGCAGGAGGACCCGCCAGCCACGCTGGGCCAGTGCCGTCCCACAGGTCACGCTGCCCATTCCGGATCCGACGATGAGGCAGTCAATCTCCCGGTGCATGGGGGCTCTTCCGCCGGAAGGGGCGCCCTCTTCGGACGTGAAGGCGGATCGGGTTGCCCTCAAACCCGTACGCCGTCCGAAGGCGATTCACGAGGTACCGCACATACGACGGGGGGATGCCTTTGGGATCGTTGACGAAGAGGCCAAAGGTCGGTGGCCGGGAGCCGAGCTGGGTGGCAGACCGAATCGTGACCGGCCGCCCCTGCATTGAGGGGGGAGGATGCGCGGCCACGGCCTCGCCGATGAAGCGATCAAGCTCGTCGGGTGGAATGCGCCGCCCGCGCTCTTTGAGCACGCGCTCCACCACGGGAAAGATCTTGAAGACCCGCTGGCCCGTCAGCGCTGAGACACAGAGGGCTGGAGCGTAGTCCAGATGCCCTAGCTCTTCACGAATTCGGCGCAGATGCTCGTCAGCCCCCCCTGCCCGTTTTTCCACCAGGTCCCATTTGTTCACCACGAGGATAGAAGCGCACCCCGCCTGCGTGGCGATCCCGGCGATCCGCGCGTCCTGACGCACCACCCCAGTCACCGCATCGAGCAGGATAAGAGCCACATCAGAGCGCTCCACGGCCTTGACCGCCCGGAGGATGCTGTAATACTCGACCCGATGGCTCATCCGGCTCTGGGAGTGAATCCCCGCCGTGTCTACCAACACATATCGCTGTCCTTGGACCGTAAAGGGGGTATCAATGGCGTCTCGCGTCGTTCCGGGATCAGGATTGACGATAACTCGGGGCTCTCCCAATATCCGGTTGACCAGGGAAGACTTCCCCACGTTGGGCCGTCCGATCACGGCGATCGTTACGCCCTCAACGGTCGCAGGCGTCTCCTCCGCCGGCGGCACCAGGGCAAGCACGCCATCCAGGAGCTCTCCCACGCCCGTCCCGTGCTCGGCGGAGACCGGGAGGACCTCGGAAAACCCGAGTCGATAAAACTCAGCCGCCTCGGAGGTCCTCACCGCGGTATCCACCTTGTTGGCCACAAGCATGACCGGTTTCTCCGCCTTCTTTCTGAGCAGAAGGGCGATCTCCTCATCCACAGGGGTCAGCCCCTCCCTGGCGTCCACCAGAAAGAGGATGAGGTCCGCCTCCTCCATGGCCAGTTGGGCCTGCAGAGTGACCTGCTGGGCGATGCGGGAAGGGGTCTTGGGTTCGAAGCCGCCGGTGTCGACGAGGAGAAAGGATCGCCCCCGCCACTCGACGGTGCCGTAGTTCCGGTCCCGAGTGACCCCGGGAGTCGCATCGACGATCGCACGGCGCCCCCCCACCAGCCGGTTAAAGAGGGTGGACTTTCCCACGTTGGGGCGACCCACGATCGCTATGGTGGCCAGCGGTGCCATGCGCGTCCGCTCCGCCTCCGATGCCAGGACCAAGCTGGCTGCCCTGGCCCGTTCCTTAGGTGGAACGGGCCTGACCCTTGGTTCGGGGCTTTGAGTCGGAACGGCACTAGGATACTGCATCGCCACCGCAGACGCAACGCAGCAGAAAGCAGGGTCACGGATTCGGAGAGATCAAGGGATGAAGAGTGGAAGGGATCCGAGGAGAGGGCGAGCCTCGACTACGCCGGTGAGGCGTTTCGCAGCCGGGAGATCACCTCGACGGTCCCGCGGTAGACGTAGTCAATCCCCGACAGGGCCGTGAGGATCGCCGCTGCCCAGACGAGCGCATCGACGGGCGCACCCCTCTCTCTCACCGTCATGGCCGCCAGGACCGTGAGGATCTGCAGTCCCGTGGTGAGCTTCCCGATCGCTGATGGCGGGTACCCCAAGCGGCCACTGGTCGCGTAGAGAATACAGGAGCCCGCCATCAAGACCAGGTCCCTCCCTATGGCGATTACCGGAAACCAAAGGGGGAGACGTTCGACAACGCCCAACGTGAAGAGCGATGCGCCCAACAGGAGCTTATCGGCGACCGGATCGAGCATCCTCCCGAACTCCGTCCCCTCCCGCAAAGAGCGGGCCAAGAATCCGTCGAGCCCGTCGGTGATTCCGGCGACGAGGAAGACGACAAACGCCCAGGAGAAATCTTCCCGGAGGAGGAGGAGCACGATCACCGGCGTCAAGACCAGGCGAAGAAGGGTGAGCCCGTTGGGGAGATTGATGATCACGGTCTCTGCCTCTCGTCTCCCGCGTCGACCGAAGGGTCTCTCGCGACGGCCGTGGCGTCTTTGACGGTTTTCAGGGTCTCGGCCATGGCGTGCTTGAGGTCGGCAAGCCCGGTCCCGGTTCGCGCCGAGACCACGACGGCCCGCGGCCTGCGGGCCAGAAACGCGACCGCCGCCGCATGCGGCAGCTTGTCGATCTTGTTGTACACATTGATCAGAGGCTTCGCGGCTGCCCCCAGTTCCCCCAGGACCACCATCACCGCCTGCGACTGATTCTGCCAGTCTGGATGGGAGATATCGATCACGTGGAGGAGGAAATCCGATGCCCGGACTTCTTCCAACGTCGCCTTGAAGGCCTCCACCAATTGATGGGGAAGCTTCCTGATGAATCCCACGGTATCCGACAGGAGGATGTCCCGGCCGCCGGGCACACTGACCTTCCGTAGCGTTGGGTCCAGCGTGGCAAAGAACTTGTCGGCCACCGGGAGGGCCGCGTGGGTCAACGCATTCAGCAGGGACGACTTCCCCGCATTGGTGTATCCCACGACTGCTGCGGTCGGGAGGGCCCGCTTCTGCCGATGCCGACGTAAGAGTGCCCGATGGCGTCGAACCTTCTCCAGTTCCTCCTCGATCTTGACGATCCGGCGCCGAATCCGCCGTCGATCCACCTCCAGCTGCGTCTCGCCGGGGCCCCGGGTCCCAATGCCACCTCCCAGCCGGGACAGCTCGCCCCCATGGCCGGTGAGGCGCGGGAGCAGATACTTGAGCTGGGCCAGCTCGACCTGGAGCTTCCCCTCCCGAGATCGGGCGCGCTGGGCGAAAATATCCAGAATGAGCCCGGCCCGATCAATCACCTTTCGACCAAGGGTGGCTTCGAGATTTCTCTGCTGGGAACCGGTCAGGTCATTGTCGAAGATGACGAGATCCACGCCCTCCTCGCAGATCGCCCTGACCTCCTCGACCTTCCCCGGACCGATCAGGGTGCGGGGATTGGGCAGGAACCGCTCCTGGAGGACGCGAAGGGTCGGCGTAGCCCCTGCCGAGATCGCCAGCTGAGCCAGCTCCTCCAGGGAATCCTCGGCGTCCCAACGGGACTGGTGAGGCCGCCTGAGCCCGATGAGGACCGCCACTTCACGCCGTGGTAGGGAGACTGCTCTCACCGAAGTTGCTCGCGCGTCTCCTTAGCCCGCTGAAACTCCTCCGCCAGGCGGGCCATATCCTGTGTCCGAATCATCTCCTCGATCCGCTCTAGGACCTTCCGGAATCGCGCGATGGAGTCCAGGACCTCCCCGCGATTTCGGATCAGGATGTCACGCCACATGATCGGGTGCGACGCCGCAATCCGGGTGAAGTCCCGAAGCCCACCGCCGCTGAACCGCAGAAGTTCTTCCTCCCCGTCCCCACGGTTCAGCACGGTTGCAATGAGCGCGTAGGCGACGACATGCGGCAGATGGCTGACGAGGGCGAAGATCTGGTCGTGCCGGAAGGGATCCATCAGAACCACGTGGGATCCCACCCCCTCCCACAGGCGCATGACCTTCTTGAGGGCCTCCTCGGGGGTTTGGGACGACGGTGTGAGCACGCAGAGACTCCCGTGAAAGAGTCCGGCCGAGGCGGCCTCGGGCCCAGAGCGTTCGGTTCCGGCGATAGGGTGCGCAGGGACGTAGGTTCGGCCAGGAGGGATCTCTCTCTCCACCTCGGCGACGAGATCTCCCTTCACACTTCCCACGTCGGTCACGATACACCCGGGGGCGAGGTGGGGTGCAGCGGCTCGGACCACTTCCGCGATGCCCCCGACGGGGACGGCCACCACCACGAGGTCGGCGCCCGCCACCCCGGCCGGCAGATCGCCAACCTCGTCCACCAGGCCCAGGGCCATCGCGTGATTCAGATGGATCCGATCTCTGTCCAGGCCGATAACGCGGCTGGCGAGCCGCCCCCGGCAGGCCCGAGCCAGGCTGCCGCCGATGAGGCCCACACCGATCACCGCCATGCGCTGGAAGATCGGTTCACGGACTTCGACGAGCTCAGTCGAGTCGTTCACAGTTCACCGTTCACAGTTCGATGACCGATGACCGTTGACCGGTGACGGTCTGAATTCGGTGGTCGGTCGTCGGTGATCGGTCATCGAGTTCATACCGTGCGTCCAACGACGGGCGCCAGGGCCCGCATCTGCTCCATCAGTGCGGCGAACCGGCTAGGGATCAGGGCCTGAGGTCCGTCGGATAAGGCTACCTCGGGTTGGGGATGGACCTCGACCATGACCCCGTCCGCCCCCACGGCAACGGCCGCCAGCGTCAGCGAGGCCACGAGATCCCATTTTCCGGCGGCGTGACTCGGATCGACGATGACCGGCAGGTGCGACAGCTGCTTCAGCGACGGGACCGCCGAAAGGTCCAGCGTATTCCGGGTGTACTCTTCGAAGGTCCGGATGCCCCGCTCGCAGAGGACAATATTGTAGTTTCCCTCGGACATGATGTACTCGGCCGACATCAGAAGCTCCTTGATCGTCGAGCTCATCCCCCGCTTGAGGAGGACCGGCTTGCGGTGGATGCCCACCTCCTTGAGGAGACGGAAGTTCTGCATATTCCTGGCACCGATCTGGACCATGTCGGCATACTTCATCACGAGCTCTGCATCCCGCGGGTCCATCAACTCGGTGACGACCGGCAGCCCGGTCACCTCCCGCACCTCGGCCAGGTATCTCAACCCCTCCTCGCCAAGCCCCTGAAACGAATACGGCGAGGTCCTCGGCTTAAAGGCCCCCCCTCGGAGCAGGGTGGCCCCTGCCTGCTTGATCTTGGTCGCCGTATCAAGCAGCATCTCGCGCCCTTCGACCGAGCATGGGCCGGCAATGACCGCCAGCCGCTCCCCGCCTATCGCTACACCATTGACCTCCACGACGCTTGGCTCGGCCTTGAAGTCTCGACTGGCGAGTTTGAAGGGCTTCAAAATGGGGAGGACCTTTTCGACGGCGGGCAGGGCCTCAAAAGGCACGTTCCGAAGGACCCGCTCATCCCCGATGGCCCCGATGATGGTCCGCTCCACCCCTCTGGAGACGTGGGGCTTGAGGCCGTGCTGGGTAATTCGCTCCACCACCTGGTCGATGTCCGCTTGGGTGGCGGTAGAGCGCAAGACGATGATCATCTCTTGTTCCTCCCCCCTGGGGGACCCGCGGACCTCGCCGCCGCCCCCACCGTGCCGAGCACTTCGGCCAGGGCCTGGAGAGCCCGGCTATTTTCCTGGCGTGTTCCCACCGTCACGCGGATATACGTGGGCAGACTATACCCCTCCATGGATCGAACGATGACCCCGTTGCGCAGGAGGGCGTCCGCGACCGCCTTGCCTTCCACCCCGACGTTGACCAGGATGAAGTTGGTGACGCTCGGGATGGTGACAAGTCCCAACTCGTCGAGGCGGGACTGCATGGTTTTACGTCCGGCCTCGGTGATTCGAAGCGTCTCCTCGAGGTGGGCCGCATCGTCCAGGGCAGCCAAGGCCGCCTTCTGGGCCAACGTGTTGACGTTGAAGGGCTGCCGCACCCGGTTCAGAAGCCCCACCATCTCCGTGGAGCCGATGCCGTACCCGATCCGCAGTCCCGCGAGACCGTACGCCTTGGAAAAGGTCCTGAGGGCCAAGAGATAGCGCCCCTCCCGGACATAGCGAAGGAGATCCGGCTGAAGATACCGGGGGACATACTCCCGATATGCCTCATCCACCACCAGGATGACATCGGGTGGAAGCGCCCGCACAAAATCGTCCAGGTCGGTGGGCGAGACGTACGTCCCGGTCGGATTATTGGGGTTGCCCAGAAACACCAGCTTGGTCCGGGCGGTCACCGCCTTGAGCATCCCGCGAAGATCGTGCGTGAAATCCTTCAGAGAGACCTCTCGGATTTGGCCCCCCACGGCCTGGCAGACACTCCGATAGACGACAAAGGCCGGATGGCCCATCACCGCCTCATCCCCCGGTCCCAGGAAGGCTCGGGTGACGAGCTCCAACAGCTCATTGCTCCCGTTGCCGACACAGAGCTCCTCGGGTGTCACCCCGAGGCGCCGACTGAGCCCCTGGCGCAAGGCATAACAGCCGCCATCGGGGTACCGGTGCAGCCCTTGAACCGCCTCTCGAATGGCCTGCAGCGCCAGCGGCGAGGGGCCCAGGGGATTTTCGTTGGAGGCGAGCTTGAGCACGTCATCGAGCCCGAGCTCCCGCTCCACCTCCTCCATCGGCCTCCCCGGGCTGTACGGGATCAGTCCCAGGATTTGAGGCTGTGCCAACTCTGTCAGCGTTTTCATCTGGCGGCTCATTGTCTGTCCTTCATGCGTCATCGTCCCCGTTCATGAGGTGGTTGGTGGCTAGTGGTTGGTGGTTGGCTCTTGCTCTTCACCAGACACTAATCACCAGTCACCAGTCACTCTAGCTTTTGGCCCGGAGCGGCTCCTTGGGGTACGAGCCTAGGACCTTCACAAACAGGCATTCCTCCTGGAGCCCCTCCAGGGCCGCCTTCACCGGCGCATCCTCGACATGCCCCTCGATATCCACATAGAAGATGTACTCCCAGACCCGGTAGCGGGAGGGTCGCGACTCGATCTTGGTCAGGTTGATCTGGTTCTTGGCGAAGGGCTCCAGCATCCGGTACAGCGCCCCCACCCGGTCCCGAATCGTGAAGAGGATCGAGGTCTTGTCCTGGCCGGTGACGGCGCACGGCGACTGCCCGATGATCAGGAAGCGCGTGAAATTATACGGGCTGTCTTCAATCCGGGACGCCACAGCCTTCAGATCATAGAGCCGGCTCGCCAGCTCGGACGCGATGGCCGCGGCCGTCTCATCCTGGGCGGCAAGCTCGGCTGCCGCCGCCGTGGAGTGCACCTCGCGAAGCGCGACGCCGGCCATGTTCGCCTCGAGCCACTTCCGGGATTGGGCGATGGCGTGGGGATGGGAGTAGATCGTGACGATCCGCCCCTTCTCTCCGAGCTTCGACAGGAGGTGATGAGCAACCTCCATAAGGATCTCGCCGCAGATCTTCAGGTCCGAATCGACGAACATGTCGAGGGTGTGACTCACCACGCCTTCGGTCGAGTTCTCGACCGGCACGACCCCGTAGTCCGCCTTCCCCTTCTCCACTTCGGCAAAGACCTCTCCGATGCCCCGGAGCGGGACGTATTCCGCCAGCAGGCCGAATCGCTTCATGCACGCCATGTGGGTGAAGGTGGCCTGGGGCCCGAGGTAGGCCACCTTCAACGGCTGCTCGAGCGAGAGACACGCCGAGAGGATTTCCCGGTAGACTGCCTTGATCGCCCTGTCCGAGAAGGGTCCCCGGCTCTCCCGCATGAGGCGATCGATGATCTCTCCCTCCCGTTGCGGGGAATGGTAGGCGATGTTTCCCTTGGCCTTCTCCTCCCCCACGCGCACGACGACCTCGGCCCGGCGGTTCAGGAGGTCCAGGATCTGGCTATCGATGGCGTCGATCTGCCGTCGAAACTCCTCGATTCCCATCTTTGCTCTCTACCGTCTCTCCGTCCACATCTCGATCTGAAGCCCGGCCATTATAGGGAGGAACCCAAGGCGGCTTCAAGGGTTTTCTCGCTTCGTCTTGACGGCGCCATCTGCCTCCTGGCCGGCAGGCACGAGGGCCTCGAGCTCCTGCGTTGAGGGGAGATCCGTAATATCCTGGAAGCCGAAATATTCCAAGAACGTCCGCGTGGTGCCGTAGAGAAGCGGCCGGCCCACCTCTCGCTTGCGCCCGAGGATCCGGACGACCCCCCGTTCCATGAGGGTCTTCAGGACGGTGTCCACCAGCACGCCCCGGATCGCCTCGATCTCGGCCTTGGTGATCGGCTGTCGGTAGGCGATGATGGCCAACGTCTCGAGCGCCGGCCGGGACAGCCTGACCGGTCGCGTTTGGGCCAGTCGGCTGACCCAGGGGTGCAGCTCAGATCGGGTCGCCATGCGATAACCGCCGCCGACCTGAAGGATCGTGAGGCCCGAACCCCTCTTTGCATACTCATCCCTCAGGGAGTCCAGGCTCTCAACGATCCGTGCCTGCTCCTCGCCCAGGATCGTCTGCAGCTGCTCGATCGAGAGCGGATCAGGGGAGGCGAAGAGGACCGCCTCCAAGATCGCCGGGGCGTCCTGACTCATGCCGCCGCCCCCACGATTACAATCTCGCCGAAGGGGACCCGTTGTCGGACCCGGACCGCTCCCTGCCGCAAGAGCTCCAGCAGCGCGAGAAAGGTCGCAATCACCAACGAGCGATCGACCGCCGAAGGAAACAGAGCCTCAAAGGTGACGGAGCCCTGCAGCGCCATCTGGTCGAGGATGGCGACCATCCGCTCTGCCGTCGTCACCAGTCGGGGCACGAGTGTGAGCACCCCCTGACCGTCGACGCGGCTCAGGACCTCCCGAAAGGCCGCGAGGAGATCCAAGAGACTGACCTCGAGCGTCCCTCCGCCGGGTGGGATGTCGAGAGGCGTGGAGCGGAAGAAAAAGAGCCGCTGTCCATCCTCCCGGACCGCCAACGTCTCGGCGGCAGCCCGGAAGCGCTCGTACTCCAGAAGCATATCGACCAGGGCGGTCCGGGGATCCTCTTCGACCGTCTCCCCATCGACAGAGGGCTCGACCGGCAACAACATCCTGGACTTAATGTACACCAACGTGGCCGCCATGACGAGAAACTCTCCGGCCACCTCGAGGTCGAGCTCGTGGAGCAGGGTGAGGACCTGGAAGTATTCATCGGTGATCCGCGCGATGGGAATATCGGTGATATCGATCTGGTTCCCACGGATGAGATGCAGGAGTAGGTCTAACGGCCCCTCAAAAACCGGGAGCTTCACCTGGTAGGCCATGTCTCCTCCTCCACGCTCAGATATGGACGGATCTTTCGTAGGCGCTTCGGGCCGATCTCCGGGATCCGCTCGAGGTCCGAGGGCCGCCCAAAGGGACTACGGTCCTCCCGAAACCGGACAATCGCGTCTGCCATGGCAGGGTCCATCCCCGGTACGTCAGCCAGGCGCCCCGCATCGGCCCGATTGGGATTCACGCGCCCCTCGGATGCGGGGCGCGACACCCCACCGGGACCAGGCGGGTGAACACCGATCCCCGCGGACATGACGAAACCCGACCCCGCTTCCATCGGCATGAGACCCCAGACGGCGACGAGGACCAGGACAGATAAGAGGAGCAAGGCGAGCGCGGCATCGGCAGGAGCGAAGACCGGCACCCTCATCGCCCCCCCGTCGACTGCGCCTCCAGCCGAAAGACATCGTGCAGCACCCGGACCGCCAGTTCCGTGTACTTTTCCTCGATCACGCAGGACACCTTGATCTCTGATGTGCTGATCATCATGATGTTAATGTTCTCCGCAGCCAGGGTGGCAAACATCTGGGCAGCGACCCCGGAGTGGGTCCGCATACCGACCCCCACGATCGAGACCTTGGCGATCCGATCGTCCCCCAGGACCTGGTCCGCCCCGATCTCTCTCGCCAGCCCCTTGACGAGTTCCATCGCCTTGTGAAAATCGGTCCTCGGGACGGTGAAGGAGATATCCGTGTGCCCGTCCTGGCTGATGTTCTGCACGATCATGTCCACCACGATCCCCGCCTCCGCCACCCTCCCGAAGAGTTTGGCGGCGATCCCGGGGCGATCCACCACCCGGGTAATGGTGATCTTTGCCTCCTTCCGGTCATAGGCAATCCCGGAGACCATCACCTTTTCCATATCTGGATCCTCCTGCACCACCAAGGTCCCTCGGTTTTCGGAAAAGCTCGATCGCACGTGGACAGACACGTTGTAGTTCTTCGCGTATTCGACGGCCCGTGCCTGGAGCACCCTGGCCCCCAGGCTGGCCATCTCGATCATCTCCTCGTACGAGATCCGGGGGAGCTTCCGAGCCGTGGGGACCAGACTGGGATCCGCGGTGTAGACGCCCTCCACATCCGTGTAAATCTCGCAGATGTCGGCGTTCAACGCGGCGGCCAACGCGACAGCAGTGAGGTCCGAGCCGCCGCGACCCAGGGTCGTGACTTCCTCCTCCGCACTGACCCCTTGAAAGCCCGCCACAATCGTGATCTTCCCCTCCCGCAACGCCTGCCGGATCCGCTCGACGTCGATATTGAGAATCCGGGCCTTGGTGTGCACGTTGTCGGTGAGAATCCGCACCTGGGTCCCGGTGAAGGAGCGGGCCTTGGCGCCACAGGCCTGAATGGCCAAGGAGAGGAGCCCGATCGCCACCTGTTCTCCGGTGGCTAGGATGACATCCAGCTCCCGCTCATTCGGGGACTCGGTAATCTCATGGGCGAGCTGGAGGAGCCGGTCGGTCTCTCCAGCCATGGCGGACACCACGACGACCACGTCGTGCCCAGCCCTTTTCACCTCGACGATCCGCCTGGCGACACGCTGGATTCGCCCGACGTCTCCCACCGAGGTCCCGCCGTACTTCTGGACGACGAGGGTCACGTCACTCCCCCCTGGTCTGGACCGTCACCCCGAGACCGAGCTGCCGCCAGAACCGTGCAAAGTAGTCGATGCCCGACACCACACTCAGGACCACCGCAACCCCAACCGCAAGGCCCCCCAGATTCCGGGGAGGAGGATCGAGGATCAGCACGATGACCGCAATCACCTCCGCCGCCATCTTGTACTTCCCGAGCTGGGACGCGGCGATGATCAGCCCCTGGGAAGCTGCAATGCCCCTGAGCCCGGTGATGGCGATATCTCGCCCGATGATGACCGTCGCCACCCAGGCCGACACCCTCCCGATCTCCACCAGAGAGATGAGCGCCGCCGCGATCAACAGCTTGTCGGCGATGGGATCCAAGAGCTGGCCGAGGGTGGTGACCTGTCTCCGGCTTCGGGCAATGCGACCGTCCAGCCAGTCGGTGAAGACCGCCGCGAGGAAAATGGCCGCCGCCGGATAATTGCGGGTGTCAGCGCTGCCAATCAGGAAAATGACCAGGAAGGGAACCAGGAAGATTCGAACGAGGGTCAGCGTATTCGGCAAATTCACTGAAGGCCACCTGGCATCATGCGACGGAGAGGACGGAACTCAGCGAGAGGACCCCCGACTGGCATCAAGACGGTTTCGCAGGTCCCGGACCCGGACCCGGATGTCCCGAAACTTCGGCATCTCGCTTTGGATGGCCAGCAGGGTTTCGAGGGCCTTCTTTCCGTTCTCGAGCGCCTCATAGGCCGTCGCGAGATCGTAGAGGATCCCCCACCGCTCTTCGGTGCCTGCCTCTGTCGCTGCAACGCCCTTGAGCAGCTCCTCGACCGCCCGTTCTGGCTCACCCTTCACCAGATAGCAGAGGCCTAGGAGGCTCGCGCATCGCACCCGATAGGCGGCATCGTTGGCCGCCAGTCGTAATTCTCCGATGGCCCTATCGTAAAGCCCCAGGTCCTTGAACGCAATAGCGAGATCGTAATGGGTCTCGTAGTCGGCCGCATCGACTTGATCACGGATCCCCCGCTGGAGCTCGCGCAGCACCTGCTTCACCTCCGGCTCTAGATCGAGCGGCAAGGACGCCTCTTCATCTTCGCTCAGCGCCTCGCTCAGCTCCCCGGCGAAATCGACATACTCCCCCTGCGGGGCCTTCGCCTCCACCACCCGGAACACGGACCGCCTTTTGCCAGCCGCTCTCGGACGCTCCTCCCGCTTTGGCCTATCCGCACCTCGCTCGATCTCCGCCAAGTGCTGCTTGGCCACCGGATGTTCCGGATCCTGACGGAGGATCCGCTGGAGACTGCCTCGGGCCTCCTGCAGCATCCCCTGCTCCAGATAAAACTGGGCCTCCTGCAGTTCCTCCGCCACCGTCTGTGACCCGTCGAGCCCCACGAGCCCTGGAGATGGCTCGAGCTGCGGTGTGACCGTCTCGGAGCTCTGCAGGGGATCGAGCTCGATCGTGGCCACCCTGATGGCCTCCTCAGATGGGCCCTCCTCCCCGACGGCGACATCTATCTCCAGCATGCCTGGAGCCACCCGCTCCTCTGCCTCTTCGGCGATTTCCTTGACCACCCCTCCTGGCCCTCCATCGAACCATCCCCCGATTTCCTCGGCCGGGGCGAGGGGTTCTGGCTCTTCCCGCACCTCAGAGGGCCCCGGCAGGATCTGCAGGGAGGGAGCCTCCTCGACAAGAGTCTCCGCTCTGGCTACCGGCTCCGGGTGATTTTGCCCTCCGGGGAAAGCCGTCGCCAGGGCTTCGTCCAGCCTCGCCTCCGCCACGGAGGGGTCGAGGGAGGCAAGCCGCTCAGTCAGAAGGGTCGCCTCGGCCCCCCGACGTTGCGACCTCAAGAGCTCCACCGTCTTTTGGTAAATCTGTCGGATATCGTCGGCGTGCCCCGCCGTGACGAGACGATCCTCCAGGGTCTTGAGCTTGGCCAGGGCCTGGTCCAGCCGCCCGGCCTTCGCGAGGAGGCCCGCAACCTTGGAGAGGGTTGGCGGATGTCCCGGTTCTACTACGATCATCTTCCCATATATCTCCAAGGCCCCGAACATATCCCCACTCCTGACGCACTGGTCGGCCAGTATCTGGAACTGGAGCTTGGCCTCCGCGGTCAGCCCCTGCTCGGCATACATCTCGGCGCAGGCCAGGGAGGCTTCGGCATGTAAGGGGTCAAGCTTGAGGACCTTCTTGTAGACGGCAATCGCCCGGACGTGCAGACCATCAAGCCGGTAGACCTCCCCGAGGCGTTTGAAGTAGCCGATGGCCTCGGCTTTGCTCCCGATCCTGATGGAGAGGTCCCCGAGGGCGTTGAGCACGTTGCAGTTATTCGGGTCAGTTCTTAGGATCGCGTGATATTCCGCGACGGCCTGGTCCAGCTTTCCCTGCTGGACGTAACCCATGGCGGCCTGAAGCCCCTTTCGCTTCTCCATGCTGACGTCACTTCTCCGGAAAAGGCTCTAACCCCAACAAAATCATATAATTCGCGGGGTCAGCCTATCAGACACCACCGCGACTGTCAAGGTGCAACTCACGGGCCATCCGCCCGGAAAAGAAGCACTTGGCGTGCATGTTACCGGCGAAGGGTCCAGTCGGTGGTTCCATACCGCTTGACCACCAGCTCCTGAACCACGCTCTCCTCTTTGGCCGTCAGTCCTCCCGGGTCCAGGGTGACTGCGGCCCCCGCCTCGAATCCCGCCCGAAGAGCCTCAACCAATTCCTCCCAGCCGGGGGAGCGCCCCAGCAGAAGCCTGAGAGCAGTCGCCCGCGCTTCGAGGTCTCGCCCCTGGGGGAAGAGCGCGTTCCATGCGGCGTGCTCTAACTCGATCAAAAGGGATCCGTGTTGAAGGAGCGCGCCGTTCAACCGTCGCTGCGCCGACCCGATCAGCTTACGCCCGTTGACGGTGACTTCATACCGGGTCGAGGAGAGGAAACAGAGCCCCCCGGCCTCTCCCCTGGAGTGATCGCCGCGACTCAAGGTCGCCTCCACCCCCAGTCTCCGCAAGGCGAGGAGGAGGCACTGGCTGATCCATCGATAATCGTCGAGGACACTCCGGCTTCCGCGCAGGATGGGAATGGCTAGGCTATAGGTAAGCTCCCGATGGTGCAGCAGGGCCCGGCCCCCCGTGGGACGGCGCACCACAGGGATGCGTCGCTCACGGCAGGCGGTGAGGTTCACCTCTCCCTCGATAGATTGGTTGACACCCAGCGAGACCGTGGGGAGGGCCCAGCGATATACGCGAAGGGTGGGAGAACTCCACCCCTGGTCGCACCCGAGCGCCAGCGCCTCATCGACAGCCATGTTGGTGGGACCATCGCGGGGCTCGTCCACCAGCAGACGCCAGCGACTGGACTGAAACCACGTCGGGGTTCCCGCGACTTCACCCATCGATCTACTCTTTGTCGATGTCGCGATGCCGCACCCCTACCTCCCGCCCATCCCCCTGAAGCTGCTGGGCCAGAAACTCGGCGGCGCTCACCGACCGGTGCCGACCACCGGTGCAGCCCAAGGCAATCGTGAGATAGGCCCTCCCCTCCCGCAGGTAGTACGGCAGCGCGAAACGCAGAAATGTCAGAAGCTCTTCCAGGTACGATTGGGCCCCGTGGTCATCCAGAAGGAACTTGGCCACCTTGGGGTCGCGTCCGGTCAGGGGCCGCAACTCCTCCCGAAAGTGAGGATTGGGGAGACAGCGGAGATCAAAGACCAGGTCGGCATCGGGCGGAAGGCCATGCCGGTATCCAAAGGAGACAAAGCTGATCGCCGTCTTGCTGCCGGGCCGATCGTCGCGGAAGGCGGCGACCACGAGCCTGCGGAGGTCATGGATGGTGAGGTCGCTCGTATCGACCACCATGTCCGCCTCGGCCTTGAGGGAAGCCATCCGCTCCCGCTCCAGGCTGATCCCCCGGAGCACGGACCCCTGGGGGGCGAGGGGATGCGGCCGACGGCTCTCACTGAACCGTCGGAGCAACACCTGCTCATCCGCCTCCAGGAAGAGGACGCGAATGGTGTGGCCATGCTGCCTGAGGGTGGCCAGGACGTCCTCCAGGGGACCGAGGAACTCTCCCTCCCGAACGTCGACCACGAAGGCGACGCGGTTAACACGGCGTTCCGAATGGGCGCAGAGATCCGCCACCGTCGGAATGAGGGTGGCAGGCAGATTGTCCACGCAGAAGACGCCCAGGTCCTCCAGGGTCTTGATCGCCTGGCTCTTCCCGGCACCCGACATTCCTGTGACGATGATGAACTCCATATCAGTTTACTGCCGAGAGTTCACAGTGCACAGAGGCGGAGAGGCAATGTTGCAAGAGACCGTCAACAGTGAACTGTGAACGCAGGGCCTCGGTGACCTCCAGATTGCGCCCGGTGAGAAAGATCTGCATGGTTGAAGCTCCTCGGGAAGGGGAACGGAAGGAGAAGTCGGAGAAGGCTAGTATCTTCGGCGCCGGCTGGAAGAAGGGATCTTGAGCTGTCCTCGATACTTGGCGACGGTCCGACGGGCGATCTCGATCCCCTTTTGCCGTAACATCTCGACAATCTTCTGGTCCGAGAGGGGCTTCCCTGTGTCTTCCGCCGTGAGCAGCCGTCGGACCAGATCTTTGACGGTGAGCGAAGACACCGCCTCGCCATCGACGGATTGGACCCCCCGGTGAAAGAAGTACTTGAGCTCAAAGAGACCTTGAGGGGTATGCACGTACTTGCTGGTGGTGACGCGGCTCACGGTCGACTCATGCATGCTGATATCCTCCGCCACCTCCTTGAGGGTCAGGGGCCGCATCTCGGTAATCCCCTTGTCCAGGAACTGCCGTTGAAATTTCACGATCGAGTCAGTCACCTTGAAGAGGGTGCGCTGGCGCTGCTCGATGGAGCGGATCAGCCAGAGGGCGGACCGCATCTTCCCCTCGACGTACTCCCGCGTCTCCTTCGAATTCGTCCGCCCCTTGCTCAACAGCCCACGGTAGTACGAGCTGACCCGGAGGCGGGGAAGGCCATCCTCGTTGAGGACAACCACAAAGCGATCGTCGACCTTGAGGATATGCACGTCCGCGGTAATGTAGCGGGGCTCCTCGGTGCTGAAGCTGCGCCCCGGCTTCGGCTCAAGGGAACAGACCAGGAGGAGGGCATCCTGGACCGCCTTGATGGGGATCTTCAGCTTCTCGGCAATCCTCGTAAGATAGCGCCCCTCCAGGTCCGTCAGGTGCTCATCGATCAGCGTCCGCGCCAGGGCGACCTCCGGCCCGCCCTTCAGGCCATCGACCTGCAAGAGAAGACACTCCCGCAGGTCTCGCGCCGCCACCCCGGCGGGATCGAAGCTCTGGACCAACCTGAGCGCCTCCTCCAACACCGAGACGGGCGTGGATGCCTTTCCCCGTAGCTCTTCCAGGTTGATTTTCAGATATCCGTTTTCGTCGAGACTGCCGATGATCTCGGTGGCCCAATGAATGCAGACGGGATCGGAGGTGGATAGGTACAGCTGAAAGACGAGATGGTCCGCCAGGGATCGAGGTCGGGTCAGGCGTTCCTCAGGGGACCAATGCTCAACCTCTTCTCGCGGGAATTCCCGGCGATAGTCCGAGGCATCCTGCAGGTAGCTCTCCCAATCGAAATCCGAAAGGCGGTCGTCGTCCGTTTGCCGCTCTTCATCGGCAGACGTCTCTGTCGAATCGCTCCCCTCTGCAAGCAGCTCTTCCTCCAGGATCGGATTCTCTTCCAACTCCTGTCGAACCGTCTGGATCAACTCCAGCCGAGAGAGCTGCAGCAGGCCAATCGCCTGTTGCAGCGATTGGGTCATGATCATCCGCTGGGTCTGGCGCAGACTGAGGCGTAGCTCCATGGCCATGGCTGTTCAGCTCACCCTACAAGGTGAAACGCTCGCCCAGGTAGATCTCTCGAGCCTTTTGATCGGCGGCCAGCTCAGACGCCGTCCCCGACAACAGGACCTCTCCGTGATGGATGATATAGGCGCGGTCGACGGTCTGCAGGGTCTCCCGCACATTGTGATCGGTAATGAGGAGACCGATCCCCCGGCGCTTCAGCTCTATCAATAGGGTCTGAAGATCGCAGACCGCAATGGGATCGATCCCGGCAAAGGGTTCATCCAGGAGGATAAAGGTCGGAGACGTCGCCAGGGCGCGCGCGATCTCGGTCCGCCGCCGCTCCCCCCCCGAGAGGCTATAGGCCGGTGCGTCGGCCAGGTGCGCGATGCTCAGTTCGTGGAGCAGATGATCTGCTCGCTCCATGCGCTCCGTCCCGTTCAGCGGAAGCATCTCGAGGACAGCCATCAGATTCTCCTTGACCGTCAGCCGGCGGAAGACCGATGCCTCCTGGGGGAGAAACCCGATCCCGCGCCGAGCCCGCTCGTAGACGGGCAGCGGGGTAATCTCTTCGCCGTTCAGCACCACACGACCGCGGTCAGGCCGGATCAGGCCAAGGATCATGTAGAAGGTCGTCGTTTTCCCCGCGCCGTTCGGTCCCAGCAGTCCGACCACCTCGCCCGGGCGGATAGCGATACTCACCCCCGAAACGACGCGCCTCTCCTTAAAGGCCTTGACCAAGTCCTCGGCCCGAAGACCATCCGCGGGAGCGTCCCTCCATGATCCGATGCTCGGCCCGTGGCTCACCGGCCTGACTTCACCTCGCCTGTTCCTGCTGCTGTTTCGGGTAGACCACGACGGTCACGCGTTCCCTCTCATCCCCCTGAACAACGGCTCTCCCTTCCAGCACGATCCGTTCCTGGAGGACGTCATAGGTCGCCTGCTGGGACACCGCCCTGGTCCCATCGCTCCGGGAGACCTGCACGTTGCCGATCGCCACCACCCGTTCAACAGCTTCCATCTTCTCATCCCAGTCGAACTCCATTCGATCGGCCACGACGGTGAGGTCAGTCGTCGTCGCCACCACATTCCCGGTGTAGATCGCCCGGCGTTCTTTTCTCCTCACCTCCAGATGATCGGCGGTCACGGTGGTGGGCCGTCCTGCGTCTTTGCCCTCGGACGGAATCTCGCCGGCCATCGTAGGCGTTGCACAGAGGAGGAGCAGGGCACCGCATGTCCATCCCGCGGAGCGCCTCATCGCCGTTGATCCGCCCTTCCAGAGAGCGTGACCTGGGAGGCGATCCGTTCACGGATGATCATCCGCTCCAAGACCGTGTCGGCCTCCATCCCCTTTCCCCGAATCTGGAATCCCGCCTTTTCGATGACGACGGGGGCGTCGGTCGTGATTTTCCGGTTCCCCGCGGACCAGTTCAGGGACTCGGAGAAGATCCGTGCCCCCTCGCTCGATTCACAGCGGACGCGGCCGCTGAGCTGGACGTTTTTGGTCTTGAGGTCCACGACGGCCTTGTCGGCGAAGCAGATCAACCGTTCCTCGCCCCGGTAGATGGTGATCTGCACGGGATGGACCACCCGAGTAAGGACAGCTATCCCGCGTTCCTCAAATACCTCCGCCCTGTCCGCCTCCACGTCCCACAGCCGCTCCCCCTTCCGTGTTTCTCTGATCCGAAAACGCTCGATGGCCGCATTAGGCCCCGAGCCCGAGGGAGCCTCAGTGGAAGGTCTCGCCTGTCCTGCTGCCACCTTCACACCCCCGGATCCGAGAAAAATCACCACCGCGAGAACGACTGCCACCACCATGGCACACAACGGGAGCCGCATAGTGCATTTTCCATACCATAGTGGTTGGGGGGAAGTAAAGGGGAAAGCCGGGACCGCGCATGACGTCAGGACCCGAAGGAGGGATCAGGCGAAGGCACTCAGGCCCGTGATGTCCCGGCCTAAGATGAGAGTATGGATTTCGTGTGTCCCCTCATAGGTATAGAGCGTCTCCAGGTTCAGCATGTGACGAATCACCGGGTACTCGTCCACGATACCGGCAGCCCCGAGAATCTCCCGGGCCAGCCGGGCAATCTCCCTGGCCTTCTCCACGTTGTTCATCTTGGCCAGAGAGATATGGGTATGATGGGCGCGACCCGCCCCTTTCAGTTGGCCGAGTCGGAGGCAGAGAAGCTGGGCCTTGGTGATTTCGGTGAGCATCCTGACCAGCTTCTGTTGCACCAGTTGAAATCCGGCGATGGGCCGACCAAACTGGACCCGGGCCTTGGCATACTTGAGGGCCGCGTCGTAGCAGGCCGTGGCCGCGCCCACGGCTCCCCAGGCGATGCCGTACCGCGCCTGATCGAGGCACATGAAGGCCGCCTTCAGCCCCTGCTCGCTCCCGGGGAGGAGGTTTGCGCTGGGAATGCGACAATCCTGGAAGATGAGCTCGGAGGTGATCGAGGCACGGAGAGAAAATTTCCCGTGGATCTCACGTGCGCTGAATCCCGGGGTCCCCTTCTCGACCAAGAAGCCGCGAATCCCTTCCTCGGTCCGGGCCCACACCACCGCGACATCGGCGATGGTCCCATTGGTAATCCAGAGCTTGCTCCCATTCAGCACGTAGCCGTCGCCCCGTCGGACGGCCTTGGTGACCATGCCCGCCGGATCCGAGCCATGGTCAGGCTCGGTGAGCCCGAAACACCCGACCTTTTCGCCCCTCGCGAGGCGCGGAAGCCAATCTATCTTCTGCGTCTCGGTCCCGAAGGCGTAGATCGGATACATGGCCAGGGCCCCCTGGACTGAGGCAAAGCTCCTGAGGCCGCTATCCCCTCGCTCGAGCTCCTGCATGATGAGCCCGTAGGCAATGTCACTGATCCCAGCACACCCGTAGCCGTGAAGATTGGCCCCCAACATCCCCAGTGCCCCCAGGCGTGGGATGAGCTCCACCGGGAATGTTCCCCGTCGGTGATGGGCCTCGATGAGTGGGAGGACCTCGGCGTCGACGAAGGCGCGGACCGTCTCTCGGACCAGGCGTTCCTCGTCCGAATACACCTCATCCACGCGATAGTAATCAAGGCCAGTGAATGGCTCCATGGTGATCTCTACGAGAGAATGGGAGATGGCTCAAGAGAGCAAGATACCACGACCGCTCAGGGAAGACAACCCTCGGTCCCGTCCCTGAGGGAGGGGGGAATACCCTGATTCGATCTTCTCAGGGTGCGAAGGCCACTGCCGCCCTCATCCGCTACGCTTGGTGTGACGAGCCTCGATGCCGCGACCTCCTTCGACTCCGATGATCTCCATTATTATAAATACGGCTGGGGGGAGTCCCCCCCCAGCGAGGCATCATCCTTATTTCTTTTTCTTGCCAGCCTTCTTTTTCTTCGCCATCCAGTCTCACCCCCTTTCATTGCAGGGTATCCCCGCATCTGCGCAAATCACCACCTCGATCTCTTCTCTCATCTATCTCTTCTTCTTGCCAGCCTTCTTCTTCTTTGCCATTCAGTCTCACCCCCTTTCCTCGCATCCCCCGCGACCCTGTCCGGGGGACGGGCTATACACTATAAGAGGCGCGCCTGAGGGTCCTTCGCATAGACGCGCTTGGCTACGACCCCGACCCATTGTTCGGCGATGTTCAGCGTCGACTCGAGCTCATACAAGGAAATCGGGCGATCTGCCCATTCCAAGAAATGCTGCCCCTTCTTCCGGACCTGCTCGAGGTCGTCGAGCGTGGAGCCCTCGCCCTCACCGATAAGGGAGCCGGCAGTTTGGAGGAGCGTTCGCGTTTGATCCCGTCCCCTGGGACGGAGGCCTTCCGCCAGCATGAGGGCGCGAGCTGCTCGGAGAACGGCGTGTGCGGCAACGACATACGCCCATTCTGCATCGGTCCCCACCACGGCCTGCGCCGTCTTGAGGTCCTTCTGCGCCCTGGCCATGAGACGATTAGCCCCGGGCAGGTCCGGATCGACCGCCTCCACCAAGCCTTTTGCCTTGAGTTGCTCAAAGATCATGGACTGACCCGATCAGGGGAATCGTCCTCCCCTGCAGAACCTCCCGCAGGAAAGGGTCCCCCTCCGCCTTTCGCCGCTGGAGCTCCCGCTCGTCAAAGACCAGGTAATTGATACTCCGGCCGATGCGGAGCTCCAGGGCCGCCACCACCCGATTCAATTGCGCCATGTGAGGCCGCCCCATCACCAACACGTCAATGGCCCCACCCTCCGGGACCTCGGGTTTGCTGAAGAGAAGGGCCACCCGGATTCCAGCCACACCCCGAAGCGCTTCGCCGATCGCCTGGGGAACCCCTCGCGTCTTATCAATCATGGCCTTGAGTTCTGGATAGAGAGGGAAGGTCTTGTTGACGATGTAGTAGCGGAGATTGCCAACCTTGCTGCTCGTGAGGAGGCCTGCCTTCTCCAAATTATCCAGCTCCCGCTTGATCCCTGAGATATCGCGCTTGAGCTCCCTGGAAATTTCCCTCACGTAATATCGTTGGTCTTGACGGCTCAAAAACAGTTCGAGCAATTGCACCCGGGTTTCAGACGAAAAGAGCCTATCCAGCATCCGAGTTCGCCCTTTGATGACATAAATACATCATAAGTTATTTTTGTGTCAACAGTTTTTTTGCGTCTCCCCCCAAAAATCCTATCCAAGCCGCTAGATACCTCTTTTTGGTTCAGAGTGGTTCTTGAGACCGGCGGGAACTCCACAGCAAACCTGGGGTCATCTTCGACGGGCGTGACAGAGTCGGCTTGGTGCCATGATCTTCGACGAAATCCGAAAGGACTAACACCGCGGCTTAACTAGAGGAATCAAGGCTATTCCGGAGCCAAGGCTGCTCAGGTGGGCGAACCAGGCCAGTCCACCCCCCTCAAAGCCAAAAGCGAACACACCGTTGACGAATTGTACCACAATCCAAAACCTGCCTTCCTCACCCGTCCTCCCGCGCCTCTCCCAGCGTCTCCCCGGGCGCCTCGGGTTCCCCAAAGAAGAGCGGGCGCTCGAAGCTTCGATGAAAAACGGTCCACCCTTCCCGATACGGGTCGCGGTGATGTCTGGCCAGCTTCAAGAAGAGGTTGATCTTCCCATCCAGGTTCTCCACCGCATGCAGAATCATGGCCTCCACCGTCTTCGGCCGCCGTGGCGATCCCCACGCGTACTCCCCATGATGGCTCAGGATGTTGTGCAGCAGCTCCAGCCGGAGTCCCGGCGGGAAGTCGGGGATCTGTTCGATCTGTTCGTCAACAAGGAGCACGCCCTGGGTGATATGACCCAGCAGCCGCCCTGCATCCGAGTAATCGAACCCGCGTTCCCACCTGAGTTCACGGATCTTGCCCACATCATGGAGGATCGCGCTGGCGAGGAGCAACTCCCGATCGACGACCCCTCCGTAATGGGCGGCGATGGTTTCGCACAACCTCACCACCGATACGGTGTGCTCCAGCAACCCTCCGAGGTACGCGTGGTGAAGCTCCTTGGCCGCCGGGGCGGCGGCAAAGGCCTCGCCGAAGCCTTCCGCCTCGAAGATGCTCGTGAGGAGACGCCTGAGCGGCTCGTTCGTGAAGGCGTGGATCGTCTGGGTGAGACAGGCGAGCATCGAGGGCACATCGGCGGTGGTCGAGGGAAGAAAGTCACGGAGGGCGGCCTCGTCCTCCCGCGCCAGGCGGAGCCGCTGAATGGTGAGTTGCAATCCTCCCTGGTAACTCCCCACGACGCCCTGCACCTTCACCAGATCCCCCTCTCGGATCTGTTCCCCGACACCGTCCGTGTCTTCCCACATCACCGCGGGAAGCTCCCCTGTCCCATCGCTGAGCACAAGCGTCACAAACGGTTCGCCTGTCTTGCGGAGGCGGCGCTGGGGGTTTCGCACCTGAAAAAAGGAGGTCACGGGTTCGTTGAGCTTCAAATCTTTGACGGCCACCCGCTCCACCGTCATGGTATTCCCTCGATGGTCATCACAACTGGCCACGGGCTCCGAGCTGCTGGCGCAGGATCTTCCCGGAGATCGTCCTCGGCAAAGCCTCACAAAATTCAAGATCGCGAGGGATCTTGAAGGAAGCCAGACGCTCTCGGGCAAACCGCAAAAGCTCATGCCGCGCACAGGAGGCCCCGGGTCTCAAGACGACATAGGCCTTTGGGGCCTCGCCACGCGTCGCATCGGGAACGCCAATCACCACCGCTTCGGCTACGGCAGGATGGGCCGCCAGCACCTCCTCGACCTCTCGAGGATACACGTTGAGACCGCCAACGATGATCAGATCCTTCTTCCGGTCGACAATGTAGAAGTATCCATCGTCATCGCGGCGGCCGAGATCTCCGGTGCGGAGCCATCCCTCCTTCAGGACCTCCGCGGTGGCGTCAGGCCGGTTGAGATACCCCAACATGATGTTCGAACCCCGGGCGATGATCTCTCCCACCGCTCCATCGGTGACCTCTCGCCCCTCCTCATCGAGCACCTTGAGCTCGATGCCAGGAAGGGGTTTTCCCACTGACCCGACCTTCCGTGGTCCCAAGAGCGGATTTTCGGTCAAGACGGGAGCGGCCTCGGTGAGTCCGTATCCTTCGTAGATGAGGATCCCGTAGCGCTCCTCAAATCGGCGGAGGGTCTCGAGGGGGAGTGGGGCTCCTCCTGAAATGGCGAAACGCACGCGTGAGAGATCCACGGACAGCGGGGGAAGTTGGGCCCAGAGGGCATACATCGACGGGACCGCGGCAAAGACCGTGACCCGTTGCTCGGCCATCACCCGCATGGTCTGGTCGGGGATGAAGCGAGGCTCGAGCACGATTGCCGCCCCGATGTCCAGCGGAAAGAGCATGAGGACGGTGGCGCCATAGGAGTGAAAGAGGGGAAGGACACAGAGGAACACGTCCCGCTCATCACAGGGGGCGATCTGTCGGAACGCGCTCATGTTGCTTAACAAGTTCTCATGGGAGAGGAGCGCTCCCTTGGGCCGCCCAGTGGTTCCGGAGGTGTAGAGGCAGACCGCGACTTCGTGCGGCTCAGGAGCCGTGACTTCCCCCGTCTCTCGGAGGAGGTCCGGACCGCCGATGATCCCGGAATTCACTCCGCCACTCTCACCGTCCAGAACGACCACCTGTATGGGTCGACTAAGCTTCTCGCGGGCTGCCTCTATAACCGGCAGGAACATCCGGCTGGTGACGATCCGGCGGGTCGCGGCATCCTCCAGGATGTATCGAACCTCCTCACCCTTGTAGAGCACATTCAGCGGCACCACGGTTCCCCGGGCCGCCAGGATGCCGAAATAGACCTGGACGAACTCGGGGACGTTCGGCAGCATGAGGCCAACCCGCTCCCCCGGCTCGACCCCGAGCCGACGAAAGCCGGCTCCCAGGCGCCTCACGACCTCCCAGAGCTCTCCGTAGGTGAGCGACCGGTCGCCGCTGATGAGCGCCGTTCTCGTGGCAAACTTTTCCGTCGATCTCTGCAGGAGGTCGAGCAAGTTCACGATGCGCACCTCAGCCGCGAACTGCCCGGGATGCTAGCAGAGGCCCCAAGACAAGTCAACGAACCGCTGAAGCTCACAGGGGTCACTCCTCTCTGCCGAGATGGATGGCGATACGGCCGCTCGACTTCATCGCATTCCCGTGATAGTAGACCCAAGGTTAGGCACCATTCGTCGGATCAGGGGGAGTGGTCGGAGCAGGGGTCACCAGCACCTTATCGACCCGGTGTCCGTCCATATCGACGATCTCGAATTGCAGTCCACCCCACTCAAAGCGATCACCGGTTGATGGTATACGCCCCAGACGGGCCATCACGAAACCGCCCAACGTATGATAGGTGCCCTCTTCTTCTCGTGGCGATCCCGCGATGGCGAGGACCTCTTTGAACTCGTCGACAGGCAACATCCCGTCCAACAGCCACGAACCATCGGCCCGTCGCACGACCTGAGGATCGGGTGACTCATCGACCGAGGGAATCTCGCCCACGATCGCCTCGAGCACGTCCTTCAGGGTGATCAGTCCCTGGATACCACCGTATTCGTCGGTCACCATTGCGATGTCGATCCCGGACTGCTTAAACAATTCAAGGACTTTCAAGGCGCGCACGCTTTCAGGAACAAATAATGGGTCTCGCACCGATGACTTGAGGTCCAACGGTTCACCGGCTAAGCTGCGAGCCAATAAGTCTTTGGCGAGGACCACACCAAGGACGTTGTCCAGGCCGCCCTGGCACACCGGGAAACGAGAGCGACCGCTTTCGGTCATCTTTCGTCGGTTCTCGTCGGGCGGGTCGTCAAGGTCGATCCAGATGATCTCCGTTCGTGGTGTCATCAACGCCCCAACCCGCCGGTCGCGCAAACCCAGGACCTCCTCCACCATATCTTCCTCTGCCTCGCTCAGGAGTCCGGCCTGGCGGCTGGCCGCCACCACGAACTTCAGCTCTTCGGGAGAGTGTATGAACGCTTCGCCTCCGGCCGGTTGAAGACCCAAGAGGCGCAGAAGCAGGTTGCCCAGGTTGTTGAGAGCATAGATAGCGGGGCGAAAGAGTCTGAGGTACCATTCGAGCGGCGAGACCACAGCCAGGGCCGTCCACTCTGTCCGCTGCAGCGCCAGACTCTTGGGCGCCAGTTCACCCAAGACAATGTGAAGCGTGGTAATGATGGTGAAGGCGATAGTCACCGCGAGGGTGTGGGCGCCGATCACCGCCCAGTCCTTCGGGAGGAAGTCGAAGGCCGGCTCGATAAGCGCGGCCAGGAAGGGCTCGCCGATCCAGCCCAGGCCGATGGAGGACATGGTGATGCCAAGTTGGGTTGCCGCCAGGTAGGCATCCAGGTTCTTCACCGCGCGCTCCAAAATTCTCGCGAGGCGGTGCCCCTCGGCGATAAGCTGCTCCACCCGGCTGCGGCGCAGGGCCACCAATGAGAACTCGGCCGCAACGAAAAAACCATTAGCCAGCACGAGTGCGATCACGGCCAGCAGCTTTCCGCCTGTCATCCAACTAAAGAGATCATCCATGGGAAGGTGTTTCCAGCCTCCTCTCCAGCAATGGCATTTCTGGCGTCTGACACATTATCGAGCGACACGAAGGTCTACCAATGTTCGATGATGCCATCAAGGGTCACACCGTCCATCTTCTGGGACCCGAGATACTCTGGCCTCGCCATCGCCATAACCCCGAGCTCACACACAAATGTAACACAGGCCGATCAGGGTCTGGGGGACCGTGCGTAAGAACAGTGTGGTGCAGCACTAGAGGGTGCCGGGGAGGGTGGGCTGCTCGCCCCGTCCCTCGACCGTATCCAGCTTGGCCTCAAAGCGGGCCAACGCGCCCGCCGCCTCGTCGAACCGATTCTTGGCATCCGTGAGGTGTCTGCCGGCCAGTTCGAAGCGGTCCCGGAACTTCTTGAGATCGACCTGGAGCCGTCCGAGGAGCTCCATGATCTCCTGGGCGTTCTGCTCGATGCGCAGTCCCTTCAGCCCGAGGAGGATGGTCTGGAGGTAGGCGTAGAAGCTGTTGGGGGAGACGGGGATCACTCGCCGCTCATAGGTGTACGCCCGGACGGAGTCCTCCCCTTCGTCCTTCACCATCACCTCGTAGTAGACGTTTTCCGCCGGGATGTACATGAGGGCAAAGTCGAACGTGCCTTCGTCGGGCAGGATGTACTTGTTGGCGATTTCATTCACCCGCTGCTGCACATCCTTCAGAAAGGCCTTCCGGGCCGCCCGCCGCCGCTCCTCGTCTCCCCCCCCATTTGCCTCCAGCATCTTCCGGAAGTTCTCCAGGGGAAACTTGGCGTCTACCGGGATCAGGCGACTCCCCAATCGGATGATGGCATCGACCCGCTCCCCGCTCCGGAAGGTGTACTGGAGCTCGAAGGCGTCGCCCGGGAGGATCTGGCTCAAGAGTTGCTCCAAGAGGGTTTCGCCGAAGCCGCCCCGGACTTGGGGGGGCCTCAGGATCTGCTGAAGACTCGCGATGTCCTGGCCCACCTCCAGCATGCGCCGCGTCGACTCGTCCAGTTTGCCGAGACTCCCCCGGACCTCGCCGACGACGGCGGCGGCACGATCCAGCCGCTCTCCAATGGATTGATGGGCCTGTTGGATCAACACGGCGCTTTCCTGGAGCCGCTGATTCACCTGGGCGCCCATCTGGTGAAGCCCTTGGCTCACCGCGGTGCTGAACTGGGCGATGTCTTGCTGGAGCAGGAGGATCGAGGGATCTTGCTCCGTGCGCGCTTCTCGGAGACCCGTGAGAATCCGGGCCATCAACACGAGGCTGACCGCCAGGACGAGGAGAAGCGCGATACCCACAACGAGGAGAATGACCGCCCAGTCCGACACGTCGTTGTCCTCAGTTCAGAAAGTCCTGCAGATGCCGGATCTTCGCCAATGCGAGGAGCTTTTTCTTCGCCCGCTCCTCCACTTGCCGGATCCGCTCCCGCGAGAGCCTGAATCGCTTTCCCACCTCCTCAAGCGTCATGGGCTCTCCCCCCCGGAGACCGTACCGCAGCTCGATGATCATCCGTTCCCGGGAACTGAGCCCCTTCAGCAGCCGCTCCACCTCCTCCCCAAAGGCCTTGCGCACCAGCTCATCATCGGCGGGCGGGACGCGCTCTCTGCCAGAGATGAGCCCCCCCCGCCCCTCCTCCCGACGCTGAATCTCCTCGAGCGAGGCCTGCGGCCTGTTGGTCTGCAGCAATTCGTCCACCTCCGCCCGCGTCAGGTGCAGTTCCTTGGCCAGCTCCTCCTCTGTCGGCTCCACGCCCTCCTGCTGCAGCTTCTCTGCCCGTAGGCTCCGCAGCTTACTGGCCAGGCGGATCTTGCGCGCCGGAAAGCGCAAGGCCCCGCTGGCCCGGCCCAGGGCCTGCATGATCGCCTGGCGGATCCACCACACGGCGTACGTAATGAATTTGACGTTGTACTCGGGGGAAAAGCGGCGGGCGGCCTCCAGCACTCCCAGGTTTCCCTCGTTGATCAGATCCAGGAGGGAGAGGCCATACCCCTGGTACTGCAGCGCTACTTTCACCACGAATCGCAGGTTGGCCTCGACGAGCTTCTTGAGGGCGTTCTCATCCCGCTTCTGGCTCTGCTTGGCGAGGCGGAGTTCTTCGGCCTTGGTCAGGAGTGGGATGTTGACGATCCGGCGGAGATAGGCAGAGAGGGCCTCGTCGCTGATCTCCTCGTAGAACCCGGGTGTGCGTCGTGCCATGGGCTTTGGCACCCGTCATGGAGGGCTTAACCCTTCGTCGAGGGGATGACGATGAAGCGGCTACTCTTCCCGCGCTGCACCAGCAGCAGCAGTTCCGTCTCGGGCCGGGACGCCTGGAGCATCGCGAGGAGGTCCTGACGGCTCTTGACCGGCTGGCGGTCAACCTCCAGGATCACGTCTCCCGGCCGGAGCCCCCGGCGGAACGCGGGACTCCCCGGCTCGACCGACGAGACCAAGACCCCGCCCTCTTTCACCTGGAGTTTTTCCCGGAGTTCAGGGGTGAGATCCTGAACCGCAAACCCATGCCGCTCGAAGGACTCGGGAGTAACGACCGCCGCCTCTTCGGTCGGCATCTGCCCCACGGTTGCGTTCAGGGTCAGGTCCTTGCCCTTGCGATTGACCTTGACCGCCACCTGTGTTCCCGGCCGAAGCGCAGCGACCAGGCGTTGAAGCCCGCGGACGTCGGTGACGGGTTTTCCACCAACCGCCTGGATCACGTCCCCCGTCGTGAGCCCGGCCTTCTCGGCGGGCCCCCCTTCAAGGACATCGCCAACCACGACGCCCTCTCCCGCCTTGACCCCGAACTGCCGGGCCAGCTCCGGGGTCAGGGGCTGAATGAGCACACCGAGCCACCCACGGGTGATCCGGCCCTCTTTGATCAGTTGCTCCATGATCTCCCTGGCGGGGGTGATGGGGATGGCAAAGCCGATGCCCTGGCCGCTCGCCACGATGGCGGTGTTGATCCCGATGACCTGCCCGTCGATGTTCAACAGGGGACCCCCGCTATTCCCCGGATTGATGGAGGCATCGGTCTGAATGAAATCCTCATAGGCCGTGATCCCCATGCCGGCGCGCCCGGTGGCGCTGATGACGCCGACCGTGACCGTGTGGCTCAGTCCAAAGGGATTGCCAATGGCGATCACAAAGTCACCGGTCCGGATCTTCGCCGAGTTCCCCAGGGGCGCCGGCTTGAGATCTTTGGCTCCCTCGATCCGGATCACGGCGAGATCGGTCTTGGGATCGGTCCCGATCACCTTGGCCTGAAAGGTCCGCTCGTCCACCAGCGTCACCTGGATCTCGTCGGCCTGCTCCACCACATGGTTATTCGTCAGGATGTAGCCCTTGGCATCCACGATGACCCCGGACCCCAGACTCCGCCGCTCGAAAAATCGCTCGAAGAACTCCTCGCCGAAGAACTCGCGGAATGGGCCTCGGAAGAAGGGTTCGATCTCACGGCGGCTGGGCTGGACCTTTTGCGTTGTGCTCACGTTCACCACCGAAGGCTTCAGCCGCTCGGCCACCTCCACGAAGACTTGCTGCATGCGCTCCACCAGGGCACGATCCCTCGGGTCGGCGGCGCCGACAGAGGGGGGGAAAGCGATCACGACACACAGAGCGAGGAAAACCTTCATCATGCGCCAGAGCCCCTTTTGAGAAAGCCCCGTGACTGTACTCACCATGGAACAGACCTCCACCTCGATTCTCTCGCAAAACTGTTTCACGCTAGCACAGGGAATCCGGACTGTCAATCGGGGGGCCAGGTGGGAGAGATCTGCAGGTCGTCAGCGGTCCCGATCCGACCGTCGAGCCCCGGACTCGTCAACCGGTACGTCGCCTGGCGACGCTCATAGATCCAGGGGCGCCCCCAGGGATCCTGCAGGTCCCCGACGTACAGTCCCTCGGTCCGGAGTTCGGTCAGGCTATTGGGGTACCCGAGACGCAGCAGCAGATACTCGTCCAGGGCACGGGGAAGCTCTCGTCCGGCCAGGGTGAGCCTCCGCGTCTGGACTTCGGCCTCTGCCACCAGCCGAGAGGAGGGGAACAAGCGCAGGGGATCATCGCTCGCGCGGAACAGAAGCACGAGAAAGGCGAGCGCCACGGCTCCGGCCGCACCCGGGGCCACCCACGGGGGAAGGCGTCTGGGGGCCCGCACGGGCCGGAGCTCTTTTGCCCCGGCCTCGGCCCGCTGCTCGAGCTGCAGAGCTCCTGCCGCCAGCAGATCGGCGATCCCCTTGTAGGCGTCGAACTCTCCGAGGTCGCACAGCTCGGCAATCTCTCGGGCACTCCGTCGGCCATCCACCAGTTCGAGGACGGTGAGGGCCTCGGGAGGGGCCTGATCGCGATAGGCCGGCCGGTTACTTCGTCGGACGACCAGATCCAGCGAAGGGATCCGTCGTTCGATCATCGGCCACTCATCCATCTGACGGACGGCCTCCAGGAGGACGGTCTCCGTCCCCACGGGCGGGATCTGACCTCGACTCAGGTCCACCGGCGTTTGCGCGGCAAATGTATACTTCCCATCCCGCCAACGGAGGGCCCGGTAGAGGGTTTCGCGCACCAGGCGCTGCACCACCTTTTCGATATCGCGAGGGGAAACCCACTGCCCCTCCAGGAGGAAGGGGACCAGGCGCTGTCCCTTGCGGGCCCGCATCTGCCGCACCTCCTCCCACCGCTCCCGGGTGATCAGTTCACGGCGAGCCAGAACCCGGCCCAGGTCCGCCTCGAAAGCCTCGTCGGGGAGGGCCGCCCAAACCACCATGCCGTCCTGTACGACGACGTTGATGGTTTCGTCTTTCCTCGTCAGGGTGAGGACGCCGGTCTTTCGCTGCATGCCGATCAGCTGGAGGATATCGATCAGGGCAAAGTCTTGGAGTGTCCCCTCTAGCGCCATGGCCCACCCCCCCACTTTGAGCGACCGCGGCTGAACGTGAACGCGCTGAAGAGGCTGAAGAGATAGACGGAGAGGAGCACGAGGATGCTCAGAGATCCGTGGTACGGGAGCGATATGCCGGGAAGATACGTCGCCGGGGCAAGGAGTTGTCCGAGGAGCGGGGAGACAGCCAAGACCGTGGCAGTGAGCAACACAAAACCCTTGAAGGTCCGCCCCCGGTAGAGCCCCTCAACCCCCGGGATGAGCGCAAGGGCAACCCCGAGCAACTTCGAGGGCCGCTTCATTTCTTCGAAGGGAAGACTCTTGATCATGCGAGGCATCTCCCCTGCCCGCGACCGCCGAATAATCGCACAGCGGGTGCAGAACCGGATCTCGCCCAGCAGCCGCTGACACCGGGGGCAGAAGACCCTGCCGCATTCCTGACACGCCCGGGCAAACCTCCGCCGCTTCCGCAACCACAGAATCCCCACGAAGGTCACGAGATACCCCCCCACCGCCCAGGGAAGTTGGAACAGGGAGACCCTCAGAAATCTTCCGCCCCACAACACCTCCACCATCTCCGGGGATGGCGCATCGAAGACGAGAATCCGGTGCCAGAGGTCTGTCACCGGAAGCGGCGCGTCGAGGATGATCCGCTTTCTCCCCTCTGCTCCCGCCCGTCGAATACGAGATTGCAGGGATGGCAGCTGGTGGATTGCCCGCACATACTCCTGTTCCGCCTGGTCCAAGAGGAGCCGCTCCGTGAACAACTGGCTCAGATTGAAGTGCGGATAGGCCAGGTCGGGACTCAAGGCAATGGCCTTTTCGTAGGCGGCCTCTGCCTGGGCCAGGTCCCCCGCGAGGAAGGCCAGGTTTCCCCGGTTGGTCCAGCTCGCCGCCTGAAGCGCCCCACCCCCCTTGACCTGGGAGTACCGCTCGATCCCGCGCGCAAACTCACCCCGAAGCCGATACATCCGTCCGAGAGAAAACCGCGGCACGGGGTCCTGGAGGGCCTCGTCCGCCCAGCGGAGCAGCGTGGCCTCCGTGGCGGCTTCGGGATCCCCCTCCTCGAGCCTGAGCAACGCGACAAATTGGGGCGAGGTCGTGCCGGTGATCAGGCTGGCGAGGAGACGATATCCCCCCGGAAGGAGCAGGAGGGAGAGGACCAAGGCGATCCAGAGCGCGCGTTCTCGACCCTTGAGGTAGATCCCGAGAGGCACGAGAGTCAGCATGACGGCGGGCAGCAGGCCGAAGCCGAGGATGACGGGAAGCAGGTACAGCATCATGAGGAGGAGCACCTGACTCGCAGGGGAGAGCCGTCGTCGCCCCCACTCGGCGACGTCATGTTGGAAGACGGGTGACACCCGCAGGACGAGTAAGACCCCTACCAGCAAGAGAGCGATGGGGAGTGCGAGCAGGAGAGAGGCCAGGATGTTCGCCCAGTGGCTCGGCCCATACAAGGGCGAGGCCAGGCTGAGCCACCAGCCCCAGATCAGAGCCAGAAGCCCCCCCGGATTGCCGCGGCCCAGCAAGATCCGGGCCCGGGCGAAGGAGACTTCGGGGAGGGCTGGGTCAAACTCCTCCGCCAAGTCTAACGCCCTCTCCGCCCCGGGCATATCGTTCCGTGCGGCGAGCGCCCCGGCCGAGTGCGCCAGGTGCCAGCCCATATACGCAATGCGATCGAGACCCAACCGGTCCCGAACCTCCCGAATCTGTCGCAGCTCGTGATCTGCCGCCCGGTCCTCGCCCAGGCGGAGAAACGCGCGATAGAGCAGCCACCGAACAGCCACGCGGTCCCCCGCCCGTTGAGAGGCCTCGGCGAGAGCAGCTGAAATGCCTCCCGCCTTGGTCAGGGTGGACAGGGCTCCCCTGGCGAGGGGCAAGAACGGGTTCGAGGCCTCCTGCCGGCCCACGTCCTGCAGGTTCGCGGCGAGCAGCGCGATGGTCGAGGCGTCCGGTGGCTTGCCCCCCTGAATGAACTGTTCGAGGGCCGGCACTCGTCCAAACACTCGCTGCCAGAGCGCGACGGCCTCTCGCACCTCGGTGAAGCCCGCCGTCTCCCCCCAGCGCGGGATCGCCACGATGAACAATAACAGCAGCCCGACTATCTTGATGTGTCTGAGCACCCTCACACTCAATATGCCACCCGACATCGATTGCGGCCTGTATTCTATGGAATTACCTATATTTGCACGAACTATGCCAAGATGGCATGGGCGTTGACCCGCCGGACCCCTCTGATATAATGCGCCCCCATGAGGCCCAGGGAGGGACCGCTGTGCGATTCCCCGCTCGGCTCGCCTGCCTGTTGATGGGGGTCATCGGCCTGAGTGTGCTCACTGCTCCCCTCATCAAGGGGGCGGTCGAGTGGCTCCTGCAGGCCTTTCCCTCCTCAGCACTCTTCGACCTTGACACCGCGGGCGGCTCCTACGACTTTGGGCGAATCTACCGCCGTCTCCTTCTGCTGCTCACCCTGCTCTTGGGCACCCTCGGACGGAAGTGGCTGGGGCCGATTTCCCTCAGAGGGATCGGGACCGGGAGCCGTCCGGGGCGCCAGTTCGGAAGCGGCTTCATGCTCGGGTGCTTTTCCCTTTCACTCTTCCTTGCAATCTTCCTCCTGATGGGCGAACGTTCGCTCGCACCGGCCGTTCCGGCAGACTGGTCCTGGCGCGCCGGCCGCGCCCTCGCTAGCGCCCTCGTCGTGGGAGTCGTGGAAGAGACGATCTTCCGTGGGTACCTGCTAGGGGGATTCCTGCGTGGTGGGTCAAGGCTCGGTGCGGTGGTGTGGAGTAGCGCCCTTTTCTCTGCCGTTCACTTTCTCCGCGCGCCCGTCCGGGTCACCCCCGGCCTTCACCTGGGCGTGGGCCTTCAGGCGCTCGTCGCGCACCTCCGTCCGCTCGGACGACCGGAGGTCTTCTTCCCCTTCGTCGGCCTCTTGCTGCTCGGTATGCTCCTTGCCTACGCCTATCTCTGGACCGACTCGCTCCCCTTCGCCATCGGGCTCCACGCCGGCTGGGTCTTTCTCGTCATGACCGCCGGTCTCTTGCTGCGGGAACCGACCGGAATCGAGTGGTTGTATGGCGAGCAGGGAGTCCTGGCCAGAGTGGTAGGATGGACCCTCCTCCTGCTGATGGTCCCCATGCTCCGCCTCTGGATGAGGTGGACCTCGATCACCGATCACCGTTGACCGACGACCGAAGTCCGGTTCAGGGTTCAACACCCAAAACCGCTCATCGGCGCCTTCGGGCTTCCACCCGGACCGCCGTCCCTCGCCCCGCCTTCAGGAGACGCGCTGCGCTCCGTTGGTTCGCGAAGATTTCCACATAGCCGGCACTCCCGAGGATGGCTCCCATCTCTCCTGGCTTGAGGCGGTCATAGCTCTGCTGCAGGCCATGCATCGTCCGGCCTTTGATCGAGACCGTGATCTCCCTCTCTGGGTGCAGGGCCGAGATCTCGCGGCCCGAGACGTTCGTAATGAGATTCCCAAACCGATCCACATGAAGGATAGAGCCCACAAGGACCCGGGCACCCTTTTTCGTCGGGACCGGCAGGCGGAGGTGCACAGAGCGCGTGGTGGCCTGTCCAAAGCGATCAATGCCACTCCGACGCGACAGATGTCCTACCACCGGGGCAAAGACGTCCCGCCCGTGAAAGGTCTGGCTCACCGGATGGAGAAGATACGCTTCCGCGGTGATCTCCACGACCCGCCGGATCTCACCCGAGGCGAACAGATAGCTCAAGACCCCGTTGTCGGGCGCAACGTAGTACCCATGCCTGCCCTCGGCCACGAGGCCCCTGCGCACGCCTCCCACGCCGGGGTCAACCACCACCAGATGAATGGTCCCCTTGGGAAAGTACCGGTACGAACAGTCGAGGAGAAATGCCGCTTCGAGCACATCCTGGGGTGAAACTCCGTGGCACAGATCGACGATCTGCGCCCGAGGGTTGATGCCCAGGATCACCCCCTTCATGATCCCGACGAAGGGATCGGCGTGTCCGAAATCGGTGAGCAGGGTGATGATCCTCAAGGCTCCACCTTCACCAGGACTCCCCGGGCCTCAGCCACGACCACACCCTCGGCCGTGGCTGCCTGACTCTCCACCTCGAGCGTCCTCCGCCCATTTCGGAGAATTCTCCCGACAAAGTGAAGACGCTCCCCCACCCTGGCGGGCTGCCTGAGCCGGACCTCCAATTTGCCGGTCACGGCCCTCACGCCGCGGAGCCAACACCCGTTGACCATCACCTCGTCGAGGATGGTAGCGATGATGCCTCCATGGACGATGTCCCGGAAGCCCTGGAACGCCGGTGTCGGGAGAAAACTCGTGCGCACTTCCGTCTGCCCGACGAGCTCGAAGTCGAGGTGGAGCCCCGCAGGATTCTTCTTGCCGCAGACAAAACACATCTGATCATCCACAAATTCCATCGCCTCCCCCTACCTTCCTCCGTAGCGTCTGAAAAACTGGCAGTTGCCTGAAATTCGTCCACCGCCAACCCCAAGATCTCGCCCGCCGGAGCAAAGCGGAGGCGGGGGATGGCCGACCCGTGGAATGTTGCGCTGGCGAAGGCCCACTCTCCGAGCCTCTCTCAAACCGCTCCGCGCCAACTTTCCCGTTGACTTTTTCCGCTCCCCTCTTTAGAGATAGAGAGATACCACGTGTTGCCGAAGTGGCGGAACTGGTAGACGCGCATGATTCAGGGTCATGTGGGCGTAAGCCTGTGGGGGTTCGAGTCCCCCCTTCGGCACCACCCCATCCCTCCCCTGAAATCAAGCGCCTTTCACCGCTTCCCCCAAGCCCCGGCCCTCGGTCGATCCCCTGTTGGCACATACCCTGCAGTATCATTCTTGGTGTCACCACCAGGAGGGCGGGCGATGGATCTCGATTTCCCAGGCGAAACCTCAGGGGTAAGCCCTTATTTCGCACCCGGATTTGCCCTCGGCTATGCTGCAGCACTCGCGCACCTTTGGGGGCCAGAAGAGGCCGAGGGTGTCGCCCGATTCTTCGCGGCCCACGACTTCTCTGACACTTTTGCGTACGGCATCTCCCCCGACCACTGGTACCCCTGGACTCGGGCGATGATCCTCGCACGCGACCCACGGACCCAAGCCTGGAGAGCCTCCTGGAGTAATTGACTTTCTCGCGATGTCGCCCGGTCAATGAGTCCCCCCAAGACCCTCGCAATCTCGTCGCGCGGTGGAGAGTATCGGTCGGCCATTTCAACGCCCGCCGCATCCTGTCCCATCCGCGGCCCGAGGACCATTCCGCCTGTCGGCGCTCCATAGCGCACCAGGAGAGGGCCCAAGGCCTCCCTCGTAATCTTTCCAGCCTGGAGGCGGTTTCCCGCCGGCTCTCCTTTAAAACTCCGGGGACATAAAGGGGGAAGGGGTGATCAGACAGAGGAGGAGGACCAGGGCGCCGAGGGCCAAGAGGCGCCGTGTGGGGTCGAGGAGGGTCACGTCGTTCATGGGCTGGGGATGCTTGAAACCGAGCATGAACCCCAGAAAGGCCCAGAAGAGCCAGCCGAGCCAGAAGGTGAGCCCGAGAAGGGCCAACACAACAGCGGTGACGAATGCCAGCTTTTCCGACTGCCGGCCCACCAAGGCATACGCAATATGCCCCCCGTCGAGCTGCCCGAGGGGCAGGAGGTTCAGCGCGGTGACAAAGAGGCCGATCCACCCGGCGAAGGCCACCGGGTGCAACAGGACATCCATCCCCTCCGGGATCGGCCCCAAAACCATTCCCTGCACCAACGTGAACAGGAGGGGTGATCCCAGGGAGATACCCAACCTCCCCCCGCTAGGAACGATCTCGGAGAGGCGGAGCCCGATCATCAAGACGGGGATGGCGAGAGCAAGGCCGGCCAATGGGCCCGCGATCCCGATATCGAACAGGCTGCGCCGGTCAATGACCGGAGATCTCATCTTGATGAAGGCCCCGAAGGTGCCGAGACCGACGGGCGCGGGAATGAAATACGGAAGGGTCACCTGGACGCCATACCGCCTTGCCGTCAGGTAATGGCCCATCTCGTGAACGCCCAGGATGGAGAGGAGGCTCACGGAAAACGGCAGGCCCACCAGGAGACTGGTCGGATCGCTGAAAGGATCGGCCCCCTGCCCCAGGGCGCCGACGAAAAGGGTGGTGAAGACGGTGGTGACGAAGAGGAGGATCTGGGGCCAGGGCTTCTCGGCCACTCCGCGCTTCGCACCTGCAGGGATCGGGAGGATGAGGATCTCGCGTGTGCTGGGCAGGAGCGGGAGAAATCCGACCGGCTCGAGTCGCTGCCGCAGGATCGCCACGGCGGTTTCAGGCTGGGCCAGCAGATTGCCCCGAAACCGAACGGCCGCACCCTGGACCTGCCACTCTTCGACCTCGAAGACGCCAAAGAGTTGCCCGGCGAGAAAATACCCGATGCCTTCCGATTCCCGCTCGTGCATGATCCGTCCGCCTTATACCACTGCCTAAGCGGCTGAGTCAAAGCCTTTCCCGGCCGCTCGGGATGAGCTCCAGGACCTCAGAGACGGATGCCGCCTCCGGCATCATCGGGTGGTATCTTCCGTGCCGCCAATCGGGTAGCTGATCGGCGTAATGGCGAGAGAAAGGATCCCCCGAGCTTCCACCCGGAATAACCCAGAGGGACTGGTCGGGACTTCCGAGGTCCACGATCTGTCGGTAGGCGGGTCCCACCCCAGGCTCAAAGGGGTGGGAGAGGAGGTAGGCGGCCACATTGACCGTCATCCCATCCCCCGGATGAGGAAAGGGGCCGCGGTTGAATTGAAGGACCCGGTTCAGGAGCCGGCTCCTCCAGTCTCGACCGGCGCCCAACGGGTGTCGCAGGGTCAAGGCATGAAGGGCACCCCAGGCCCATCGCTCTTCCCCTCCGAGCTCCCCCGTGAGAAACGCCACCGCCTCCTCGAGCGCCCGTCCGACGACAACCGTTCGCCCACCGGGCATCCACTCAGGATCACCCTCCTCCAGGACCCGTCCCACGGGATTGACCGGCAGATGCAGAAGCGAGAAGTAGCCCCGATAGAGATCTGGCGCCACCTGGTTGAGCCTATCGGCGAAGATCAAAAAGCGCAGGCGCTCGTAAAAGACATGGTAGAGCGCCGCCTCTCCACTCTCCGCCGCCATCCGAAAGTCCCACTGCAGGAGTCGATCCGCACCCTGTCTCGCCCTGCCGGTGAGCTCCCCGGCCACCGGGGCAAGTACCTGCCTGACCACCGCCCTGGCCTGGAGTGACACCACGTCCCCTTGGATCGTCGCCATGTCCGCCACGTCGAGCCCCCCCCGCTCGAGCAGCTCGATGATCCGTCGGGCCCGATATCCGGGCTCCCACAGATATGTCAGTTGATGCGGATACGTCTCATCCACGATCCGGTGATTGGCGGTCGCGATCAGGCCGGAGGGGGGGTTGATCAGGGAGGGAAGTTCGTCGAAAGGGATGTCCCCCTGCCATTCTGAGGCCCCGGAGGATCCGTCTACGGGAAAGGGGCCGTCTCCCTTTCGGCGCCTCGGAAAACGCCCGGCACAGAAGTAGGCATAGTTTCCCCTCTGGTCGGCATAGAGAAAATTCTGGGCGGGCAGGGCGAAGTCCCGGAGCGCGTCCCGAAACTCCTCCGGGTCTTTAGCTTGGGAGATCTTGAGCATGGCATCCATCTCCCGCGAGGGCTCAAGTCCCGTCCAGCGGAGGGAGAGCGGCGTATCGAGGGGAAGGATATCACTCAGCAGGGGGCAGTCGGCACCGCCATGCGGGATGTACCGGATGGCGATGCGGCGCGCCGGACCGTTACGCACTCGGATCTCCTCCACCTCCACCTTGAGGCGGCGCCACTCCCCCTGGAAAGCATAGAGGTGCGGATCTGACGGGTGAAGGGTCTCCCGGTACACGTCGGCATCGTCGGGCATGGCCGAGGTGACGCCCCAGGCTGCCTTCGCATTCGCCCCGATGATGATGGTTGGAATACCTGGAACGGTTGCTCCCCCCACGTGGTACCCCGCTCCCCTCAGGGTGACCTGGCAGAAGAGGCAGGGCAGGCCCATCGGCAGATGCGGATCGTTACAGAGCAGGGGATGGCCGCTCTGTGTCCGGCCGGGCCCGACCACCCAACTGTTGCTGCCGCCGACGCCGTCACCCAAGAAGCCTCCCCCCGCCACGATCACCGGCTCCCCTTCCGGGTACATCGGCAAGAGGGGAAAGAGATCCGGTCGTGTGGCGAACGCCCCCAGCACGAGCTCCGCCCTGGCGGCGAAACACAGCATCCACGCAATGAAACGGCCCACCGCCAGACTGTCTTGGGGCTTCCAGGGCTCCGGCTCGTACCCGAGCAGGTAAAATTCTAGAGGAAGGCATCGTGCTTCCTGCATCAAGGCGATGACCGCGTTGACACCAGCGGTATACCGCTCGAGGATCGAGCGTGCCTCAGGGGAAATGATCTCGTAAGACGCGTGCGCCACGCGAACAAAGCCCAGGGCGCGGTGCAGCGAGTCCAGCTGAACGACGGAAGCAGGCTGGAGGCGGGCACCGGGTCTGCCGCCAAGCGTCCGATCCCCCAGGATCTCCGCGAGCTGGCCTCGAGTCAGCCGTCGATAGAGATCCATCTGCCACAGCCGATCCTGGGCCATGGCGTAGCCGAAACCGAAGAAAAGGTCAGCGGGGTCCTGGGCGTGGATGGTGGGGATCCCGAGGCGGTCGCGCGAGATCGTGACAGGCCCGTCGAGACCGACGACCGCCTGTCGCCCGCTCCGCTTCAAGGTCAGGTGGGATGGCAGACGTGGGAAGAGGGGCGTGAGGAGACGTGCGGCAAGGAGGGTCAGGAGACGAAGAGTCCGATCGATCGGCGTGATCGCCATCGGCCCGGTTTAGTGCCGTTCCAACGTGTTGTGCCTATTGCCTAACAGGAATCCAGCGAGTCGTCTCTTCAAGAATCGATCTCCTTTTCTGGTCTTGAGGAAGCGTTCGCGGCATGGGGGATTGCCTCGCCTTGGCGAAAATAGTTGGAACGGTACTAGCGAGACGGCTTCACCCGTCTGCTCAGGTCGGCATACCGAAAATTTCCAACAATGGTGAGACGCCGAAAGGTGAACTGAGACGGAAAGGGGCCGTAGGGCGCCGCGGCCCGTACAGCCTGAACCGCCGCGTCATCCAGGACGGACGTCCCGGAACTTTCGGTGATCTCGAGGTGGGCCACGTTTCCGTCCGCCGTGATGCTGAAGACCAGGACGAGCTTTCCAGTCAGACCAGTCTCTCTCGCGTAAGGCGGAATCTCCCAATGTCGCTCGATCCGACGCTTGACGTCGGCAAGGTAGGGGGCATACTCTGAGTTCTGGGTCTCCAGCGAAACAATGCGCTCGTCCGTTCCGGTATCCCCCTGCTCCCCGGCGTCGACGCCTTTCCCACCCACGGAGGATCCCTGTTTCCCCAATTTTGCGATCTCTTCTCGGAGCGAGGGACGAGAAGAGGTGGGCGGGCTCGGGGACGAATCCGGCCGCGCCAGGCGTTGCGACTCTCCGGCGGACTCGGATGTGGGAGCCCGCGGCAGGGGCGGCTGCCGGGGGACGGGAGGCGAGGCAGGCGCTTCCGCGACCTTTCCGGCCTCGGGAGAAGGCGAGGCACGTCCCGGCTTCGGAGTCCCTGAGCTTTCAGGGGTGGTCGACGGGCCCGGAACCCTTCCGGGACCCCGGGCCTCACTCGTAACCTGGGAGATGTCCTTGCTCTTCACCGGCCTGGTTGCACCTGGCGCATCCTCTTGATCGATGAACCGGGGGATCTCATTCGGAGGGAGCAGACGGACCACCAAAGGAGAGGGGTCCGGGAGGTAGGGAGCCGGGATCTGGACCTTCCAGAGGAAGATCACCGAGAGCAGGTGCAACGTGAGGGAAATTCCGAGCGATCGATAAAGAAGGACGCGCTCCTCCGCCGTCATCTGCTGCCCCCGGTCCGGCCCGTCATCCTGCGGCCTTCCGCTGCTGTTGCTTCCAGCTCGCTGCAGCGCGCAACAGCTCGCGGGCGTGCTTGAAGGGAGTCGTGGATTTCTCCGACCCCCCGAGCATACGACCCAGCTCTTCCACCCTCTCCTCTTCGGCAAGGGGGAGTACCCGGGCCTCGGTCCGCCCTCGGTCCACCTTTTTCTCGACCCGGAGGTGCACATCGGCAAAGGCCGCGATCTGGGGGAGATGGGTAATGCAGATGACCTGGCGCTCTCGACTGACCCTCCAGAGCTTCCTGCCGACCACCTCCGCCATGCTCCCGCCGATCCCGGCATCGACTTCATCGAAGAGGAGGGTGGGAGTGTGGTCCACGGAGGCCAGGATGTTTTTGAGGGCCAGCATGGTCCGGCTGAGCTCACCCCCCGACGCGGTCTTTGCGAGCGGTCTGAAGCCCTCGCCGGGATTCGGCGCAAAGAGGAACTCTGCCTCTTCCAGGCCGGTCGGCCGGAGCGACCCTCGCCGATCCCCTCCCGCAACCCGCTTGAGCTCCACGCGGAAATCGGCCCGCGCCATCCCGAGCTGCTTGAGTTCACCCACCACCGCGTGGGCGAGCCGCTTCACCGCCCCTCCTCTTCCGCTCGAAAGGCGCTCCCCCCGTTCCCAGAGCTCTCCTTCCGCACCCCGGATCTCCCCGTCGAGACCCACCAGCCGCTCCTCCGCCCCCTCTAACCGCTTGAGTTCGAGGGCGGCCTGTTCTCCGTACGCGAGGATCTCGCCGACAGTGACCCCATATTTTTTCTTCAGACGACTGAGGGCGTGGAGGCGCTCCTCAATGCTCTCGAGGCGACGGGGATCAAAGTCGAGTCGGTCCCGGTAGTCCCGAAGGGCGAGGGCCACCTCCTTCAGCAGAGTTTTCGCCTCGTCGGCCATTGCCCCACCCGCAGAGAGTCGTGCGTCGATCCGTCCGGCCTCCCGGAGGCGGGCCTCGACAGCAAAGAGCGCCGCAAGGATCCCTCCCTCGTCCCCCTCGAGACGCCCATAGGCCTCCTCCACCGCCAGGAGGAGCTTCTCGTGATGGGTGAGGACCGCGCGGTCCGCCTGCAATGCTTCCTCCTCCCCCTCTGTAAGATGCGCTGTATCGATCTCCCGGATCTGGTGTTCTAGCAGATCCTTGCGCTGGGCCTTTTCCCGTTCGCCCTGCTGGAGCGCGTCCCGCTCTGCGTTGAGCGCCTGCCATCGGCGATAGAGGGCCTGATAGTCCCGGACCTCTCCGGTGAGACCCCCAAAGGCATCCAGCAGCTCCAGGTGGCGCCGGGGATTCTGCAGGAACACGCTTTCGTGCTGTCCATGGATGTCGACCAGATGCTCCCCCAGCGCCTTGACCGTAGCCACTCCTGTCATCGTCCCGTTCACGTAGGCGCGGCTCCTCCCCTCCCTGGCGAGGTGGCGCCGGACGACAAGGTCGTCCTCCGCGGCCATCGGGATCCCCTGCGAGGCGAGGAGGCTTTCCACGGGGCCGGCATCGGGAATCGCAAAGGCGGCCTCGACCACCGCCTCTTCCTCTCCAGATCGGATCAGCTCGGTATCCCCTCGCGCCCCCAGGGTCAGGCTCAGCGCACTGATGACGATCGATTTACCAGCCCCTGTCTCTCCCGTCAACACGTTCAGGCCGGGCCCGAAATTCGCCCGCAGCTGATCAACGACGGTAAAGTGCCGGATGGCAATCTCGCGCAACACCCCTTGGCTCCGCCTGGTGGTTAGTGATTGGTGGATGGTGGTTGGTGATCTTTCCCTGCCTGTCACCAGTCACTAATCACCAGTCACCAGCCACTGTTAGCGCTCGCCCCACCTGAGCTTCGACCGAAGGATCTCGTAGTAGCTCTTCTTCGGCGAGACGATCAGGGTGATCTCCCGGTCCGCCCGCCGAATCTCAACCAGATCCCGATACCGGAGGGGGAAACCCACCTGTCCGTCCAGGGTGAGATACACATCTTCACCCTGGGACTCGAGGGCCACCCGCACCTTGACCTCTTCCGGAACCACCAGCGGACGGTTTGTCAGGCCGTGAGGACAAATCGGGACCAGGATGAGCGCGCGCATGGTGGGAAAAACGATCGGCCCGCCGGCGGAGAGGCCGTAGGCGGTGGAGCCGGTCGGCGTACACACGATGAGACCATCAGCGCGATACGCGGTCACGTATTCCTGTTCAATGTAGATCTCGAGCTCGACGATACGGGAGAGCGCCCCCTTGGTGATCACCGCGTCGTTCAAGACGACATACTCAGCAACCGGCTCTCCCTGACGCTCTACCGTCACCTGGAGGAGCATCCGGCGACTCCCCCGATACTTCCCCGCGAGGACCGCCCCCAGGACCGGGTAGAGCTCATCCAGCGTCACCGCCGTCAGGAAACCCAATCCCCCCAGGTTGACCCCAAGGATCGGGATCGCCTCCGATTCCACCACCCTGGCCACCGAGAGTAACGTCCCATCCCCGCCGAGCACCACGACGAGGTCTGCCATCCGCGGGACCTCGGACTTGGGTACCACGGTCGCCTCTGCCCCGACGAGCGCCGCCGTGTCCGCATCCAGGACAACCTCCCGGTCTTCCGCCCTGAGCCAGCTGATCAGGTGCTCGACCACCTCCCGGGCCTCCGGCCGGTGTGGTTTCGCCACGATACCGACCCGCTTAAAGAGTTCTCTTCCCATCCCAGACCTCAGCGAGCCTTCTGCTCGAGAACCTCCCTACCGGCCGAGCCAACCGTCTCTTCGATCAAGTGTTCGACATCGCCGATGCTCCCTGGCCGCGCGCTGCTCTTCGCCAGGGAGAGGAAGAACTCGCGATTCCCCTTGGCCCCGAGAATCGGGGACGCACAGAGGCCCCTGACCACCATACCGAGCCCCCGCGCGCTGCCGGCCACCTTGCGAATTGCACGCCCATGCTGGCGCGGATCGCGGACGACCCCCCCCTTCCCCACCTCTCCTTTTCCCACTTCAAACTGCGGCTTGATCAGGGCAACGATGTCGCCATCGGGAACGAGCAGGTCCGTGATCACCGGAATCACGAGCGTGAGGGAGATGAAAGCAACGTCGATCACCGCCAGATGAGGCCGCACAGGCAGCTGGCGGCTGGTCAGATGCCGGACATTGACCCGTTCGAGAAAAATCACCCGGGGATCGTGCCGGAGACGCGGGTGCAGGTGGCCGTGGCCCACATCCACGGCGATAACGCTCGCCGCCCCAGCCTGAAGGAGACAATCGGTAAACCCGCCGGTCCCCGCCCCGACGTCGAGACAGACCTTGTCCTTGACATCGACGCCGAAGGCATCGAGCGCGGCCCGAAGCTTGACGCCCCCCCGACCGACGAAGGGGTGCTCCGGGCCGGCGATGGTCACTGCCGCTTCCGATCCGATCAGGGTGCCCGGCTTATCGACCCGTCGGCCATCCACTCGCACCTGGCCGGCGAGGATCAGTCCCCGTGCGCGCTCTCGGCTCTCGACCAGCGCCTCGTCCACCAGGCGCTGATCCAGACGTTTCCTGGACTTCCTTGGGTTTCCTGGGTTCGTTGCGTTCGTTGCGTTCATTGGGTTTGTTGGGTTGCGAGTACTACTCCTGCCCTTCTTTAAAGGGCGCCTCCGCAATCTCGCCTCGCTCATTCTTCAGGAGGATCGTGATCCGCCGCTCGGCCTCCTCTAGACGATGCGTGCAGACCTTGGTGAGATGAACTCCTTCCTCGAAAAGACGGAGCGACTCCTCCAGCGGCAGCTCGCCCGACTCCAAACGGTTCACGACCGCCTCAAGTCTCGTCAGGGCCTCCTCGAATTGTATCTCTTTCTCGTCCGCCATCCCGTTCCCCGTGCCACCGCGTGTCGATCACCGACAGAGGCCTGTGCGCGCCTACTGCCGCTGTTCCTCAACCCGACAGATCAGTCCCCCCTGGTGGAGCAGCACCTCCACGCGTTCCCCCTCCGCGACGGAGGCGGCACGCGTGAGGATGCTGAGATCGGGAAGTCGCCGGCAGACGCTGTATCCGCGGGCCAGGATGGCCAAGGGGCTGAGCGAATCGAGCCGCGCCGCCGCGGTTCTGAGATCCCCCCGCCACAACGCGAGGCGATGGCTCATCGATGATTGAAGCGCCAGCGCCCCGTCTCTGAGCCGCTCCCGCTGCCGCTTCACCCGCTCGAGGGGACTGAGCAGCCTGAGGTGCCGTTCGAGACTTCGCAGTCGCTCTCCACTCCTTTCGGCCCGGTACCGCATATGACTCACCAGTCGGCTGAAGAGATCGTCTACCCGCTGGCTGAGTTCTGCCTTTCGCGAGATGACGAGCTCGGCAGCCGCCGAGGGGGTCGGGGCACGGACATCAGCCACGAAGTCGGCAATGGTGAAGTCGGTCTCATGGCCCACCGCGGAGATCACCGGCGTCTGGGAGACGTAGATCGCGCGAGCGACCACCTCTTCGTTAAAGGCCCAGAGGTCCTCGATGGATCCTCCCCCGCGCGCCACGATGAGGACATCCAGGTCCCCCCGTTTGTTCAGGGACTCGATTCCCTCCACGATTTCGGCCGCGGCCCCCTCCCCTTGAACCCTGACGGGGAAGATGAGGACCTGGACGTTGGCAAACCGTCGGTGGATGATCTGGAGGATGTCCCGGATCGCCGCACCACTCGGGGACGTGACGAGGCCGATCTTCTTGGGAAGGAGGGGGATGGGTCGCTTCCGCGCGGGGTCAAAAAGTCCTTCGGCCTCGAGGCGGGTCTTCAGCTGCTCAAAGGCGAGCTGCAGGGCGCCGAGCCCCTTGGGCTCCATGTATTCTACATAGACCTGGTACTCCCCTCGGGGCTCGTAGATGGTCACATTGCCAAAGACGATGACCGCCAAACCATCCTCGGGTCGAAACTGGAGCCCCCGGTTGCTCCCTCGGAACATGACCCCGCGGAGCTGCCCCCGATCGTCTTTGAGGGTAAAGTACATGTGGCCCGAGGTGTGGTGCTTGAAGTTGGAGATCTCCCCCTCGACCCAGACCCCGGTGAATGTGTTTTCGAGGAGGGCCTTGAGTTCGGCGGTCAGCTCACTGACGCTGTAGATACGCGGCGTTCGTAACTCCACAGCCTCCTCTTAACATAGCCCCTCTCCCTTGTCAAACCTCTCGCCTGCTGGCGAAGTCCGATTCAATCCCCCGCCCAGACGCCCAGCTCCTGCCGGTACGTCCTGGACGTCACCGCGCCATCCCGCAATGCAAAGGTGACTGCCCCGTCCCGGTCGGTCCGAAAGACCTGGATTCCCTGGGCCGCGTACCGAGCGAGGGTCTCGTGGTGCGGATGCCCAAAGGGATTCCGGTCCCCCGCCTGAATGACCGCCCACCGGGGTCTCACCTCGCGGAGAAACGAGGTGGAACTCGCCCCCCGGCTTCCATGATGAGGGACCTTGAGCAGATCGGCCTCGAGCGTGAGGCCCGCATCAAGGAGCGACGCCTCTCCCTCCCCCTCGATATCACCGGTGAGGAGCAGGCGAAGCTGCTGCTGATCGATGCGGAGGACGAGAGAGTTGTTATTGGCCATGGTTGTGGGGCGTCCCTTCCGGGGGATGAAAAATGGCCGGGGCGGATGGAGCGCCGTCACCGCGACACCGGGTCCAAGCGCTATGTGCTCCCCTCGGGTGATCCGTCGCAGCCGGATCTGCTTTTCCCTGACAAAGCTCTGAAGCCACAGGTACGTCGGATCGTAGGAGGAATAACCGCTTTCCCACACCTCCCCCACGGGGAAGTTCTCCAGGACCGCCTTGAGGCCTGCCAAATGGTCAAATTGAGGATGGGTCAGCACCACTACATCGACCCGACGGATCCAGCGATACCAGAGATAGGGCGCAACGACCTGCTCACCAATATCGAAACGGTCATCAAAGCTTCCGCCCCCGTCTACCAAGATCGATTTCCCATCGGCGAGCTCCAAGAAGATTGCGTCTCCTTGGCCCACGTCGAGGAAGGTCGCCTGAAACTCCCCTCCGCGGTTCAGGAGCTTCCATCCGATCTGTCCGAGGAGGAACAGGAAGCAGAGGACTGTTGCAAGCACCCTGCGCCGGAAGGCCGGGCCGAGCAACAGAGCCAAAATAGCGGAGTATGTCACCACCATGAGAGGGGTCGGGGTGTAGAGTCGGACAGAGGCGAGGGGGAGGGCGGCAAAGGTCTGCGCCGCCTGGATTGCTGCCTTGGTCAGCACGAGGACGACGGTTTGGACGGGGGAAAATCCCTCTCGGACGAGCAGGAGAAGCAGACTATAGCCCATGCCGAACGCGGTCACGAGGCCGCCGAGGGGCACGATGACCAGATTCGCCAAAATGCCGGTCACGGAGGCCCGATTGAAATGGAGGGCAAGGACGGGTAGCACCCCCAGAGATGCCGCAGCCGAGGCAATGAGGGACGCGAGGAGCCACCGCCACGGCCTGGCGATGTGGCTCAGATCCCATCGCTCGACCGCGACCAGGATGGCCCCGGTGGCTGCAAAGGTCAGCTGGAAGCCTGCGTCGAAGAGGGAGAGAGGATTCCACAAGAGGAGGATGAACCCGGCCAAGGCGAGCGTGTTGTAGAGGTCTCGCCCACGGCCAGCGATGACGGCCAGGAGGTACAGGCCGGTCATGAGGGCTGCCCGAACGACCGGTGGGCTTCCCCCCGCCACGAGGGTATAGAGGACGACGCCAACGACGGTGATCAGACTCCCCGCCACTGGTGGAAGCCGCAGAAGACGGGCGAAGAAGAAGAGGATGCCGGCGAAGAACCCGACCTGAAACCCGGAGATCACCAAGATGTGGTAGGTGCCCGAAAGGAGAAAGGCCTTGCGGATTTCCGCCGAAAGTCCGGACTGGTCGCCGAGGACCATCGCTTTGAGGACTCCCCCCTCCTCGGGCGGGAGGTCGGCTCCGATTCTCTTGAGCATCGTCTCGCGGAGGTCCGCAACGACCCGGAGAACCTCATTGCCTCCATCCCGGCCCAGGAGACGGATCTCTGCTCCTTCCCGCCCCCACCCCTCAAGCTGAAATCCTCTGGTCAGGGCATAGCGGCGATAGTTAAACGCCCCGGGGTTCCAGTATCCTCTCGGACGGCGCAACCGAAAATTCCCCCGGATCCGATCCCCGTATCGGTACTCCTGGACCGGATCAAGGATGCTGACACGAGCACCGCCGCTCGTCTGGTATCGATCCCCCCCCAGGGTGATCTCCTCCACTTGGACCAGGAAGCGGACCCGTTTTTCCCGCCGCCACCCCTCTCCGGGCGGGATGACCTCCGGCGGCGAAATGATCACTCCCTCAAGCCCCACCCTCCCCGTGAGCATCGCCTCGGGGACCTTCGAGAGGTGAAAGCGTCCCTGGGGGTGGACCGCCTGCAGGTATCGAAGAGATCCGAAGAGGAGAAACGCCACAAGGATCGAGATAGTCGCGCTCACTGGACGCGAAGCCCACAGCGCCAAGGCCCCTACACCTAGCACTAGGACGGTGGCCAGAAGGAGGTGAATGGGTGGGAAGGGAAGGGATGGGCCAGTCAACAGACCGATACTGTAGGCCAGCACCAGCGGGATGAGGGGTCGTCGAAACGGAGTGACGGTCGATGGGTGGGTGTCCATCACAGAGGCCGGGAAGAAGGGGGCGAACAGAGACCCTTTACTTTCGTAGATCGAGGGGTTAGGATACGCTGGTCATGAAGGCGGGCGTGAGGATCATCGATCGATACATCGGCCGCGAGCTCTTCACCTCAATGGGCCTCGGACTCGGATTTTTCACTTTCGTGCTCCTGACCAGGCCGCTCCTGAAACTCATCGAGCTTGTCGTCACCAAGCATGTCCCCCTGGCGAGCGTTGCGTGGCTCTTTCTGTTTATCCTCCCTCCCCTGCTGGTCTTTACCACCCCCATGGCCCTTCTCCTTGCGGTCATCGCCACGTACGGCCGACTGGCTGCCGACCAGGAGCTCACTGCGCTCAAGGCGGCGGGATGCAGACTGTACCGTCTGTCCCTGCCCGCCTTCGGTGTCGGCATCGTGGCCACGGCCATCACCGCTGCCAGCACCATCTATGCCGTTCCCTGGGCGGCGCAGGCCTTCCGAGACCTGGTGTTCGTCCTCACACGGACCCAGGCAACCATAGGTATCGAGGAACGGGTCTTCAACGACGACTTTCATGGCCTGATCCTGTACGCCAACCGTCTGGACGATGCCAACGGGGTCATGGAGGGGGTCTTTGTGGTCGATACCAGGGATGAAAAAAACCCGCGCACGATCACGGCCCGCCGGGGCCGCGTCGCTCCCGATGATCGGCAGAACACCGTCGTGCTCGAGCTCCAGGAGGGCTCCGCCCACGTGATCCCCGAGGGGAACCCGCGCAACTACCAGGTCTCCAGGTTTCAGACCTTGAAATTGCCCCTCTCCGTGAGCGATCCCCGGAGCGCCGGAGTGAATGAGAGGAACCCCGACGAGCTGACGATCGCTGAACTGCTCGCCGCCATCCGGGACCGTGGCGCCTCCGGAGGAAAGACGGCAGACCTGCTGGTCAGTTTTCACCACCGATTCGCCATGCCCGCCGCCTGCCTCGTCTTCATCACCCTCGGCACACCGTTGGCGATCCGTATCCGGCGATCGGGTCGGGGAATCAGCCTCGGGCTCACCACTGCGCTGGCCTTCATCTACTATACCCTGATGGTCTTCGGTCACGGGATGGGGAAGAATGGCATGATCTCGCCCTTCTGGGGCGTCTGGCTCCCGAATCTCCTCCTCGGCAGCATCGGCCTGCTCCTCTTCATCGGCGGAGACCGCGAATCGTGGATCCCCGCATCCCTTCGGGAGGTGTGGGCCACGGCCCGAGGCCTGAGAGGGTCATGATCCGCATTCTGGATCGGTACATCGGGCGAGACTTCTTGATTCTGTTCGGTCTCACCTTTGCGGTCTTGGTGGCCACCTCCCTCCTCATCCACCTCTTCGAGAGGCTCCACCGGTATGTGGCCTGGGGAGCCTCGGTTTCCGATATCCTGAGTTACTACTTCTACACGCTTCCGCGGGAAGCCCTCCGCATGGCCCCCTTTGCCGTTCTGATCGCCTCCTTTCTCAGCGTTGGCAAATTCAACCGGAACCATGAACTTCTCGCCATGCAGATGGCGCGCCTGCACCCCCTCCGGGCGGTTCTGCCCGTCGTCCTCCTTGCCCTGGGGATCACCGCCATCCTCTCTGTGGTCCAAGAAGTGATTGCCCCCGGGGCAAACGAGATTGCCCTGCGGATCCGAGAACAGCGGATGAAGAAGGAGGCCGCATTTCATCGCACCCGGAGCCAGGACATCTGGTATCTGGCGGGGCCAGACCGCATCCTCCACATCGAGCTCCTGGACACCAGGAAGGGCGAGATGCTGGATGTCTCTCTTTTTCAGTTTTCCCCAGACTTCGTGCCGATCGAGCGGATCGAGGCAGCCAGGGGCCAGTGGAGGGACGGGCGTTGGGTCCTCTCGGGCGTCCAGATTCACCGATTCTCGGGAGGGGGAATTGAGATGAGCGTCGCCGAGGTCCAGGAAATGCCCTTGGAGTTGGACGCGACCCCTGAGGACCTGGCGGTCGTCGAGAAGGAAGTGGCGGAGATGGGCTATGCGGAACTCAAGCGGTATATCCAGCGACTGACTCGCGGCGGGGTGGACGCCCGCCGCTACGTGGCGGATCTGGCGGCCAAGCCTGCCACATTAGCCGTCAATTTCATCATGGCGCTCATAGGGATTGTCATTGCGTTCCGGGTCGGACGCCAGGGATTCTTCGTCCACATGGGCACGTGCATCGCCGCGGCGGGCCTGTACTGGTTTCTCTCCTCCATGGCCCTCCAACTGGCCCGCAATGACGTGCTCCCCCCGCTCTTCCTCGTCTGGCTTCCAAACCTGATCTTTGGGGGCCTCGCCTTCTTCGGCCTGCTCCGGTCTCAACCCCGGATCTAACAGACTGCTGCCTCAGGTCCCGGACTCCCAAGACCGGAGATACCGCTGCTGCTCCGCGGTCAAGCTATC
>CAYSDK010000003.1:52928-60382 GCA_964429865.1 uncultured bacterium
AGGTCCCGGACTCCCAAGACCGGAGATACCGCTGCTGCTCCGCGGTCAAGCTATCGATCTTGACCCCCATCGAGGTGAGCTTGAGGCGCGCGACTTGAGTGTCCACCGCCTTCGGGACTGGGTACACGCGATTGGCGAGCCGATGGGCATGCTGGACCGCATACTGCACCGACAAAGCCTGGTTGGCAAAACTCATGTCCATCACCGAAGCCGGATGACCCTCCGCAGCCGCAAGATTGACCAACCTCCCCTCGGCCAACAGATAGAGCCGCTGGCCATTCCGCAGCGTGAACTCTTCCACGTGTTCCCGAACGGTGCGCCGCTTCTTCGCCAGGGATCGAAGTCCTTTGAGGTCGATCTCCACATTAAAGTGGCCGGCATTGCACAGGATGGCACCATCCCGCATCCGCTGGAGGTGCTCCCGGCGTAGCACGTGAGTGTTGCCGGTGGCGGTGATGAAGACCTCTCCCACGCGGACCGCCTCGCCCATCGGCATGACGCGGAACCCGTCCATCATCGCCTCCAGTGCCCGCACGGGATCTACCTCGGTGACGATGACGTGCGAGCCCATCCCCTGAGCCCGGGTCGCCACGCCGCGGCCACACCAGCCGTATCCCGAGACCACCACTTGCCTGCCGGCCAGCAGGACATTGGTGGCACGGAGAAGGCCATCCAGGGTGCTCTGCCCGGTCCCATACCGGTTGTCGAAGAGGTGTTTCGTGTCGGCATCGTTGACAGCAATGATCGGGTACCGGAGGACCCCCTTCTCCTCCATGCGCCGCAGACGCACAACCCCGGTAGTGGTCTCCTCAGTCCCGGCGATAACCCCGGGGAGCAGATCGGTCCGCTCGCCATGGAGGACCGAGATCGTATCGGCCCCGTCATCCATGGTGATATGAGGGCGGATCTCCAAGGCGCTCTGGATATGCTTGTAATAGGTCCGTCGATCCTCTCCCCTACGGGCAAACACTGGAACGCGCAGGTGTTTGACCAGGGAGGCAGCAACATCGTCCTGCGTGCTCAACGGGTTGCTGGCGCACAGAGCCACCTGCGCCCCGCCCGCCTTGAGCGCCCGAAGGAGATTGGCCGTCTCGGTCGTTACATGGAGACACGCTGAAACCCGGATGCCCCGCAGGGGTCTCTCCTTGCTGAATCGCGCCTCGATATGGGCGAGGACTGGCATGAACTGCCCAGCCCACTCGATCCGTTTGCGTCCCTTGTCGGCGAGGCGGAGATCTGTGACGTCGTATTCCACTATTCCCCCAGGAGGTTTCTTGGGTTTCATGAACCCTATAAACCCACTGAACCCAATGAACCCTTAGGAGCCGAACCGCCCCGCCTCTCGCGCCAGGAGCTCAGCGCGGTCGGTCCGCTCCCACGTGAAGTCCGGCTCGTTGCGGCCGAAGTGGCCATACACCGCCGTCTGTTTGTAGATAGGCCGACGCAGGTCCAAGGCCTTCAGGATCTCCGCGGGGGTGAGCTCAAAGTGCTTGCGGACCAGGGAGCAGAGAATCTCATCGGGGATCTTCCCCGTCCCTTTGGTGTCGACCATGACCGAGACCGGCTCGGGGATGCCGATGGCGTAGGCCAACTGCACCTCGCATCTGTCTGCGAGTTGGGCCGCAACGATATTCTTAGCGATATAGCGGGCCATATAGGAGGCGGACCGGTCGACTTTGGTCGGATCCTTTCCCGAATAGGCGCCGCCCCCATGGCTTCCGACCCCTCCATACGTATCGACGATCACCTTCCTCCCGGTCAATCCTGTGTCGCCCTTGGGTCCACCAATGACGAACCGACCCGTTGGGTTGATGTGATAGACGACCTGCTCCGAATCCAAGAGCCCGGGGGGGATGACGGGCAGAATCACCTGCTCGACGATGTCTTCCCGTAATTGTTGGAGCGTGACATCGGGGCTGTGCTGGGCGGCGACCACGATCGCGCTGATCCGGCTCGGCTTCCTGTCCACATACTCCACGGTGACCTGAGATTTACCGTCCGGGCGGAGGTACTCCAAGATATTCGTCTTCCGCAGCTCCGCCAGTCGGCGGCAGAGCTTATGGGCCAGCATGATCGGCATGGGCATCAACTCGGGGGTCTCGCGCGTGGCATAACCGAACATCAGTCCCTGGTCGCCGGCCCCGTGAATATCCACCCCCAGCGCAATGTCCGTAGACTGCTCCTGAATGGCTGTGATCACTGCGCAAGTTTCATAGTCGAAACCGTACTTGGCCCGCGTGTACCCGGCATCACGGATGGTCTCTCGAACGATCCTGGGGATGTCGACGTAACATCTCGTGGTAATCTCGCCGGCCACGAAGGCCAGGCCGGTGGTAACCATGGTTTCGCAGGCCACCCGGCCGTACGGATCCTGGGCAAAGATCGCATCCAGAATCGCATCAGAGATCTGATCTGCGATCTTGTCGGGATGGCCCTCGGTGACCGACTCCGATGTAAATAGATACCGTCCTGGCGGCATGGGTATTTCCCTCCTCACACGTTCCGGTTACTCTGAAAATCCGCGCACACCTGGTCCCATACGCCCTGGGATTTGAGCAGCCACTCCACCGCCTCCCGGACCGCCCCCCTCCCTCCAGGCAGGGAGGTCACCAGGTGGGCGACCCGCCGGACCTCCGCCGGCGCATCGGCAACCGTAATGGCCAGGCCAGCCCGTTGCAGCAGAGGAAGGTCCGGAAGGTCATCGCCCATGTAGGCGACCTCAGGATCGCTCAGACGGTACCGCGTGAGCAACTGGCGGTAGACGCCACCCTTGTCCTCGACGCCGGCATGGACCTCGGTCAGACCGAGTTCTTCGGCTCGACGAACGAGGGCCTCGGATTTCCGGCCGCTCAGCAGCCCCACCGTGATTCCCGATGACTGTGCACTTTTCAGGGCAAGACCGTCCCGGACATGAAAGACCAGCGCTTCTAATCCGGCACTCCCGTAGATGATCCGCCCGTCGGTCAGGACGCCATCCACGTCCAGGAGCAGGAGCCGGATCCGCCGGGCCCGCTCGCGCAAGTCCCCCCGGCTGCGAGCCGTCTTCCGTGTCATCGGAATGATCCCGCCTCGGGACGAAATCTTGCCCCGGCCCACCTCACGTCCCCTGCACAACATCAATAATGGTCCCGAATGCCCGCCATACCGTAGGAGTTCGAGGAAAAAAAGTCAATAGAAAAGCACGCCCTGCATTCGCCTACAAAGGCTTTGCCGCTTCGCCGGAGGCCAGCATGAGGGCGGTCAGCGACCAAAAGGCAATGGCCCCTTCCGTGTGCAGGGTCGTATTGGCCACTCCCGCCACCACGATGGTGATGAAGCTCCCCATGGCGGCATGCCAGAGGACCGTGCTGAGGGAATCCTTCGGTGGCCAGCGTCTCATCCCCTCATAAACATAACACCCGAACAAGGCCATGAGCGAGAGAAACCCGAGGAGCCCTCGTTCGGCGATAACATTAAAGAACAGGCTATGAGCGTGATCCACCCGCTTGAAGCCGTACCGCTCATGATCCTGCTTGAAGCCGTACCGCTCATGATCCAAGTATTTGAAGTTCCTGGGGCCGATGCCGAGCCAGGGGCGGTCCTTCAGGCTCAGGAGGGATACCCTCCAGAGCCTGAGCCGATCCACAAGGCTTTCATCCTGGGCAGGTTGAGCCAGCATGGCGATGTGCCTGCTCCAACGCGTGCCTGCCGCTTCCAGACTGATGAGGATGAGGATGGCGGAACACACGACCACTGTGATCGGTTTCCATCTCCGATAAGGGATCGAGAGGAAGAGAAGGCAGGCCAAAAGGGCTATCAATGCTCCTCTTGAATAGGTCAACAACACGGCCAAAAGAGTCAATCCGGAGAGGGCCCCGACTGCCGCCTTCACCGGAACAGGCCATTCCATGAAGAGGAGAAGACTGACCAAGAGGGCGAGCATGATGACGAGGTACCATGCCGTGTGGTTCGAATGCCCAAGAGACTTGATTTCTAAGAGGCGCTTCACGCCCAGGAGGTAGTTCGCAAGCCCCCAGATCACCCCGATCCCTGTGGAGGCGACAAACAGCCACAGATAGAAACGGATCTTTCCGACCCCATCGAGTTCATTGACCATCATGAGGAAGATGGAGAGGGGGCGGAACACATCCCAGGCTCCCCGGAACCCTTCCCATCGATTGACGGCAAAGGCGGCGCTCAGCAAAGAGGTGAGGAAGTAAATCGACAGAAAGACCCCGAGGGGGGTAAAGGCCATCCTGAAGTCGCGGCGCACCGCCCGCTTGAAGACCCATCCCCCCAACGCGATGAAGTAGCCGATGTTCTTGAGGGCCTCTGAGATGGGCAGCGTCAGGATCATCAGGGCCAGACCACCCATGAAGGCGGCGTCGGCATAACGGACCGCCCGGCCTTCTTGGCCGCCACGGCTTGCGCCGACCTTGGCGAGGATCACTTCGTCCATCTCTCCTCCACGACCCCTCCGATGCAGCAGGCCCAAGCCGGGTCAACGACTGCCACCCTTTCTTGGCCGGTCATGCCCCCTCCCCCTTGTGAGCCAGTGCTACGTAGCCGTGGGGGCAGCCCGGATTAGGCCGCGGAAGTACCGGAATCACGCGTAGCACGTGGTTGGCATACTTCAGCCCAGACGGCCGGGCCGTAATCAAATCCCAGATCGCGGTCCATCGGTTCCCCAGGGGCCAGACAGCCACCCGGGCAAAGTCCCTCAAGAGATGCTGTAATCCGTGCGCCGTAAACCGCCAGTAGTCATGAGGGTCTCCGTGAATGACGTAGATGAACGGGACGGAGCAGACAAACCTTCCTCCGGGACGTAACACTCGGTGCACTTCGGCCACCACTGCCGCTGGGGTGTGGCAGTGTTCCAGCAGTTCTGTTGCCAGCACCAGGTCATACGTCCCGTCCCCAATGGGCAGTCGATGGGCATCCCCGAGAACTGCCGGACGTCGGCTAAACGAGAGATCCAGCCGGTCGTAGCGCCGCGCAGCCACCAGACAGCGGTACGGAGCGTCCTTGCTGCCTAGGTCCAATGCCCGGTCCACGGCTACGCCAGGAAGCACCTCGCGGAGCTTCGCGTCGAGCGTCGCGCGCCAATACGTACGGCCTTTCCGTATCTTCATAGCCATTTGGGTCACCCCTGCACCCGGCCCCTCCGCTCGTCGCGAGCGCGCTCGCACACCAGGGCCGTCTCCTCCACCATCCGCTGGTGAGAGAGGCCGCCCGCGACGGCCCGGCCGGCCTCGCCCCGTGCCCGGCGGGCGTCCGCATCCAACAAGGGGGTAAGCCGGTCCGCAAGCCCCACTACGTCGAGCGGATCGCGCAGGATCGCGTCCGCCGTAGTTCCCTCCACGAGCTCCGCCGCCCCGTTGGCCGCGGAGGTCACCACCGGAAGCCCAGCCGCCATCGCCTCCAGGCACGTGTTGGCGCACGGATCGTACAGGGAGGGCAGCACAAACACGTCACCGGCATGGTACATCGGCACCACGTCCGAGACGGGGCCCGCGAAGTGAACCGCCCCCGCAGGCATCCCAATCTCCCGGGCCAGTCGGAGATACGGCCTCGGCTGCCCCCGGCCGACCACAAGCACGCGTACCCGGGCCCCGGACGCGCGCCCATGAAGGAGCCCCGCTGCGCGCACGAGGGATGCCACGCCCTTACGGACGAAACCGCTCCCCACTAAGAGAAGGACAACGTCCCCGGTCGCCAAGTTGAGGGCGTTTCGAGCGGATTCCCGCTGGGCCGCTGTCGGGGGCCGGAAGCGGTCAAGATCGACCCCGTTGTAAATGACCGTGATGCGCTCCGCCGGGACACGATAATGCCGGAGCAGGTCGGCCCTCACCATGCGGGAGTTCGCAATCACCCAGGGTGGATCATCTGCCTCAAGCAGGCGGCGCTCCAACCAAAGGATGGTTCGGTGAAGGGGGTTCGCAATCTCCCGCAACCGCGCCTGGAAACCCAAGGCGCGTGCCCGAGCCTCGAGCCACGCCCGGTGACAACCGTCACCGGCCCGGAACACATCGGCCCCCGGGGTCCGGTCGAGGCTCAGCACTACCTCGGCTGTCAGCCCGCGAGCCGCACGCACTGCTCGCAGGCCGAAGGTGAGCATCCGGAGAGCCTCTGGACCTGGAAGGGCGCGCACCGCATGCTGGCTCACCCCCACCGGCAACTGCGCCGCCCATCGCTCCGCCACAACGGTCACCGTGTGACCGCGCGCCGCAAACTCGCCGGCGAGCCGCGCCACCGTCTGCTCGGCGCCACCACCAGACGCATACCGGCGACGGATCAGGCCGATCCGCATCACTGACCACAGCCAACGGGGAAGATTTTCCGTCTCCCGGCCATGACCCGTTCAGTACCCACGCCGCAGTGCGAACATCTCGGCGTACAGAACCTCCAGCCGCTCGAGCATCACCTCCACGGTGAACTCCTTCTCGACGAGCCGCCGCCCCGCCATGCCCAGCGCCGCACCTCGATGCGGATCAGAGAGAAGCGAAGTGATCGCCGCGGCCAGAGCCGCCGGATCCCCGGCTGGCACCAGCAGCCCGGTCTCCTCGTGCCTGATCACCTCTGGAACCGCGCCCACGCGAGTCGCTACGACGGGCCGCCTCATGGCCAGGGCCTGCAGGAGGGCCTGAGGAACGCCCTCCGCAGCGGTGGATGCAGACACCACTATGTCCAGGGCTGCAAGCACTTCCGGTATATCCTCGCGATGCCCGAGCATCATGACCGCCTGCGCCAACCCCAGCTCCCGAATCCACCGTTCAATGTTCCCCCCTTGAGGACCATCACCAACGATGAGGAAGCGAGCCGATGGGACCTTCCTGAGAATCACGGGAACGGCCTCAAGGAAGAAGCGGTGTCCTTTCCAGCTTCGGAGCACTGCGACGGTGCCGATCAATGGGGTCGTTGCCTTTACGCCGAGCTCTCGCCGCACCTCCTTTCCGTCCACCGCATGGGGATTGAGCTGGCGTAAATCCACTCCCGTCGGGATGGAGATGACCTTTGAGGGATCGAGGCGAAGCTCCTCAAGAAAAAGCCGACGGATGGCCTCGCCTGTCGTCACGATCCTGTCACAGAGGGTCCAGTACACCAGTCGAGAGAAGGGGTCCTTCTTGAGAGGAACAGAGAGATGACGGGTCCGGACCACGGGAACCCGGGCCGTCCGGGCCGCGAGGGAGGCAACCCAGCTATCGACAGAGCTATGGGTGTTCACCAACTCGACCCGCTCCCGTGTCAGGAGATGGTGCACCTGCCGCGTCAGTCTGGGATCGATTGGCCTTCGAAAGGGAAGGCACCACACCTCGATCCGGTCCCTCTCCGCCCTCTTCGCAAGCTCGCTTTGGGGGTGGCAGGCCAACAGCATCCGATGGCCCCGCTCCCGCAGACGGACCAGCTCCAGGTGCACCCGGATCTCCTGCCCGCCCCAGCCCACCGAGGACTCTGTGTGGAGGATCGTGGCCACC
>CAYSDK010000004.1:0-41783 GCA_964429865.1 uncultured bacterium
CCAAGGCTCATGAGATCGCCCACCGGGTCGAGGCCTCGCTCAAGGAGCGGTTCCCGGAGCTGGCGGACATGGTGGTCCATGTGGAACCCGACATTGACGAGGAGCGCCACCGCCCAGGAGAAGGCCGCGCCCCGACCAAGCCGGCATCATGACGGCGGCAGGGGCGTCGGAGTCGGCGGTCCGTATTTGCCGTATGTCGCATCGATCGTGGCGCGAATCTCTCGGAGCGATTTGCCTTCGGCCTCAAGACGCATCACGTCCCGCGTGATGTTCAGGCAGATGTCTCACGTCGCCGCGTGGCTGGTAAACTCGATCCGACCGTCGGCGTAGCGTTCCTGCACGTAGCAATCTCCGTTATGGCGGTGGCCGATGTTTCCGCACCCGCAGTAGCACGGGATATACTGAAGCATCTCGGGATGCGCCGCCGCATACCGGTACGTTTCCTCGACCTTCGGGTTTCCCCTGGCGAAGGAGGGAAGTTGGTCCGAAGCCAGGGTTTCATACCGGTCGCCCGGGGCCCGACTGTGGGTGCCCCCGGTGGAAATTCCTTCGTCGCTCCCGGTCATGAAGGCGGCCACTGCTCCAGCAGCCACGAGCACCACCAGACTGATGACCAACCACCGATAGCGGCTTTGTCTAACCTTAACGCGCTTTGCTTTCCCCATGCTCTGCTCCTTTAAGTTCATATCATACACATGTCTCGCATCATCGGCATCCGACGCATCATCCCGCCGCCCCTGCCCCCATGCATGCGCAGGACCATCTGCCCCGCCCCTTCCTCACGCCGCTGTCGCTCCGACAGCACTCCAGTATTCAGCGAGGCAACGTAAAAGGAAAGAGCCCAGAGTTCGTCATCGCTGAGGGCGCCCTCGTACGAGGGCATTGGCGTGCCATCGAGCCCCGTGACGACGGTCCGGTAAATCGCTTCAGGAGTCGACCCCCGCTTGAGGGGCCGAGTCAGGTCCGTAGGCTGGATCGGATACCCCCAGCTATCCTTCAAGCCTTCGGCAGAGGGGCCGTCACCGCGTCCCTCCGCACCGTGGCACTTGAAACATTCGGCTTTGGTATACACTTCCCGGCCTTTGCTAACCAACTCGGGTGTTCGTGGGGGCGGCTCGGAAATCGGGACAGGCGCCTGGGGCTTCTCCGTCCGAAACCGCTCGGAAAGGGTCTTAACGTATTCAATTACGGCACGCCGTTCCCCCTCCGGCAGATCATCCTGCGCAACCATCCCCGTGCCCCGCAGTCCCCGGGAGATTGTTCGGAAGAGATCTTCATCGGCAGGGAGAGAGCCCGTCGGCGTGGAACGAAACTTAAAGATTCCGGCCCGAAAGTCCCTCGGCTTCGTCCGAACCATCATTCCGGCCATTCCCCGCCCATCGCCTAATGCCCCATGACAGATCGCGCAGTTCTGCTCAAAGACCAGCCGACCCGTTTCAAGCGTTCCCGGATCCGGCCAGCCCTGACCCGGATTATCGCGTGTGGTCGGGGCGGCACTTGCCAGAAGAGCAATCCATATCACGAGCGTCGCCACCAGTCCTCGCATCGTCATTTTTCTCCCCGGAGCAAGATCCGGACATCGCGACGCAACCGCTGGAGGGCTTCCTCGTCGTTGCTGTGGTAGTAGCCGCGGATGCGCGCCTGGCGGTCCACCAGCACAAACCGCGAGCTATGGATAAACTGCTTCCCCGTCTCCCCATGATGCGCCAATAGAGGGACAGGGCCCAAGAACCAACTCTTCACCCCCTCCGCCGGATCGACCACGCTCAGGCGAAAGCCCTCCAGGGCGAGGCCGTAGATCGCTTTCTTCTCGCCTGTCAGAAACAGCCATCGCTCGGGGTCAGCGCCGTAACGTTTTGCGTACTGGGAGAGGACCAAGACACTGTCCCGTTCCGGGTCGACGGTGATGGAGATCATTCGGAGATCTTTTTCCTCCGCGAAGTCCCCCTGAAGCTTGGCCATCTGGGCACTTTGCAAGGGACAGGTGTCAAGGCAGTGGGTGAAGATGAAGTTGGTGATCGAAACCTTTCCCAGCAGATCCTCTCGAGTGACTTTTCGTCCGCTTCGCTCGATCAAAGAGAAGTCGGGCACAGTCCCGAAAACGTCCAACGCCTCACCTGGCCGCTTTCCGCTCAACCAGGATCGGATCGCTGGGCCTTGCCAGAACCAGAGGACACCCACCGCCCCCATGAGCACGAGGAGGAAGAGCCCCCGCAAAAGTACGACGAGCATTGGTCGCTCGATGAGGCGCCCGTCTTTCATCATACGTCTCCCACGGTCCTCGACCTCGCTACCTCAAAATCGCCTCGAGCAGCCTCCGGGATTCTGGGTCGGTCCAGTCGCGGTAGCCCACCTCCCGGTGTCGGACAATCCCCTGCTTATCGATGAGGAAGCTCGCGGGAATCCCGACCATCCGGTACAGGCGCAGCACCTCCATGTCGGGATCCGAGAGGACCGGAAAGTCCAGCTTCAACTCCTGCATGAAGTTCTTCACGACACTATTCGATCCGGCATCAAGACTGACCGCCAGGATCTCGAGGCCGCGGCTCTTGTACTCCTGGTAGGCCTTATCCATCGTGGGCATTTCCAGGCGACACGGAGCGCACCAGGTCGCCCAGAAGTTGAGAAGGACTGCCTTGCCACGCAAATCAGACAGGCGGACCGTCTGCCCACCGAGACTCGGAAGGCTAAAGTCCGGGGCGAGGTATCCCACCTCCGGCCGGATCTCCGGAGCTGCTTTGCTTCCACGCCCCTGGACAATAACCAGAAAAACTCCCAGGAGGAGCAGGCTTACCGCCACCAACATCATCCACCCGCGGTACGCCTTCATGCCGCTCCCTTGTCCCGCCCCGCGCCATCTCTCGCCCTTCGCATCGACAGCCCCAGGACAAGCAATCGAGAACGAGACACCGGACGCGCGAGCAGCGTGCCCACGCAATGAGCCGGGTCGGATGGAAATGCAGGATCGGGGATCATGCCGAACAGGAACTCTCCGATCTAGGGCTGACGGGAGGGGACGGCCGCGATGTCGCCCAGGGTGAAGATCGCCTCGTACGGGATGCCGAGATTCGAGAGTTTCTCATTGCCCCCCTCGAGGCGGTCCACGAGGACAATGACCTTGACGACCTCGAATCCATGCTGGGTGGCAGCCTGAATCGCTTTGAGGGTCGAACCCCCCGTCGTGACCACATCATCGACGATCACGACCCTAGATCCCGACGTGCTGTGTCCTTCGACCCATCTCTTGAGCCCGTGTCCCTTGGGCTCCTTGCGGACAAAAAAGGTCTCGATCGGCTCCGCCACCTGATGGCTGTGGTACGCCACGGCCGCCGCAATGGGAATCGCCCCGTCGGCCGGACCGCCGACCGCGTCCACCTTCGTGTGCGTCTCGCGCTCGAACCTCTTGATGCGATCAAAGAGGATGGTCGCCGTCGCCACCAGTGCCTCCGGCGCGCACAACAAAGCCCTGAGATCCACGTAATGCGGACTCAGCCGCCCCGATGAGAGCTGAAACGGAGCCTCCTGGCTGTAGCGATAGGCACGCTCACGAATCAGCTCGAGCAAGCGCCTTTCCGCTGTGTTCGCCATCCTCACCTCGTGCGTTTCGGGACCCTTTGGCGGCCACCTCTTCCCATGGTACCCGAGGGATGGAAGGGCCGTCAATGCGCATCTCCGCGGAAGGGCGTCCCCTCTCGATAGAAGAGGAGAAGGGCTAGGTACTACTCCGAGAAAGCAGGGCGCTATACCCCTCGCGGAACGTCGGGAAGCGAAAGATATGCCCCGAAGCCACAAGTTTGGCGTTGCGACACCGTTTGTTCCCCCGCTGACGCCGCGGGCCGAGACCTGCGGGAGGTCCAACGCGGGGAGGATGGGCCCCGAGCTGCGCCGCAAGCCATCGCAAGACCTCGCATTCCTCCGCCGGCTCGTGGTCCACGCCGAGATAGAGGTCTTCCGGTTGGAGCAAGGACATCAGGTGCCGCAGGGCCTCGGCGCAGTCGTCGCGGTGAATCCGATTCGTATAGGTGGGCGGGCCATCGATGCAGACAGCCTCACCCCGACGCACCCGCTCGATCAGGCCCACCCGACCTGGACCGTAAATGCCACCCAGCCGGAGGACCGTGGCGGGGAATGGGCCACTCCGCACCAGGCCCTCCGCCTCGAGCATGCGAGTACCGGAGAAGTGGACTGGTTCGGTTGGCGACGTCTCATCCACCCATTCCCCGTTCGCTTGAGCGTAGACGACGGTGCTCGACGTGAAGAAGATGCGCCGAGGCTCCTGCCCCTGGCGCCGGAGGGCGTCGAGGACATGGGAGAGCCCTTCCACGTAAATGGTCCGGTAGGCCTCGTCGTCCAGGCGGTCGGGCGCCGCCGTGTAGACGACACACTCCAAGCCGCTCGGGAGGTTTCGAAGTGTCCCGGGATCCGTGAGGTCGGCTGCCAGGGGGCCCACGCCGGGCGGCAGGCCCGCAGGATCACGACGCAAGCCCCAAACGACGTGCCGCTCCGCCACCAGCCGTTCCGCGAGGGCCGTCCCCACGTAGCCACACCCTGCGATGAGGATTCGAGCCATCTACGGCGTTCCCCTCCGACTGTGCTCGCCGCACCCATGAGCGCGGAGAGCACACCACGCGGCCCGGCCTCATTGAGTAGGGATTCTTGGGAGGGACTCTCAGCTCCCGGGAGTGCTGTGTGCAAGGACGAGCGAAGGGTGGCTCCCCGGGCAGGGCTCGAACCTGCAGCCTAGCGGTTAACAGCCGCTCGCTCCACCATTGAGCTACCGGGGAATTCCACCCGTATGCTAACGCAAAAGGGGCACGACCGTCAACCGAACCGGGGCGGGCACTCCGAAGGAATCACCCAAGAAGGGACTACGTCTTCTTCTGCAGTTCCTGCATGACGACCTTGGCGATGGCCTTCAGCGTCTCGAAGACGCCGATCCCTTGGGAGGCGACCGCCTCGAACCAGGGGAGGTTGCGGGGATTGAGGGTCTTCTGCAGCTCATCGATAGGGACCGCGTTCGGGAGGTCCCGCTTGTTATATTGGATCACCAGGGCGATCTTGTCCGGGTCGATCCCCTGGTCCGCCAGGTGCTGCCGCATATCGGCCAGGCTCTGGATGTTCGCCTCCACGCGTTCGAGCTGCGAGTCGCCAACAAAAACGACGCCGTCGGCCCCCTTCAGGATCAGCTTGCGACTGGCCTCATAGAAGATCTGTCCGGGAACCGTGTAGAGGTGGAAACGCGTCTTGAACCCTCGGATCATCCCCAGTTCCAGCGGCAGGAAATCAAAGAAGAGCGTCCGCTCCGATTCCGTGGCCAACGAGATGAGCTTGCCCTTCGCCCCGGGGTCCACCTTCTTGTAAATGTGCTGCAGATTCGTCGTCTTGCCGCAGAGACCTGCGCCGTAGTAGACCAGCTTGCAGTTGATCTCCCGAGCCGCGTAGTTGATAAAGGACATCCCTTAACCCTTGCCGAAGAGGTTTTCGACGTCGTCGTCGGTGATCTCGCCTATGTTGGGCTTCGAAAAAGGGCTCCCCTTTTCCGCGACCGGGTCCGGCCGCTTGGAGAGTTCAGTGAGAATCTCCTCGATCTCCCTGGAGAATTTCCTGACCTGGAGACGGACCAGCGCCACGGCCGAGTTCTGATCCAACAGCACCAGGAGAATGGCGCGGCCCCCGATGAGGGAGAGGTGGAGACGCTTTCGCTCCCCGTCGTAGAAGACAAAAGAAAATTCCTTCTCGCCCAGGAGCTGGGCTAACGCCCCCGCGGCGGCGACACTGCCCGCGGCGAGACTCGCGAGCGGTGTCGTATCAAGCGCGTCCGTCTCTCCGGCGCTGGCGATGAGCTGCCCGCTCGTGTCGATGAGGAGAACCGCCGCGCTCCGGGCCTTGCGCTGCAGGGCAGACAGGCAGGCGTTGATCCGGCTGAGGTCCTCTTCGTAGATGACCAGATCGGTTATGGGGCGCATAGACCCTCCGTGGGACTCCGGGGGGACCTACGTTCAACTTTCGTGCCATTTGCCCTACCCCAGCTCCCGCCGTCCCTCAAGGGCCCGGCCCAACGTGAGCTCGTCGGCGTACTCCAGATCCCCCCCCACGGGGAGGCCATGGGCAATCCGGGTGACCCGCACCCCGAGCGGGGCTATCAGGCGGGCGAGGTACAGGGCCGTGGCCTCCCCTTCCACATTCGGGTTGGTGGCCAGGATGACCTCCTTCACCTCCCCGGACCGTAAACGATTTATCAACTGTTTCCCCGTAATCTGGTCCGGGCCCCGCCCCTCAATCGGCGAGAGGGACCCCTGGAGGACATGATACAGCCCCTTGAACGTCCCGGTCCGCTCGATGGCCAAGAGGTCGTTCGCTTCTTCCACCACGCAAAAGATGCTGCCGTCGCGGGTCGGGTCCTGGCAGATCAGGCACTGCTCCGCCTCAGCGATATTCCCGCAGCACTCGCAGATGCGGATCTTCTCCTTCAGCTCCACGATGGCTTCGGCCAGGGCCAGGGCCTCCTCCCGGGAAGCCTTCAGAAGGTAGAAGGCAAGGCGCTGGGCAGTCTTCGCACCCACACCCGGAAGGCGCATCAGGGCATCGACGAGGCGATTGAGGGGGGAGGCGTACCGGATCACCATGGTCTCTAGAAGAGTCCCGGCAGGTTGAGGCCGCCAGTCAGCCGTCCCATCTCGGTCGTAAGCAGGTCCCGGGACCGGCGCAAGGCCTCGTTGGTAGCGGCCACGATGAGATCCTGCAGCATCTCCAGGTCCCCGCCCTGAATCACCTCGGGGTCGATCCGGACCGCCACGATCTCCCCCCGGCCGTCAGCCGTCACCGTTACCATCCCCCCGCCGGCCGAGCCTTCCACCCGTTGTCCGGCGGCCGCCTCCTGGATCCGCTCGAGCTCCACCTTCATCTGCTGGGCCTGCTTCATGAGATCGCCAAATCCCTTCATGGCTCACCTCGGTGAGAGACGATCTCTCCTCCCTCCTCAACCTCGACGACCCGACCCCCAAACACCTCGAGCGCCTCTCGAACCAGGGGGTGGCTCCGAGCAGGCATCCGGGCCGGCTCCTCCCGTTTTCCCGCCGCCGAAGGGAGAAAGCGGTAGGCGACCTGGAGGCGTCTGCCGTAGACGGCGGAGACGGTCGAGGCGAGGAGGCTGCGGACCTCGGGGTCCTCCAGGGTGGAGCGAGCGAAATGATTTCCGTTGGCGAAGGTCAGCGTCAAGGTCTCGCCCTCGAGCGTGACCTCGGCCTCGGCTAGGAGAACCCCCAAGGAACGCCGCTCCGAACCGATCCGCCGCCGCACCTCATGCCATCGGTCCTCAGACCCGATGGCGGCCGGCGGCGAGCTAGGGGGGTCGGCTTTCTCCTGAGGCGTGAAAAGCCCGGGCTGTGCTGCGGCGGGATGTTCGGGGACGACCCCCAGGCGCCCCTCCAGGGACTCCAGGCGCTTGATCAGGCTTCCCAGGGACTCGAGCCCGCGAGCCTCGGCCATCCGGACCAGCGCCATCTCGAGGACATAGCGTGGTTGGGACGCCCGCCGCATCTCCCCCTCGGCATCCAAGAGAAATCGCAGCGCCAATTCCAGGTGGGGAATCTCCACTTGCGCCGCCCGCTGCTCGAGATCCCGCATGACCTCCGGGGCAAGCCCCAGGACCTCTCCTGCCTTGGGGGTGAGCTTCACAAGCAAGAGCGACCGGAGCTGCTCCAACAAGTCGAGGACGAAGGTGCGAAGATCTCCCCCTGTGGCGGCGAGCTCGCCGACAAGCTCCACGACCTTCCCCGGGTTCCCCGCCAAGCAGGCCCCCATCACCGCCCGGACCACCTCGGGTGCCGTCAATCCCAGGACAGCCGCCACCACCTCGGCAGTCACCCGCTCGCCTCCATAGGCGATCACCTGATCGAGGATGCTCTGGGCATCGCGCAGGCTCCCGTCGGCCGCCCGGGCGAGAGCGGCCAGGGCTTCCGGAGCCACGTCTACCCTTTCGGCCTCCGCAATCGCCCGAAGACGTTCCGCAAGCAGACCCTGGCCAATCCGACGAAAGTCGTAGCGTTGGCAGCGGGAGTGGATCGTGGGGGGGACCTTGTGCGGTTCGGTCGTGGCGAGAATAAAAACCACCTTGGGCGGCGGCTCCTCCAGGGTCTTCAGGAGGGCATTGAAGGCCGAAAGAGAAAGCATATGGACTTCATCGATGATGTAGACCTTGGTGCGGCCTCTGACCGGCTGGTAGATCAACTGTTCCTGCAGATCCCGCACATGCTCGACACCGGTGTGCGAGGCGCCATCGATCTCTACGCAGTCCACGGCAGCCCCTGCCGTGATCTCGCGGCAGTTGAGACACTGGTTGCACGGCTCAGGCGTTGGGCCACTGTCGCAGTTCAAGGCCTTGGCGAGGATCCGCGCAGTAGTGGTCTTACCGACCCCCCGAGGACCCGCGAAGAGAATGGCGTGAGCCACGCGGCCCTGCTGGAGCGCATTCTTGAGGGTCCGGGTGACCGCCTCCTGCCCCACGACTTCGTCGAAGGTCTGGGGGCGCCACCGCCTCGCTAGTACCTGATACGACATCCCTTTCCCCGTTCAGGATTCGATGACCGATCACCGACGACCGATGACAGAAATGAGAGAAACCGAGGATTCGAGGAGCCTCCTGCCTCGTGCGGTCATCGGTCATCGGATTGCGGTCAACGAAAAGATCCTTGGCCGTGCACCCACCGTCGATCCCAACCGCCGGCTCTTACCCAGGACCGAAGGCTCCGGCCGGGCACCCCTGCGGCACAGGAGGCGGACCGCTTACCGCTGCTTCCTTCCGGACCTGACGGGGTTCACGGATCCCCCTTGCGCAGGACCCGACCCTCGACGCCCCAACCCCGGGCAGATCGCCCGGAGATCTAGGACCTCGGGCAGGAGTTCAATCCCGCTATAGCGGATTGCGGGTTCAGGGCACCGCTAGCTCCCCATCTAGCACGGCCAAGGACAGTTCAGAACAGCTATGAGGCATGAGGACTGAGGGCCGAGCGCACGCGCGACCACCCTGGCCGGACCCCCTCTAAACTCAGTCCTCATCGCTCAGCGCTGAAGATGGCGGAGAGGCCGGGATTCGAACCCGGGGTGGGTGTCACCCCACACACGCTCTCCAGGCGTGCACCTTAAACCGCTCGGCCACCTCTCCGCGTACACCCGTTCATGGTTCATAGATCATGGTTCATGGTATGGACCAGTGAGAATATGAGGCCCGCGTTCCGTCCATGAACCCTGAACCGTGAACTCTGAACGATCGTCATGGCGGAGGGGGTGGGATTCGAACCCACGTGCCCCGCTCATCGCGGGACAACCCGATTTCGAGTCGGGCCCGTTACATCCACTTCGGTACCCCTCCTGCTCGTGCCGTTCCAACTTTTCTTACCCGATACGGAAGTGTGCAGTACCAAGACTAGGCTTGCTGCCTTTCTTGTCCGTGCTCGGGGCGATACGTTGGAACGGCACTCGCCCATCCCAAGCCGCAGGAGTCGGGTGCCTGCCGCCGGGCCAGAAAGAATTCCTGCAGGAGGGCCTGAGACTCCTCCGCCCGCACACCACTCACCACCTTGACCCGATGATTGAGCCGCGGATCATCGAGGAGACGGTAGACGCTCTCGACGCCGCCTCCCCGGGAATCGGGGGCGCCGTACACGAGCCGTGCCACCCGCGCATGGAGCAAAGCCCCGGCGCACATCACACACGGTTCCAGGGTGACATATAACGTGGCCTCGGGAAACCGATAGTTGCCGACCTGCCGCCCCGCTGCCCGGAGCACCAGGATCTCGGCATGCGCCGTCGGATCCTGGAGCGCGATGGGCTGATTATGCGCAGCAGCCAAGACGACCCCATCCTGGATCAGGACAGCCCCCACCGGCACCTCTCCCGTTTCGCCCCCCCGGCAGGCCTCCTGGAGCGCCACATCCATCCACAAGAGATGCCCCTCATGGGTTGTCTCTCTCGGCAACCCCACAGATTCCCTCCTGTCAGAATGGGCAGAGTATAACAGACTGATACGGCGAGGGCAACCGGGTCGGGGTGTTACGCCTGCCCTTCGGAAAGCTGAGCCACCTTGGCCTTGAGTTCGTGGAGCAGGGTCCGGGTCTGGAGCTCGAGCCGCCGCTTCTCCAGCGCCCGTTTCACGGCATGGAGCATGACCTCGTTCTTGAACCCCTTGACGATAAAGTCAAAGGCCCCAAGCCTTAGGGCAGTGACGGCGTTGTGGGATGAGGGATGGCCGGTGACCACGATCACCGGCGTGTCCGGCGTGACGGTCTTCAATCGTTCGATGAGCTCGGGGCCCGACATGCCCGGGAGGACCAGATCCACCAGAATGACGTCGATCTCCTGGAACCGTAAGAGCTCGAGGGCCTGATGGGCCGTTGGCACCGTCAGGACCGTGTAACCATGGTCTCGGAGCAGGTCGGCGTAGATCGCCCGTTCGAGCAGCTCGTCCTCAACGATGAGGATCGTCGCCAAGGCGGGGCGCGAGGGTGGGCCCTTGAGGAAATCATGAGCGGCCCCATCGGCATACCGGGCCGCCCCCAGCTCATGCAGGGAGCCGAGCGTCCGCTCGAGATCCCGGTGCAAGCGCCCGACTCTGAGGATCGTCCGTACCCTCATAAGGAGCTCGCACCGCTCGATGGGTTTGATCAGAAAGTCATCGGCACCCTCGTGAATCGCTTTTTCCCTCTCGGCCATCTGGTCCAAGCTCGTGACGATGACGACGGGAATGTCGCTGGTCTCCTTTCGCGCCTTGAGCTCCCGCAGCACCTTGCGGCCGCTCATGCCGGGCATGCCGAGGTCGAGGAGGACGATGTCGGGGCTCGCTCTCCTGACGGTATCGAGCGCCTGCTCTCCGCTCATGGCGGTCAGGACGTCAAGCCCCGCCCCCTTCAAATAGGTCTCAAGGATCCCGAGGGCTTTCGGGTCGTCATCCACCGCCAGGATCCTCCCCGGCGGCAGCCCTGCCGTTCCATCGCGCATCAACGGCCTTTGGTCCTGCCTGCGAGTCTTCATCGAAACACCATCCCGGCCCCGTTTTTTGCACTTTCTATGCCAACGCTGTATCCCCTTCTCATGACGATTCAGCCTTGCCCAAGGACCCGTCGAGTTATTTTTCTTGACACCGCGCGGGATCGCTTGTACGGTCATTCAGCACGAGCAACGGTCCCGGCCGAAGGTTCCTCGCAACTCTTGTTGCTTTCACAGCCCCCAAAGGCTTCGCGAGCTTTTGAGGGCTCTTTTTTTACGACCCCACGGCGAGGAGGAGCCCCGGTCGTACGATCTAGCAGTAGCTCCCTCTCCGTCGGTCGTGCCCAGAGTGTATTGAGGTCAGCGCTGTGTTTTGGGCGCGTTCGATCTGGGGCAGCTTCAGGGAGGCATGCAGGCGTTCTCGTGTGTGAAATCGAGAGGAGATCAGTACAATGCGGCGGGAATGGTGTCCAAACCTGAATCACAGGCGCTCCAACGCCCCAGTCCGGTACTGCCCGAACTGTGGCGAGGTGGTGAGCGCGAACATTATCGTCAAGAAATGCCGCGAAGAAGAACATGTGGAGAGCCGGCGGCGCAGGAACGTTTATTGCACGGATTGCGGTGCGCAGCTCATCAAGTAGGGCGACATATGAGGGGCTACACACCCCCCTGCATGGAGAAAGGACATGAATTCAGTTCCGGCAGCAGATAACCTCGCATCGAACAAGGTGTCCTGGCGGCAGGCGGTGGCCAAGTATGAGAATCCAGATCTGCAGCGCAGTGTGTGGCAGGTTGCCAACACAGTTATCCCCTATTGCATTCTGTGGTACCTGATGTATCGCAGCCTGGAAGTTTCCTATTGGATTACGCTGGCACTGTCGGCTCTCACGGCAGGCTTTTTGGTGCGCATCTTTATCATTTTTCACGACTGCGGACACGCTTCCTTTTTCAAATCCCAGAAAACCAATGACCTTTGGGGATTTATTGCCGGTGTTTTGACGATGTCGCCCTATTTTGGCTGGCGGCGCGAACATGCGATGCACCATGCTACCGCTGGCGATTTGGACCGACGGGGGGTTGGGGATATCTGGACGTTGACGGTGAAGGAATACCTGGAGTTGTCCCCGAGGAAGCGGCTTGAATATCGGCTGTACCGCAATCCGCTGGTGATGTTTGTTCTTGGGCCCCTTTTCATTTTCCTGATTAGGCATCGTTTTGCGGGGCGGACCGCAAGCAAGCGAGAACGCCACAGCGTGTATTGGACAAATCTGGCGCTATTGGGCATTGTGGCCCTGATGGATGTCACTATTGGTATCAAGGCATTCGTATGGGTGCACTTGCCGATTGTAATGATTGCAAGCGCGGCTGGGGTGTGGTTGTTTTACGTGCAGCATCAGTATGAAGGGGTCTACTGGGAGCGTCACGAACATTGGGATTATGTGAGCCTGGCCCTACAGGGCAGTTCATTCTATAAATTGCCCAAGATTTTGCAGTGGTTCACTGGCAACATAGGGTTCCACCACATTCATCACCTGAGCCCCCGCATTCCCAATTATTACCTGGAAAGATGCCACGCAGAGAACCCTATGTTCCAGGAAGTGAAACCAATTACATTATTCGCTAGTGTAAAATCGCTCACGTTTCGCCTGTGGGATGAAGAAGGACGCAAGCTGGTGGGGTTTGGCTACCTCAAAGACCTGCAGAATAAGCACGCAATGGCCTCTCAACAGTGAAAGGATGGGCACGGGTTCAAGACGAGTCGGACGACCGGCACGGGTATCTGTTTTCGGATAGGGCGGTGTGGCATCTGTAACCACTCTACACTGACTGCCATCTCGCGGCAGCCTTCCCGAGGTGCGTGTGTGGCCGCGACACGAAGGCCTCCTACGTGGCATTGGCGGATGGTCGCCTCGGTCCTGCTCTCTTGACAGCGCCCGTGGCCTTGGCGATGCTCAATCGATCCTAACGCTCAGACATACCGTCAACCGCGCAATCGGCAGGTTCCACCAGGTGAGAGATCCCGCTTCCTTCGCCGGCCTGATCATTCGCGAAAAGGATCCGGAAAATCTGGAGTTTCCCTTCTCCTCGCTCAACAGCTTCGTCACACCTAACGAGCAGTTCTTCATCCGCTCCCATTTCGCCGTACCGAAACTGAATCCCCGCAGCTGGCGGCTTAAGATCGAAGGTCTCGTCGATCGCCCTTGCCAAATCGATTACAACGACTTGCTGGGGTTGCCGTCCCGCTCGGTGACGACGACGCTCGAATGTGCGGGGAACAGCCGTATTTTTTTGACGCCCAAAGTGGGCGGTTTGCAGTGGGGGTTGGGCGCGGTGGGCAACGCGGAATGGACGGGTGTCCCCCTCGCGGCCGTGCTGGAGCGCGCCGGGGTGCACGCCGGAACAGTCGAGGTGGTGCTGCAAGGAGCGGATGCGGGCGTGATCAAGAAGGAACCGCAATCGCCCGGAAAGATTCATTATGCCCGAAGCCTCCCGCTGGAGAAGGCCTTGCGGTCAGAGGTGATCCTGGCCTACCAGATGAACGGCGCACAGCTTCCCATTTCTCATGGCTTCCCTGTGCGGGCTGTCGTGCCCGGCTGGTATGGAATGGCGTCGGTCAAATGGCTCACCCGTATCGTTGTCACTGATCGTGTTTTTCGCGGCTACTTCCAGACATCGGACTATGCGTACTGGGACCAGCCCGAGGGGTTGCCGATCCAATTGTTGCCCGTGGCCGAAGTAGAGGTCAAAGCCCAGATCGCACGTCCCGCCCTGCACGAAGTCGTGCGTGCAAATTCGGTTTATCGGATGCATGGCGCCGCGTGGGCCGGAGAATCGGAAGTGACCAAGGTGGAGGTGAGCACGGATGGAGGCCGCATGTGGAAGCCGGCAGAGTTCCTCGGTGCTGCTTCCAGGTATGCCTGGCGCCTGTGGGAATACGCCTGGCACACACCGTCGCGCGTAGGACGCTATGCGGTGATGGCGCGGGCGAGCGATGCTCGTGGGCGCGTGCAACCAATGCACCGCGACCCGCATCGTGGAACGTACATGATTAGTCACGTTCAACCGATCGAGGTCGAAGTCCAAGAATCGGCTGTGCCGACGCCCACGGACCGCTACACCATCTGAACCTGTCACCAACGGGGGAGGTGCCGGACCAGGTCAAGGAGTAGACCAGGTAGGTGATTGTGGCGCGCCCAAGAGGATTTGAACCTCTGACCTACGGATTCGTAGTCCGTCGCTCTATCCAGCTGAGCTATGGGCGCCCGGTCGAACAGCGATGAGCAATGAGGACTGAGGGCCGAGCGCACACGCGGCCACCCTGGCCGGACCCCCTCTAAACTCAGTCCTCGTTACTCAGTGCTCAGTCCTGAAGATGGCGGAGAGGCCGGGATTCGAACCCGGGGTAGGGCTCAACACCCCACAACCGCTTAGCAGGCGGCTGCCTTCAGCCTGGCTCGGCCACCTCTCCAATGGTTCCTGCACAATTCCGTACTCTGCACTACACTGAACGACCATCCTGCGTTTCAGGATGGTCTATGGCGGAGGGGGTAGGATTCGAACCCACGAGGCTCTTCGCCTAACGGTTTTCAAGACCGCCGCCTTCAGCCACTCGGCCACCCCTCCGTTTGGTTCATGATTCAGAGTTGGGGGTTCAGGGTCCAAACCGCATACGGCTTAAGTATACGACGTCCCTGCCCAAATTACCATGAACTATGAACCCTGAACGATGAACGGCGATCCCGCTGTGCGGGATCGTGGCTGTCACGCTGCAGGCTCGATTTTCGTGAGGCCGCCCATGTACGGCCGGAGAACTTCGGGGATGGCGACGGTGCCGTCGGCCTCCTGGTAGTTCTCGAGGATGGCGGCCCAGGTCCGACCGATGGCGATGCCGGAGCCATTCAAGGTGTGCACGAATTCTGCCTTCGCCCCCGGGTGAGCCCGGTAGCGAATGGCGGCTCGCCGTGCCTGAAAGTCTTCGAAGTTACTGCAGGAAGAGACCTCCCGGTAGACCTGCTGGCTCGGAAACCACACCTCGAGATCGTAGGTCTTGGCGGCGGCAAAGCCCAGGTCGCCCGTGCAAAGGACCACCACTCGGTAGGGTAAATGAAGCCGCCTCAAGACCTCTTCGGCATCCGCGGTGAGCTGTTCCAAGGCTTGGTATGACTTCGCCGGCTCCGCGAACTTCACCAGCTCGACCTTGTTGAACTGGTGCTGGCGGATGATCCCCCGCGTATCCTTCCCGTACGAGCCCGCCTCCCGCCGGAAGCAGGGCGTGTACGCCACGTAACTCAGCGGTAATGTCCCGGGCTCCAGGATCTCCTCCCGGTGCATGTTGGTGACCGGGACCTCCGCCGTAGGAATCAGAAAATATGGATCGTCCGCCGTCTTGAAAAGTTCCTGGGCGAATTTGGGGAGCTGCCCGGTGCCCGTCATACTGTCTTCGTTGACCAAGAGAGGTGGGAACACCTCGGTGTAGCCGTGCTCCCGCACGTGCAGATCGAGCATGAAATTGATCAGGGCCCGCTCGAGGAGCGCCCCCTTCCCTTTCAAGAGCGGAAAGCGGGCCCCGGCCATTCGCGCGGCCCGCGCGAGATCCAAGATCCCCAGGTCCTCTCCGATCTCCCAGTGGGGTCTCGGCTCACCATCAAAGGCCCGCGGTGTGCCCCAGCGGCGGACCTCGACATTCTCCTCCGGGCTGTGTCCAACGGAGACGGAAGTGTGAGGGAGGTTCGGAATCAGGAGCAGCAGGCTACCCAATTCCTTTTCGATGGCCTGCAGGCGGTCCTCGCTCTCCTTGAGCGTGCTGGAAATTTCCCGGCTTCTCGTCACCGGGTCTGTCGCCGCATCCGTGGGCTTCTCACCCACCCTCGTCTCCTGCACCTGTCGAGAGAACGCCTTCTTTTCTCGCCGCCACTGCTCAATGTCAACCACCAACCGCCGCCGTTCGGCGTCGAGCTTCAAGAGCCTCTCCAGCTCGAACTCTGCCCCCCGATGGCCGAGCTTCTCCCGGATGAGACCTGCATTCTCCCGAATGAACTTCAGGTCCAGCATCGCCTGGGCCCTTACTCCTCTTCGGGCTCGTCCCCTTCGACAAGCTCCGGGGGGCCTCCGCCGGGCTCAGGGGTACCTTCGACAGGCTCAGGGCCGCCTTCGGCGGCCTCGTCCTCCTCCATCACGACGGCGGTCACCGCAGCCACGCGGTCCCCCTCCCCCAGGCCCTGAAGCCGCACTCCCTGCGCCGCCCGGCCCGTATCGCGGATCTCCCGGACCCGAAGGCGGGTCACCTTCCCCTCCTGGGAAATCATCATGACCCCATCCTCCTCCCGGACCTGTTTGATCCCCACAACCGGGCCGTTCTTGTCGGTCACCCGGATATTGATGATCCCCTTGCCACCACGCCCCTGGACGCGATACGCGTCGACATCGGTCCGCTTCCCGAATCCGCGCTCGGTGACCGTCAGCATCTGCGCCCCCTCAGAGACGATCTCCATCCCGACCACCTGATCTTGGGACTCCAGGCGGATTCCGGTGACCCCTCGTGCTGCCCGTCCCATGGGCCGGACATCGTCCTCTTTGAACCGGATCGCCATCCCATTGCGGGTCCCCAGGAAGATGTCCTCCGTCCCGCGCGTCATGGCAACCCCGATCAGCTCATCCCCCTCATCGAGCGACAGCGCAATGATCCCCCCCGCCCGCGGGTTGGCATAGGCGCTCAGCTCTGTCTTCTTGACCACCCCCCGCCTGGTCGCCATCACCAGATACCGGTCGACCTCGAATTGACGGATGGGGATCATGGTGGTCACCTGCTCCCCGGCCTGCACCTCGACGAAGTTGGCAATTGACTTCCCGCGCGCCGCCCGGCCGAGCTGGGGAACCTCGTGGACCTTCAGCCAGTGCACCCGGCCCAGATTGGTAAAGAGGAGGATGTAGCTGTGGGTCGTGGCCACAAAGAGATGCTCGACGTAATCCTCCTCCTTGGGGGCCATGCCGGTCATCCCCTTGCCCCCCCGCCGCTGGGCGCGGTAGACACTGAGGGGGCTTCGCTTGATATACCCGCCATGGGTGACGACGATTACCATCTCCTCGTCGGCGACCATGTCTTCGAGGCTGATCTCGGTCGTCACCTCCTCGATCTGGGTCCGGCGGGGATCCCCATAGGCCTCCGTGAGGGCCAGCAGTTCCTCCTTGATGATCTGGCGCACCAGCCCCTCGCTCTGCAGAATCGCCTGCAGCCGCGCGATGGTCTGCAGTGTCTCCTCATACTCGTCCTGAATCTTCTGCCGCTCGAGCGCCGTCAGCCGCTGGAGTCGGAGGTCCAGGATGGCCTGGGTCTGGGTCGGCGTCATGGTGAAGCGCTGCACCAAACCCGTCCTGGCGTCCTCCACCGTCCGCGAGCGCCGGATGAGGGCGATGACCTCGTCCAGATGGTCCAGGGCGATCCGGTAGCCCTCCAGGATGTGGGCCCGTTCCTCCGCCTTTCGCAGGTCGAAGCGGGTCCGGCGCACCACCACCGTGCGCCGATGATCGATGAAGTATTGCAGCTGCTGCTTCAGTGTGCAGACCTTCGGCTGGTTTTCGACCAGGCTCAGCATGATGACGCCGAAGGTGGATTGCATGGGGGTATGCTTGTAGAGCTGATTCAGGATCGGCCGGGGCACCTCGTCCCTCTTCAGTTCCAGGACGATCCGCATCCCTTCCCGATCGGACTCATCGCGGAGATCGGCGATGCCCTGCACCCTCCCGTCCCGGATCAGCTCGGCGATCCGCTCGATGAGCTTCGCCTTGTTGACCTGGTAGGGGAGTTCCGAGATGATGATGCTCTCACGACCCCCTCGTCCCTTCTCCACGAAGGCCTTCGCCCGCATCTGGATCAACCCCCGTCCGGTCCGGTAGGCCTCCTCGATTCCGCCGCGGCCATGGATGAAGGCGGCCGTGGGGAAGTCGGGGCCGGGGAGGACCGCCATCAGCTCTTCGAGGGAGACATCCGGGTTCTCCAGCTGCAGGATCACCGCACTCACCACCTCTCCCAGGTTATGGGGCGGGATATTGGTGGCCATGCCGACGGCGATCCCCGACGAGCCGTTCACGAGAAGGTTGGGGAGGGCAGCCGGCAAGAGCGCCGGCTCCTGAAGGGTGTCATCGAAATTGGGGACGAAGTCGACCGTCTCCTTGTCGATGTCTCGAAGCAGCTCCTGGGCGATCCGGGCTAACCTGACCTCGGTGTAGCGCATCGCGGCGGGCGCATCGCCATCGACAGACCCGAAGTTCCCCTGCCCGTCGATCAGGGGGTAGCGCATCGAGAAATCCTGGACGAGACGGACAAGGGTGTCGTAGACGGCCGCATCGCCGTGCGGATGATACTTCCCCAGGACCTCTCCCACCACCCGGGCCGCCTTCTTGTAGGGGCGATTGAAGGCGAGTCCCAGCTCTTGCATGGCGTAGAGCACCCGGCGGTGCACCGGTTTCAGCCCGTCCCGGACATCGGGCAGGGCCCGCCCGATGATGACGCTCATGGCGTAATCCAGGTACGACCGCCGCATCTCCTCGTGGATGTCGGTGGGTCTTACCTCGCCGATCCGCGGCTCTTCGGTCCGATCCTCTGGCACGCCTTCGCCTCCCTAGTACCGTTACAACTCATTGCCCCGAAGACGGGCATGGCCCGTTCCAACCAAGGAACGGGCCAAGAAAGACCAGCAAGCTTGGTCCTGGCATTGCTCACCCCTGTGCTGAGTGAGAAAAGTTTGGAACGGCACTAGATGTCCAGGTTCGCCGCCTCCAGGGCGTGCTCCTCGATGAACTGCCGCCTGGGCTCCACCCGTTCCCCCATCAAGGTGGTAAAGATCCGTTCGGCGGCGAGCGCATCCTGCACCGTCACCCTGAGGAGTGTCCGCGTCTCCGGATTCATGGTGGTCTGCCACAGCTGCTCCGGATTCATCTCGCCGAGGCCCTTGTACCGCTGAATGGTCATCCCCTTCTTTGCGAGGGCGAGCGCCTTCTCGTGGAGCTCGGTCCAGGAGGTCGCCTCTGCCATCTCTCCATCGGCCTCGATCCGGAATGGGGGTCTCCCGAGGCCCTTGAGGGCGGTCACGGCCGCGTCCAGCTCGCGATACTCCACCGACCCCACCAGGGCCTGATCGATCACAGAGCGCCCCTGCGCTCCCCCCTCCCCCAGCGTGAGCACCAGACGACAGGCCTCCTGATCCTCGTCCCACTCGATCTCGCCCTCCGCCCGGGCGCTCCGCTCATCCTGGGTGCGCAGCGCCTTCAGCAGCCGTTCGAGGAGCCGCGCAACCTTGTCCTGCTCCTTGAGGCCCCCTCGCCCGATGCTCCCGATCCCGATCAGGGCTTCGACGATCTCCGGGTTTCGCCCGCGCCGCTCAAGGACCCGCCGGCAGGTCTGCCACGTGGCCATCTTGCGGAGGAGGCCGATCAGCCGCTGTCCGCTGAAGGCCGCCCCCTCTGCGCCGGCGTGGACCTTGAGAGAATCCGCAGCCGCCTCCAGGAGGAACTCCTCCATGGCCCGATCGTCCTTGAGATACCGCTCGGCCTTGCCGCGCTTCACCCGGTAGAGGGGGGGCTGGGCGATGTACAGATGCCCCCCATCCACGACCTGCCTCAGATGCCGAAAGAAGAAGGTCAGGAGCAGTGTGCGGATGTGTTCCCCGTCCACATCGGCGTCGGTCATGATGATGATCCGGTGGTAGCGGAGCTTGCTGATGTCGAACTCCGGATCGATCCCCGCTCCCAGCGCCGAGATCATCACCCGAATCTCCGCGGAGATGAGTATCTTGTCGATCCGCGCCCGCTCCGTGTTCAGGATCTTGCCCCTCAAGGGGAGGATGGCCTGAAAGCGCCGATCCCGGCCCTGCTTGGCCGAACCGCCCGCCGAGTCCCCCTCGACCAGATAGAGCTCACACAGCGCCGGGTCCTTCTCGGAGCAGTCGGCGAGCTTTCCCGGCAGCCCATCGTCATTCAGGGGCCCCTTGCGCCGCGCCAGGTCTTTCGCCCGCCGGGCCGCGTCCCGCGCCCGAGCCGCCTCGGCCACCTTTTCCACGATGCGGCGACCCACCCCGGGGTTCTCTTCCAGGAACTCCCCCAGCTTCTCGTTGATGATGGTCTCCACCAGGCCCTTCATGTCCGGATTGTTGAGGCGGGCCTTGGTCTGCCCCTCAAACTGGGGGTTGGAGAGCTTGACGCTGATCACGGCCGTCAACCCCTCGCGGATGTCATCGCCGGTGAGAGTCGCCTTGAGGTTCTTCAGGAGGTCGCGGCCCGCCGCATAGCTGTTGATGGTACGGGTGAGGGCGGACCGGAAGCCGATGAGGTGCGTGCCTCCGTCATGGGTGTTGATGTTATTGGCGAAAGAAAAGACCGTCTCGCTGTAGCCGTCGTTATACTGGATCGCGACCTCGACGACCGTCCCGTTCCGCGCCTCCTCGATATAGATCGGCTTGGGGTGGAGCACCCCCTTGTTCTCGTTCAACAGTTCCACAAAGGCCTTGATGCCCCCGCTATAGCAGAACTCGCGTGTCTGCTGGACCCGCTCATCGGCCAGGATGAGCCGGAGCCCTTTGTTCAGGAAGGCCAGTTCGCGTAGCCGGTTGCTGAGCGTATCCAGGCTGAAGGTTCGGTCCGCAAAGATTTCTCCATCCGGGGAAAACATGATCCGCGTCCCGCTCTTCCGAGCCTTTCCAATCTCCTCGAGCTCCCCGGCCGGCTTCCCCCGCTCGTACCGCTGCAGGTACCTCTTGCCGTCGCGCCAGATCTCAACCTCGAGCCACTCGGAGAGGGCGTTCACCACCGAAACGCCCACCCCATGCAGGCCGCCGGCGACCTTGTACGCGGAGCTATCAAACTTGCCGCCGGCATGAAGCGTGGTCAGCACGACCTCGAGCGCCGGCCGGCCCGTCTGCTCATGAATATCCACCGGGATCCCGCGGCCGTTGTCCACCACCGTCACGCTGTTGTCGAGGTGAATGGTCGCCTCGATGCGGTCGCAGAAACCTGCCAGCGCCTCATCAACGCTGTTGTCGACGACCTCGTACACCAGGTGGTGAAGCCCCTCGGGGCCAGTGCCGCCGATGTACATCGCGGGCCGCTTCCGCACGGCCTCAAGCCCTTCCAAGACCTTGATTTGTTCCGCGCTGTATGTCGAAGCCTCCTGGGCTCGTTGTCGGTCTTCTGCCATCACCACCCCCCTACACGTTCGACCCCCTCATTGCCTCCCGCCAAAAAAAATCCCCCCCCGCTCTCCGAGAACGTCCCGGATGGGGTGGGGCGGAAGGACACGGGGATCATATCCGCATGGGCATAATGACGCAGCTGAAGCCCTCCCCCTTGTGCGGCTCGAACAGGGCGGGGGACAACGGATCGTGGACGTGCATCGAGACCTCCGACTCCTCCACCACACCCAAGAAGTCCAAGAGGTACCTGGCGTTGAACCCGACGGTGGTCTCGGCCCCTCGATACTCCATAGGGAGCTCCTCCTTCGCCTCGCCGAGATCGACATTCGTACAGGAGATGATGAGGCGCCCCGCCTTCAGCTCCAGAACGGTTGGCGTCGCCCGATCCCCTGCAATCGTCGAGGTGCGGCGAAGAGCACCGAGGAGGTCGTCCCGGCGCAGCACTGCTTTCGGGCCGCTCGGAGACGGGAGGACCTGCTGGTAGTTGGGGAACTGTCCTTCAATCAGTCGAGTGATCAAGCGGCCACGGCTCAGGAGGAAGGCAAGCTGATGGTCCAAGGGAACCAGTCGAACATCCCCTGTCTCCTCCTTGAGCATCTTCCCGAGCTCTGACAGGGCCTTCCGTGGGATGATGGCCTCGAGCCCCTGTTCCTTCGTTCCCTTTCCAATGGGGGCCTTGACGAGTGAGAGGCGATGACCGTCTGTGGCCACCATACAGAGGTCCACTTCTGTCACCTGCAAAAAAGCTCCCGTCAGGGTCGGTCGCGTCTGATCCGTGGAGACAGCAATGAGGGCCTTTGAGATCATCGTTCGAAGCGTCTCAGCGGTGATAGTGATCCCGACCCCTTCAGGGACCTTGGGAAGGGCGGGGAAGTCTTCCGGTCCGATCCCTTTCAGACGGAAGGCCGATTTCGCGCAGACGATCTCTACATTTTTTCCCTCCTCCCACCGAAGATCGATTGGGGCATCGGGGAGCTCGCGCACGATCTCGTATAGTTTTTTTCCCGAGACCGCCACAGCGCCGTCGTGCATCACCTCACACTCAAGGGAGATCTGGATACTGACGTCGAGGTCGGTGCCTGAGAGGGTAATGGTGTTTCCTCTTCCCTCGAGAAGGAGATGGGAGAGGACCGGAAGAGTTCTCTTTGCCTCGATAACGCCCTGGACCTGCGCCAAGGTGCTCAAGAATGCATTCCGACCCACGTGGGCACGCATCACCTTCCTCCCTGCTCCACTCCCGTTATGAATTCATGGTTCTTATTAACAACCAAGAGTGACCTTTCTATAACTCATAGGAGATAATATCTTAAGTCGTAGAGGATAGGAGGCCTTGTGGAAATATGGAAAGCCCCGAGAGTGAATGGGTCTACCTTGGGACAGAGGATGGAATATCATGGGGATTAGACGGGAAAACATGTCGAGTTCCTCCCCTCTCCCCACCTCCCCACACCTTTCCATTGGTATTCCCTGACTTATCAACTCCCCGCGGCGGGCGCCCGATCTTCCTCACTTCACGAGGGCTACATCTCCCGAAGCCGCTCCACCTCTGGCCTGATTCGTTTCCACACGGGCCAAGCCGCAGCAGGCGTGCGTTTATTCTCTCGACCCCCCTTCAGAGCTCTTAGGACAAGGCTTTGAGTTACTCACAAGATTGTCCACATGTGTGGAAAACCCAGAAAAGCCTTCATATTCAAATAGTTAGGTTCTATCTCAAGAACGGATATACCGCCAGACCCCGGGCTTTGTGGTAGGGCCGCGGGTGCAAGTTGGCACGGTTTTTATAGCATGCCGGCCCCACAATTACAACTACTTTTTGCCCTGTACCGGGCCTCCGTGGATTGAAATTGACAAGTGAATCGCAGAGGACTACGATGAAACGCTTCGGCGGAGTGACGTTACTCGGAGGGGGCGTGAGGAGTGAAGCGCACCTATCAACCCAGCCGCATTAAGCGAAAACGCACCCACGGCTTTCGCCGGCGGATGAAGAGCGTGGGGGGCCGGCGAGTCTTGGCCCGCCGGCGGGCCAAGGGGAGAAAGCGGCTGGCGGTGACGTAGGTGGGGCATCGGTTTTCGAGGGCGGACCGTATTCGCGCCACGAAAGAGTTTCGGGAAGTCATCCGCGGCGGCGAAAAGGTCTCCGGCCGAGGCGTCAGCGTCTTCGTGTACCGTCGCGGCCGCCCCGGGCAGAGGTTGGGGCTCGCCGTCGCTTCGCGCCTCGGTGGCGCCGTCGCTCGGAATCGCATCAAACGGCGGCTGCGGGAGTATGTTCGCCTGAACCGGGCCAAGATGGCGGATGGACTCGACCTGGTCGTGATGGTGCATCGAGATCTCTCTGGCGGCGACGCCGAGACCTTCCGGGAGATTGTTACGGACCTGTTCAGACGGGCCGGGCTCCTTCGTGACCTCCCCCCTCATTATGCGGAAGAATCGGCACGCCCATGTAGGTCTCGCTAGCCTTAGCCTAAAGGCGATCGCGCTTTATCGGCGACTTCTCTCCCCACTCTTCCCCCCCGCCTGCCGGTTTGTCCCCACGTGTTCGGCCTACGCCGAGGAAGCAATTCGCAGGTACGGGCTGGTTCAAGGAATCATCCTATCCGTTGGGCGGTTGCTCAGATGTCATCCCCTTCACCCCGGGGGAATTGATCCGGTGCGCTGAGGGAAGGCGGGTACGCGGGAGGCAGCCGTGACTCAATTGCCGGACCCCGATCGAGGAGACATGGAGCGGAGGGCCATTGTGGCCGCCGCGCTGGCCGTTGTCGTTCTCCTTGCGTACCAGGCCTTTTTCACGCCGGCCCCGCCGCCGACCGAGCCAAAAACCGAGCCAAGGAAAGAGGCGGCCGAGGAGAAACCTGCGGCAAAGACGGCAGCACCTCAGCACCAAGCCAGGAGCCCACGGCTCGTCGGGGCGCCCAGGCGAGGCGAGCGGGAAGAGGCGATCACGCTTGAAACCGACCTGCTCAAGGTAGTCCTGACCAATCGGGGAGGCGGGATTCGGAGCTGGCAGCTCAAACAGTACCAGGAGGAGAGTGGGCTCGTTGATCTCGTGGGACTGCTCCCCGACCGCAGCACGCCCACTCCTTTTGCCGTCTGGGTCGAAGGGGGAGAGGGGAGGCAGGGGCTCTATCGGGTCGTGGAGCGACCCGCGCCCGACCCCACCAAACCCCAGCGGGTCGTGGTGGAGTTTCAGGAGGCTTCGGGGATCGTGCTGGAGAAGACGCTGGTGCTCTATCCGGGGCGGTACCTGGCTGATGTCGAGATACGGCTCCAGAATCCGGGGAGCGTGCCCCACCAGGGCACCCTTCGCCTCGCGTGGGGACCCAGCTTACGCCTTGGAGCCCCGGATCAGCAAGTCGATTCGGTCTCTATCGTCGCCCGAATTGATGGGAAGATCATCACTCCACCCCTGGAAAAGAGTGACCAGGAGGCCGTCCAATCGGGGACCGTCTCATGGACGGCCATTCAGGACCGCTATTTCACCGCAGCCCTCATCCCCGCAGAGCCGGCTCCGTCAAGTGTGGCCGGAAAGGACGCCGAAGGGAGGCCGGTTGTAGGTCTTGTGTACCCGACGATGAAGATCCCCCCCGGTGGAGAGACAAGGGTAACACTAGAGCTCTTTGCCGGGCCCAAGGAAATCGAGAGGCTCCGGGAGGCGGGGCACGATCTGCAGAAGCTCGTGGATCTGGGCTGGTTCGATTTTCTGGCCCGACCGGCCCTCTATTTCCTCCGGTTTCTCCATAGCTTCACCGGCAACTACGGCGTCGCCATTATCCTTATCACCATCCTGCAGAAGGTCGGCTTCTACCCGCTCGCACAGAAGAGCCACAAGTCGATGCAGGCGATGCAGGCGGTGCAGCCGAAGCTTCAGGCGATCAAGGAGCGATACAAGAACAATCCGCAGAAGGTGAATCAGGAGACGATGGAGCTGTACAAGCGCCACGGCGTCAATCCCCTGGGCGGCTGCCTCCCCATGGTGATCCAGATCCCGATCTTCATCGCCCTCTACAACGCGCTGGCCAGTTCGGTCGAGTTGTGGCGTGCCCCGTTTGCGCTCTGGATCGATGACCTCTCGGTCGCGGATACCCTCTTTGTCGTGCCCTTCCCCATCCCATACGTTGGCGAGGCGTTCGCCGTTCGCGGCCTCCCCCTGATCATGGGAATCAGCATGTTCATCCAGCAGAAGATGAGCCCAACGGGCGGGGACCCCCGCCAGGCGCAGATGATGCTCTATCTCATGCCGGTCATGTTCACCTTCATCTTCTGGGGGATGCCGTCAGGACTCGTCCTGTACTGGCTGGTGAACAATGTCCTCCAGATCGGACACCAATACCAGATGAACCGAGGACTCGGCCTCGCGGTGGGTGCGGGAAAGGAAGAGCGGTGAGCGCAGTCGAACCGGGCGATCCCTTCCAGGACACCATTGCCGCAATTGCCACTCCGCCGGGCGAGGGGGGGATCGGGATCGTTCGCTTGAGCGGGCCGGACGCCTTGGAGGTGGCGTCGCGAGTCTTCTCTCCCTCCTCCAGTGCCGACCCCCGCCAATGTGCCAGCCATACCATCCAGCACGGGCACGTGGTGGAGCCGGACACCGGCGCCATGATCGACGAGGCCATCCTGCTGCTGATGCGGGCACCGCGCTCCTACACCGGAGAGGACGTGGTGGAGCTGCACGGCCACGGCGGGCGCGTCCCCGTGCAGGCGATCCTCAACGCGGTCCTCCGGCACGGGGCACGGCCTGCCCTGGCTGGGGAGTTTACCCGGCGCGCCTTCTTGAACGGCCGACTCGACCTGGCCCAGGCCGAGGCGGTCCTAGAGGTCGTTCGGGCAAGGACCGAGGCCGGCCTTGCCGCGGCCGTGCGACAACTTCGAGGGGGGCTCTCGGAGCAGGTCGATGGGCTTCGGGCAGAGCTCCTCTCGGTGCTGGCGAGCCTTGAGGCCTCGGTCGATTTTCCCGAGGAGGGGCTCGATTTTCCGGCGGTCGGTGAGCTCGAAAAGCGGATCTATCGCATCGAGGAGGGCGTAGGGGTCCTTGTTCAGAAAGCGAGGGATGGGCGGCTTCTCCGGGAGGGGGCGACCGTCGTGATCGCCGGCCCGCCCAATGTGGGCAAATCGAGCCTCTTGAATGCCCTGCTCGGGAGGGCGCGGGCGATTGTCTCGGTGGTTCCGGGAACGACTCGGGACACCGTGGAAGAGGAGCTCGAGATCCGTGGGTTCCCTATCCGCCTGATCGATACCGCGGGGCTTCGAGAGGAGCCGCAGGACCCGATCGAGATGGAGGGCCTACACCGGACCCGGGAGGCCCTAGGGCGGGCCGATCTCACCATCGTCGTCGTGGACGGCAGCGGGCCAATTGCGCCCGTCGATCTCAAGGCCTGGTCAGAGTCGCCGCAACCGCGAATCCTTGTAGTCAACAAAAGCGATCTTGAGCCCGCCGCCCCATCGGCCGCCTACCAGGACCGGTTTGGGGTGGAGCCCCTCTCCACTTCGGCGCTCACCCGACAAGGGGTGGAGGGCCTGCGGAGTGAGATAGGCCGGCTCCTCGGCGGGGACGCGGCAGGTGAGGCGATCATGATGGTGGGCCCGAGACATCGGGAGGCTTTGGAGCGGGCCGAGAGGCAGCTTGAGCGGGCGCGCCGCAGCCTGGGGGAGGGCATCTCGGTTGAGCTTGCCGCCCTGGATGTTCGTGGGGCACTCCACGCGCTGGGCGAGATCGTGGGGGAGACCGTGACAGAGGAGATTCTCGACCAAATCTTTCGGGACTTTTGCATCGGCAAGTAGGTATGGACGGGCGAGGGAGCGGGGGGCGTGCTCTATGGACGAGGCGATAAGGAAGCTCCTAACTCGCGGCGGAGCAAAGCTGGGCCTTGCCCTCACCGAGGCGCAGATCGAGCACTTCATCGCGTACCTCACCGAGCTCAAGCGGTGGAATCGAAAGGCGAACCTGGTTGGATTCCGGACCGACGAGGCGGTGGTTCGGCATGGGATCCTGGAATCTTTGACCCTCCTCGAGGCGTTCGAGGTCAAGCCGAACCTGCGGCTAATTGACGTCGGCACCGGCGCAGGTCTTCCCGGCATTCCCCTCAAGATTGCCGCCCCCGATCTCGCGGTCACCCTTGTCGAGGCGATGAGAAAGAAGGTCTCCTTCTTGAGGCAGGTGTGTCGCCTCCTCCAGTTGCGCGGGACTTCAGTCATTCAGGCCAGGGCGGAGTCTCTGCATCGTGATCCGGCGCACCGGGAGGCCTACGATGTCGTCATCGCAAGGGCGGTGATGAGGCTCCCGGAGACCGTCGCCCTCTGCACGCCCTTTATGAAAAGGGAGGGGCGACTCGTCCTGCCTGTAGGGCTGAAATGGCTGAGGGAGGCCGAGACCATTCGGCGCCCCGATATCAAGATTGAGCGGGTCCTCCACCTGAGCACGGACCGGGACATCGTTATCATCGTCAGGACCGGTACTGTTTCACGTGGAACAGGGCTTGCGGCTCGCCCGGAGCGTGTCACGTGAAACATTCTCCTTTCCCTTGGGGAGACGGCGTGCTATTTTCGAGTCGATGCTAATGCTGCCCCAACAATTTGTGCCATCCTCTTTGCTGCACATGCCGGTCACCGTTGGAACGAGGTGGGCTGATCACATTCGGCTCAGTAGGTTGGAACGACACTAACTTGGGGGATCCGGGTGGCGCGGGTGATCGCGGTCACCAACCAGAAGGGAGGGGTGGGCAAGACCACCACCGCAATAAATCTCGCTGCCTGTCTCGCCGCGGCCGACAAACGCACACTCCTGGTGGACATCGATCCGCAGGGGAACGCCACGTCAGGGCTCGGCCTCTCCCGGACGGGGCCTGGTCCGTACATCTATGAGGTTCTCCTGGGCGAGGCCAAAGCCTCCGAGGCGCTGTGCCCCGGTCCGATCCCCGCGCTGCACATCCTCCCTTCGAGTTCAGCCCTGCTCGGTGCGGAGATCGAGTTGGTCCCGGTGGAGGGGCGGGAGCAGAGACTAAAGAGCGCCCTGGAAGAGATTTCGGATGATTTCGCCTATATTCTTATCGATTGTCCCCCTTCCTTGGGTCTCTTAACTCTGAACGCCCTCGTAGCCGCTCATTCCGTCCTCATTCCCCTTCAGTGTGAATATTACGCCCTGGAGGGACTCACCCATCTTCTGACCACGCTGCGCCTCATTCGACGCTCGTTCAACCCGGGCCTTGAGATCGAGGGGGTCGTCTTTACTATGTATGACAGCCGCCTGAACCTCAACCGGCAGGTCGTAGAGGACGTGCGCCGGAACTTTTCCGGGCGAGTCTTTGACACGGTGATTCCTCGGAGCACCCGCCTGAGTGAGGCCCCGAGTTTCGGGAAGCCGATCATCCTGTACGACATCCGTTCGGCAGGGGCGGAGGCGTACTTACATCTTGCCAAGGAGGTGATCGATGGGACGGCAGGCGCTCGGTCGGGGCCTTGAGGCCCTCATTCCCCTCGCAAAGGGGGAGCCGGGGATCGTGGACATTCCTCTGGCGGAGATCCGTCCAAGCCCTTTCCAGCCGAGAAAGCGCTTCGATGACAAAAAACTGGACGAACTGGCCGCCTCAATCCGCGCCCAGGGGATCCTTTCCCCTGTCATAGTTCGGCAGATCCCCGGGGGCTACGAACTTGTGGCGGGAGAGCGCCGACTCCGTGCGACGGAGCGTGCGGGCCTCGAGCGCATTCCGGCCGTGGTGCGGGAGATGTCGAACGCGGGGATGCTTGAGGTGGCCCTGATCGAGAATGTCCAGCGGGAGGATCTGAATCCTGTCGAGGAAGCGGAGGTCTACCGCCGCCTGATCGAGGAGTTTGGGCTGACCCAGGAGGAGATGGCCGCACGGGTTGGAAAGGATCGGGCCTCTATCGCCAACACACTCCGTCTGCTCAAGCTTCCCCACCCGATTCGAGAGGATCTGATCGAGGGGGCCATGTCTGCAGGGCACGGTCGGGCTCTGCTCGGTCTCGAGGGTCGGGATCTTCAGCTCACAGCGCGAGAGGCGGTGATCCGGCGCGGCCTCTCGGTCCGGGCGACGGAGCTGTTGGTCAAGCGGCTCAAGAACGGACCGGCGGCTCAGGATCGGACCATCCGGCGGAAGGCCCCGGGACTGGCCCAGGCGGAAGAGCAGTTGCGCCGGACGCTGGCCACAAAGGTCCGGATCATCCGGCGCGGTCAGCGCGGGCGGATCGAGGTGGAGTTCTACTCGGAAGACGATCTCGACCGGCTCGTCCGAAAAATCTGTTCGCGTTAGACGGGCCACTCGGTCCCAGACGCTTCGACCTCTCTCTCGGCACCAGCTCCAGGGCCTTCTCCTCCAGGATCCAGGCGGACGATGAAGGGATCCACATGCGCCGTACCCTCCTGATCTTGGTGGCTTCGGGAGTAGGGTCCTGGCTTGGGGTGATGGTCTTTCTTAGCTTCGTGGTAGCCCCCACCGCCTTTGCCATCCTCGAAAGTCGCCATCAGGCAGGCGATCTGGTTGCGGCCACCCTGAACGTTTTGTACCTCTCTGCCTATATTCTCGGGCCTCTCCTTGTGCTGGTGAGCATCGCGGTTCGGCCGCTCGGGCGGCGGCGCTTGTGGGGGCTCAGGACGATCCTCCTTATCCTGATGACCGCCTCTACCCTCATCTCTCGGGAGATCGTTGGGACAAGGCTATTCAGTCTGCGCCGTGTGATGGGGGCCGCGATCCAGAGCATCCCGCCTGGGGATCCGTTGCGGATGCAGTTTCAGCAGTGGCACCAATTCTCCGTCCTCCTCATGCTGTTCAACATCGCCGGCGCCGCCGTGGTCCTCTGCATCCTGTCTCTTGAGGCGTTCGGAGAAGGTCAGGGCTAGTGCTGCTCCAAACTATTTGCGCCGACCGGGAGAAGCCGGCGCACGACGCCTGCGCGCTGCTCCTTCTTCGAGCCGGTTAGGCACAAACTTTGCTCTTAACGAGAGCCGGATGCACCACCCCGTGATCTGTGGGGTCGGGAGGGGGGAGAGCCGTGCGAGAGAAGAATTACATCGCCGGAAAATGGGTCGGTGCCAAGGGTGGAAGCGAGTACGAGAGTCGAAATCCTGCGCAAACCGGGGAGGTCTTAGCTCGAGTCCCCCTGTCCCATCGAGAAGATGTGGAACAGGCGGTCGCCTCGGCCAAGGAGGCCTTCCCCGCCTGGCGCGCCCTCTCCCGCATAAAGCGTGGGGAGGCGATCGAGCGGTTCGTCGATATCGTGAAGGCCGGGGCGGACGAGACGGCCCAGCTGGTGGCGCGGGAGGCAGGCAAGGCCATCAACGAGGCACGGGCCGATGTCATCGAGGGGATCCACATGGCCCAGTACATGTTCGGACATGCGCGGATGCCCTATGGGCAGGTCCTCCCCTCGGAGATTGCGGAGAAGGATGCCTATATGCTTCGCAAACCGAAGGGCGTGGTGTCGGTCATCACCCCCTGGAACTTCCCCTTTGCCATTCCCATCTGGCTCATCACCCCCTCCCTCCTCGAAGGCAATACGGTGGTCTTCAAGCCCTCCGAAGAGACCCCCCTTGTCGGGGAGAAGATTGTCGAATGCTTCGAGCGTGCCGGACTTCCCCCCGGGGTCTTGAACCTGGTCCAGGGGATGGGAGAGGACGTCGGATGGCCTCTGGTGGCGCATCCGGATGTTGAGGTGGTGCTGTTTACAGGCTCCTACGAGGTGGGGGCGAGGATCAAGGAGGCCTGCGCGAAAGATTACCGCAAGATGTGCGCCTGCGAGATGGGGGGGAAGAACGCCATGATCATCTGCCAGGACGCCGATCTCGAGCTGGCGGTCCGGGCGGCGATCCTGAGCGCCTTCAAAACGACCGGCCAGCGGTGCACCTCTGCCTCGCGCCTCATCATCCATGAGAGCCGGATGAAAGAGTTTGCGAAGGCCTTCGTGGCCATGGCGAAACGGATCATCATTGGCGATCCGATGGATCAACGGGTCTTCATGGGGCCCCTGATCAATGAGGCGGCGGTGAAGAAGGTCGGTTTCTATAACCAGCTCGCCAAGAACGAGGGGGCGGAGATCCTGCTCGATGGGGGGCGCCTGGAGGAGGGGGAGTACCGAAACGGATACTTTTGCAGCCCCTTCATCTACCGGATGGCCCATCGCCGCGACGCCCGCGTCCTCCATGAAGAGGTCTTTGGCCCGCACGTGGCCCTGATCCCCTTCCGGAGCCTGGAAGAGGCTGTGGCGATCCATAACGACGTGGAGTACGGGTTGGCCTTTTCGGCCATCACCGAAGGGTACCGAACCGCACGCCTCCTCCAGGAGGCCTGCGAGTTCGGGGTCGGCTACTGGAACCTGCCCACCATCGGGGCCGAGGTGCATCTCCCCTTCGGTGGGGTGAAAAAGAGCGGGACCGGGATGCCCGCCTCCTGGCCCCTGCTGGATGTGGTGACGCACAAGGTGGCCTGGACCGTCAATCACGGCCGAGAGATCAAGATGGCGCAGGGGATGAGCGCTGAGGTGTAATCACTGTGAAGATGAGGAACTGGGTACAGCTCGAGCAGCAGTATTTCATGGACACCGGCCATCGGCGTCTTGGGGTCACCGTGGTGCGGGGGGCGGGCGCGAAGGTCTGGGACGAGATGGGCAGGGAGTATCTCGACTTCATCGCCGGCTGGGCTGCGTGCAGCCTCGGGCACAGCCATCCGGTTATCCTCAAGGCGCTCACGGAACAGGCAGAACGCCTGATCCTGGCAAGCAATGACGTCTACACCATTCCCCAGATTGAATTGGCAGAGCTCCTCACCTCGGTGAGCGATTTCGACAAGGTCTTCTTGTGTAACAGCGGGGCCGAGGCCAACGAGGGCGCAGTGAAGCTGGCGCGGAAGTACGGGAAGCGACATCTCAACGGGGCGTATGGGGTGATCTCGACGCTGCGCGCCTTCCACGGTCGCACGTTGGCCATGGTGGCGGCAACGGGAAAGCCGGAGTACCAAGCCCCCTTCACCCCTCTCCCTGAAGGATTCAGTCACGTTCCGTACGACGATGCCGAGGCGCTTCGAGCCGCCGTGAGCGACAAGACCTGCGCCGTCCTTCTCGAGCCGATTCAGGGGGAGGGCGGGGTCCATGTCCCGGGAGACCGCTACCTGAAGGATGTCCGACAGCTCTGCGACGAGCGGGGACTTCTCCTGATTCTTGACGAGGTCCAGACCGGGTGCGGCCGGACAGGAACCCTGTGGGGTCATGAGCAGTCTGGGATCAAGCCAGACATCATGACGGTCGGCAAAGGCCTGGGGGGCGGCATCCCCATCGCGGCGATACTGGTCAGCGCCCGGGCCGCCTGCTTCGGACCCGGGGATCACGGGTCCACCTTCGGCGGCAATGCCCTCTGCTGTGCTGTGGCCACCGCGGTCTTACGACACATCCTCGAGGAGGATCTGCCCGGTAACGCCGCGGCCGTGGGGAGCTACTTCAGCGAGCGACTCCTTACCCTGCAAGAGAAGTGGAAGATCGCGAAGGCGGTTCGCGGTCAGGGTCTGCTCCTGGCAGTGGAGTTCAGTGAACCGATAGCGCTGCAGGTGGTCAAGGCCTGCCGCGACCTGGGTCTCTTGGTGAATCCCCTTCCACCCCACACGATCCGGTTCATGCCGCCCCTGATCATCGGGCGCAAAGATGTGGACCAGGCCATTGCGATCCTGGACGCCGCGCTCGAACAGGTCGTGGGCCTCTCCTAGTGCCGTTCCAAACCGCTCCACGTCGCGGAGTGACAGGATGACTGGCGCAGAGGCAATTGCCGAATGCCTGAAGGCACAAGGGGTCGAGGTCGTGTTTGGCATACGCGGCCTCCATATTACGTCGCTGGCTCACGCCATCAAAAGACGGGGCATTCGATTCACTGAGGTGCGTCATGAGCAATCCGCGGCCTTCATGGCTGATGCCTACGCACGGGTGACCGGGGGAGTCGGGGTGGTCATGGCGGCCACGGGTGCCGGCGCAGCATGCACGATGGTTGGAATCCAGGAAGCGTACGCCAGCTCGTCCCCTGTCTTGCTGATCGCCAGCCAGATCGAGCGGAAGCATCTGCAGAAGGGCTGGGGGGATCTCCACGAGGTGAAGAACCAGCACGGTTTGATCGCGAATGTGACCGAGGCCTGCCACGATATAGCCTTCGCGCGCGACATTCCTGCCACGATCCGGGAGATCTTCCACAAAATGGCCAGCGGAAGGCCGAGACCGTACGGCCTGGAGATTCCGGACGATATCCTGAGAGGCGAGATCGATTTTCAGTTGGCGTATCAGCCGGCAGCAGGCCAACCGCCGGTCCCCGATGCCGAGAAGTTGGGCGAAGCGGTCGATGCCATTGTGGCCGCCAAGCGGCCGGTGATCTATGCCGGAGGTGGGGCGATCGCCTCCGGGGCAAGCCAGGTCGTGGTGCAAATGGCCGAGCTGCTGAACGCCCCTGTCTTGACCAGCATCAAAGGGAAGGGAGTAATACCGGAGGTCCACGAGCTCTCTCTGGCGAACCTCGGGACAGAATCTGCCGTCCGCCCATTACTCGAGCAAGCGGACCTTGCAGTGGTCATTGGGACGCGGTTTAGCAATCGATCAACAGGCAAGTGGTCGTTACGATTGCCTCGCCGATGGGTCAGAATCGATATCGACGAGCAGCAGTTTTCGAAGACGCATCCGGCCCTGGGAGTGCGCAGCGTCGTTGAGGTGGTCGGGGACGCCAAGACAACGCTCGCGGCCATGCTGGAGCAGGTCAAAAAGCGCCCGTTCCGCCCACAAGGGTTTGCGCGATCAGAGGTGACCAGGGTCAAGCAGCAGGTGCTGGAGGCGCTCCGAAGGGGCTTCCCGCAAGAAATGAAGCTGCTCGATGATCTGCGAGCAGCGCTGCCAGGCGACGCCATCGTTGCCAATGATTCCACGGTCGCGACCTATTGGACGCGGAGGTACTTTGAAGTTCGCGAGCCCAGGACTTTCCTCTGGCCTATGGGGAGCGGAACGATCGGTTTCGGCCTCCCAGCCGCGATCGGCGCGAAGATCGCGAAACCCGAGTGTCCGGTGGTTGCGCTGTGCGGCGATGGGGGGTTTCTCTTTTCCTGTCACGAGTTGGCCACAGCGGCCAGATATCATGTGGCGATCCCGGTCCTCCTCTTTAACGATAGTGCGTTCGGGATCGTGGACTATGGGCAGCGAAAGGAAGGTCAGCTCGATGGGGATGAAAGGTTAGTCAACCCGGATTTCGTTCGCCTGGCGACATCGTTTGGAGCCGAAGCAGAGAGGATCCACTCCCTCGATGAAATAGGCGGAGCCCTCGAACGAGCCTTCAGGCGAAACACCTTGACCGTGGTCGAGGTTCCATTGCCCTTACAGGTCCCACCAGACTTGGCTTGACCCTCAATCGCTCCCTTCAACCGAATCCGGCCGGCCACCCCAGAGATCGGCGGATTCATCAATCGCGGTTCGGAGTTGATTCTCGATGGTGACGAAGCTACACTGCCGGTGCGTCGCAAGACACGGGTCGGGTGGGAGGGATGGTTCGGCCGTGCTCACCACGAGTGGTTCGACGGTGCTCACCAGAAGCGGTGGGCTGGGGCTCGGGCTCTTCCTGTGTGCGGTCATCCTGGCTGCCTGCGCCTCCGTGGTTCCGGACAGGCTGAGGGATCAGGCGCGATCGGTTCCCTTCGCTCTGCTTCGGCAGGCGCCGGAGCATTACGCCGGCACCCTGCTCGTGTTGGGCGGCGAGGTCCTCGCCTTGAGGCCCCGGGGGGAGTGGATTGAGGTTGCCGTCTTGGAGCGACCGCTGGGGTTTCGCGACCGGCCGCGACTGGATCGGACCCCTCGGGGAAGATTCGCGGTGGTGGTCCGCCTTGACGAGGGTGCTGATCAGCTCGGCCCCGGTCGGCTCATCACGGTCGTCGGAGAGGTGCAAGGTCGTGCCGGGCCCTTCGATACGATTCCCGATCAGTTCCCACTCCCGGTGAGCGGTGTCGGACCGCCCGTGGTGAGCGGTGTCGAACCACTCCTGATGGCCAGGTATCTGCACGTGTGGCCGCCGCCCCTGTTCCCGGGAGGGCCCAACATCGGGGTCGAATTTGGCTACCACGGTAGCATCGGCTTTTAGCCCCGATGTGACACCTCAGCCGAAACCGTACCGAAAACCCCTGCGCTACCCCTGACGCTTCTTGGCTGGCACGAAGTATGCTTTTATCGCCTACCGGGGGGTTCTTTTGACCCCACCCTGATGATGGAGAGTGCGAATGGGTGAGAGCGAAGCAGCCGTGCTGCGGCGGCGCCTCGCCGAGATGGCGCAAAACCTCTGGTGGACCTGGGAGCCAGAGGTAGTCGAGATCTTCCGCGACATCGACCAGGATCTGTGGCGCCGCTCCAGTCATAATCCCATCGTTTTCCTCGGGAACCTGACTGATGAAGAGCTCGCCACTCGTGTCGAAGGAAAGGCTATCGAGAGCCGCATCAACTTCCAATTTCGGCGCCTCGGGGAATACCTCAATCCCTCGCAAAGTTTCGGCCAGAAGCACGCCGGCCCCTTATGGCGGCAACCCGTAGCGTACTTCTGCGCGGAGTTCGGCCTGCACGAGTCGCTTCCGGTCTATTGCGGCGGCCTAGGTATCCTGGCAGGGGATCACCTCAAGAGCGCCTCGGACCTGAACATTCCGATGGTAGGCGTTGGCCTGTTTTACAGTCATAGCTACTTCAGCCAGCGGATCGACGAGCGTGGATGGCAGCAGGAAAGCTACTCCAGCTCTTCCATCGAGACCATGCCCATCAGGCAGGTGCTGGACGGCAAGGGGCATCCCGTGATTGTCGCGGTGCGGACGGGCGACCACGACATCAAGCTGCAGATCTGGCAACTCAACGTGGGCCGCGTACGCTTGTTCTTGCTGGATTCGGACATCGAGGAGAACGGTCAAGCCGACCGCGAGATGACGCGCGTCCTCTACGGCGGGGGCGAGGCAATGCGCATCCGCCAAGAGATCGTCTTGGGCATCGGAGGCTATCGCGCACTCCGGGTGATGGGGATCGAACCCGCGGTCCTGCATCTCAACGAGGGCCACTGCACCTTTGCCCCCCTCGAGGCGCTTCGACTGCGGATGAAGGAGCAAGGCGAGGACTACAGGATGGCACTCGAGAACGTCAAGCGGCGAACCGTCTTCACCACGCACACCCCCGTTGACGCGGGGCATGACCGATTCGCCCCCGACTTGGTCAAGGCGAACCTCGGCTGGCTTATCGTGGAGTGTGGCATAGACCCTGAGGAGTTCATGGCCCTGGGCCGCATCCGGCCCGACGATCATTCGGAGCCCTTTTGCATGACGGTGCTGGGGCTGAGGCTCTCGCGGCGGCGGAACGCGGTCAGCGCCCTGCACGCCGAGACTTCTCGCAGGATGTGGAAGACCGTCTGGCCAGGCCCGGAGGAGAGCGACGTGCCGATCGGGCATATCACGAATGGGGTCCATGTGAAATCGTGGCTGGCGCCGAGCATGGCTCGCCTCTACGTCAGGCACCTGGGCAAGGCCTGGGAGACCCGCATGAGCTTCTATGAGTTCTGGCAGGATATCGAAAAGGTGAGCGATACCGAGCTCTGGGAGGAGCATCAGGTTCTGCGGGATCGACTGATCCGATTCGTCCGCCGCCGGCTCGCCCTCCGCCTCGCCCGCCTGCACGGGACCGATCCCACCCACGTCACGGTCGACGCCCTCGGTGCTGGGGTCCTCACCATTGGCTTCAGCCGCCGGTTCGCCACCTACAAGCGGGCGACCTTGGTCCTTTCGGATCTGGACCGGCTCGACGCTATCCTCAACCACCCGGAGCGACCTGCCCAGATCATCTTCGCAGGCAAAGCCCATCCACAGGACCATGAAGGCAAGCGGCTCATTCAGCACATCTTCGAGTTGATGAGGGACTCGCGGTTCCGGACGAGAATCGCCTTCATCGAGGACTACGATATGTGGGTGGCGCGCCACCTGGTCCAGGGCGTGGACCTCTGGCTCAATACGCCCGAGCGTCCCAAGGAGGCGTGCGGCACGAGCGGGCAAAAGGTGCTGCTGAATGGCGGGCTGAACTGCTCTATCCTCGACGGCTGGTGGGCGGAGGCTGCCGATGGACTAAACGGCTTCACCATCGGCGACGGCCGTGAGCACGCCGACCCCGCGGTTCAGCGGGAGCGCGACGCCGAGGCGCTCTACCGGGTGCTCGAGGAGCAGGCGGTCCCGGAGTTCTACGACCGCAATGACCACGGCGTCCCCGTCCGGTGGGTGCGGCGGATGAAGCATGCGATCAAGATGCTGGGCTGGCGGTTCAACAGCGACCGCATGGTGAAGGACTACCTGCTCGAACTTTACCTGCCCGCCGCTGGCGGAAAGAGCTGCGCGTTTGAGGGGCGTCACGCGTCGTAAAATGTGCGGGTCCGCGACTCGGTGGCATTCATCCCGTCCTGGCCGCCTCATCTTCCTGGCCGACGATCCAGTAGGGTGCGAACATTGACATCTCCGGGGTCTTAAGAGGATCCGGGCGCTCGAACCCGAGCCTCATCGGGGTTTGACAAGCTGGAACAGGTCCATTATATTCAGTGACACCTCTCCGTGCCTCAGCGCTGTTCGCATCTGGCCAATCAATTCGCATCGATGGAGGGGAAAGCCCGTGAAAAGGCTCATGCTGATCGTTGTCATTGTCCTTGTGCTGATTGTGGGCGGGCTCGTATTTCTGTATCTCTCGCTCAATCGGGTGATCCGGTCGGCGGTGGAGACGTACGGCCCCCAGGTCACCAAGAGCGAGGTCAAGCTCGGCAGTGTGAACGTTTCTCCCTTCTCGGGAAACGCGTCACTGTCCAACTTGATCGTGGGAAACCCCCAGGGCTTCAAGACGCCCAGCGCGTTTACGCTGGGTGCGGTGAGTGTGTCCCTCGATGTTCGCTCGCTGCTTTCGGATACGGTCGCCATCCGCGAGATCGTCATCAGTGCGCCGGAGATCACATATGAGCTGGGTCCAGGGGGCAGCAATCTTGCGGCGCTCCAGAAGAACGTCGAGGCGTACACTGGTGCCGGGGCCAAGAGTGGATCGGGAGCGCCGGAGGCCCAGGGGGCCGGCAAGAAGGTCATCATCGACAGGCTCCGCGTGGAGAAATCGAAGCTCAATGTGAGCGTTGGCGTCCCGCTCCAGGCTCAGTCGACCACCGTTGTGCTGCCCGATATAGAGATGAGGGATATCGGCAAGAAGGGCCAGGGGGCCTCGATGGCCGATGTGGTCGAAAAGATCCTGGAAGAAGTGAATCGCCATGCGGCGAAGGCGGCGACCAACGTCGATGTGAAAGGGCTGGCTGAGAAGGCGCGGAAGGAAGCCGAGGGCACCGCAGGTACTAAGGGCGGCGGCGAAAAAGCGCTGAAGGGCGTCTTCGGCAAGTAGATACCTGGATCGAAGTGTCCCCAAAGGACGTGACAGCATTCGTGACGCCCGACGGGCATGTGCCCTCGGGCGTCTTGCTTTTGCGCCGTCCTCAGCGTTCGGTCAGCACATCAGAGGGACGATTGGCTCAGACGAGTTCGCTCCTGGCGGCGACGGCCGATGTCGGTTTGGGCGGCCTTGAGGAGCATCCGGAGCTCTGCGACTTCCTTTTGCCAGGTGTCGGGGGGAAGCTTTTGCAGGACGGCCTCGGGATCCTGGGTCAGCTTGGTCATGAGTTCGTTAGCCTTTCCGAAGAACCACACGACCCTCTTGTTCATGATGCGCTCCACGATCGGTCGGAAGAGGCGCGCTAAGGGATCGAGCAGGGGGGCGTCCACCCTGACGTAGGCCGAAACGGTGTTCTCCACATAGAAGGCATCCCCCTCTCTCCCCTCGGCATAGCGCGCGACCACGGCAAGGCGGCCTGGGATGCGAATGAACCCGTTCTTGTACGTTCCCTGGGCGTAGTAGACCAATTGACCCTGGGTAGCCCGGAGGAGCTCAATCCGGCCCGCAAGCCCCTTGTGGTCATCCGCCCAGTACTCCGCGGGTCCTTGGCGCCTTACGGTGTACTTGAGCACGCCTGCCGCCTGCGCCAGGCTCGCGGTGAACTCGGGGTGCATGACCAGGTGTCCAAGAACCGCCTCGCTCCCCAACAGGCGGAGGCCGCCCATCTGTCGATGGACGGTGAAATCCTCCACGACCTCCTTCACAGGTCTCCGTTGCCCGTCTTTCAGGAGGTCTTCAGGAAAGGGGATGCGCGTCGCCTGCGGGGTTGCCGCCGCGAACGAGACCAGGGCGAGTACGAGGGTCACTGTGGCCCGCACGCTCACGCTCCGTACACGCTAGAATATCAGGGGCGAGTCGGGACATCAACCCGAGGAAGGGTTTGACAGGGGGTGGCCTTCATGGTAGCGTGAACGCCCATCGTCGCTTGAGCGCAGGCTAACAATGGGCGGGGCACGGCTCATGGCGCGGGAAAGAGACGCACAGCAGATTGGCGAGATCAAGGCTTTCCTCGGCGAGGGGACCGAGTTCAAGGGGGTTCTCTCTTTTCAGGGGACGGTGCGCATTGACGGTCGGCTCGAGGGCGAGGTGGTGGGAGATGAACTGCTCATCGTGGGGGAAGGAGGGATCCTCCGGGCGAACGTGGACGTAGGGAGTCTCGTCTCCAACGGGAGGATCGAGGGGACCATCCGCGCCAAGAAGCGAATCGAGCTCTTGGCCTCGAGCAGGGTCATCGGAAAGATCAGCACCCCGTGTCTGGTGGTGATGGAGGGGGCCGCGCTGAATGGCACCTGCGACATGGGGACCCTGGACGAGGTGTCGGCCGCCCCTCCCGGCGCGGATTCTGCGGCGGAGAGATAGAGGCCCGCCGCAGAGGGGACGCGAAAGATCTCACGATGGGCATGCGGGTGGTTGTGGCGATGAGTGGCGGCGTGGACAGCGCCGTCACGGCCGCCCTGCTTCAGGAACAAGGGTATGAAGTCGTCGGTGTCACGCTGCAGGTCTGGAATCCTTCGACGCAGACCCCGGTCGCATCTTCCCATCATAGCTGCTGCACCCCGGAGACCTATGACGATGCCCGCCTGATGGCGGCCCACCTCGGGTTTCCGCACTATCTCCTGAACGTCGAGCAGGAGTTTGATGAGCACGTGATTGCCCCGTTCTGTCGGGAATATGCGGCGGGACGGACTCCCCTCCCCTGCGCCACCTGTAACACCGAGGTCAAGTTCGGCTCCCTCCTCCGGCGGGCCCTCGCCTGGGGGGCGGCGTTTGTCGCCACGGGCCACTACGCGCGAGCAGTGCTGGAGCCGGCCACCGGTCAGGTCCTGCTCAAGCGGGGAATTGATCGAGCGAAGGATCAGAGCTACTTCCTCTACGGACTCACCCAATCACAGCTTCGGTGGATTCGCTTCCCCTTAGGGATGATGCGCAAGAGTGAGGTCCGGGCGTTGGCGGCTCGCCTGAGGATTCGCGTGGCGCAGAAGCCCGAGAGCCAAGACCTCTGTTTCCTCCCCAACGGCGATTACCGTGGACTGCTCCGGGAACGGGTTCCTGAAGCGATGCGACCCGGGCTCATCCGCGATCAGGGCGGCGACATGCTGGGGACGCATGCGGGGGTTCCTCTCTTCACGATCGGGCAGCGGCGGGGTCTGAAGCTTGGGGGTCGAGGCCCGTATTACGTGGTCGCCGTCGACCCGGAACGGAACGAGGTGGTGGTCGGCCGGGAGGCGGATCTCTTTGCCGACACCTTGGTTGCGCACCGGGTGAATTTTATCGCCGGCGAGGAGCTCACCGAACCACGCCCTGTGTGTGCGACCATCCGGTACCGCCACCCGCTGGAGAAGGCCACGATAGCGCCTCTCGCGGATGGGCAGGTCCTCGTGCGATTTGCCCGCCCGGTCCGCGCCATCACCCCTGGCCAGGCGGTGGTCTTTTACGATCGGGAAGACCCCGATCTGGTGCTGGGTGGAGGGACGATTCGTGAGGTCCGCCGCCGGGCCCAGCCCGACTCCCACGCCTGATCACTCAATTTCCCACCCCGCGACTGCCTCTGGGAGGCGTCGGAGAAGGCTTGACACCCAATGAAGGGCCGTGCTAGCTTATGGCGCCTTTGGGCGAGGGGAGCCCCTGAGGGGACGGGTGGGCAGGGCGATCCTGAGGCGCTCGGCCGGAGGATGCACCGAACCGCCCTCATCCTTATCGGGGGCGGTTTCTTTTTTTGTCTGGTCCTGGGCGGGTGGCCCTGGGCGCTGGGCTATGCGATCGGCGGTGGGATCGCGGTCGCGAATCTGGAGCTGTTGCGCCAGGCGGTTACCCGCACCATCACCTCGGAGACGACAAGGGTTCTCCCCCGCCTCGTTAGCGGTTCGCTCCTTCGCTTCCTCGGGATCGGGATCGTGCTTTTCCTCGTTCTCAGGTTTCTTCCTGTTCAGGTGTTCGGTCTGGCCATCGGGCTCTTGGTGGGGCCGGTCGCGCTCCTGGCGGCAGGGTCTTCTGGGGACGATGACACGGGGGAATCGGCGTGAAGGATGACCGCATCGATGCTGGGTCTTCCTCGATCCATGGTGGAGAGATGATGGAGCGGGTGAGAACCTGTGGGCTCGGGAGCGGCATCTTGAGCCTAGTCCTGGCCGCCGTTCCGCAGGTGAGTTGGGCCGCTGCGGCCGAGAAGGAGCACGC
>CAYSDK010000004.1:41883-58388 GCA_964429865.1 uncultured bacterium
CCCGATCTCCAGGAGGGCCTTCGCCGCCAGTTGGCCCAGGTCCTGGGGGGCACCGTCTTCTTGGAGCCCCGGGTCGATCCGGCGATTCTCGGGGGGATCGTGGTCCAGGTGGATAGCACCGTCTATGACGGCAGCCTCCGCACGCAGCTCAAGCAGCTTCGGGAGCGTCTCCTCAGGGAGTAGAGAGCGATGGCACAGATTCGCGCGGACGAGATCAGTCAACTCATCAAAGAGCAGCTCAAGGGGTACGAGGCGGCCATGGAGGTCGCCGAGGTCGGGACCGTGATCGAGGTCGGTGATGGGATCGCCCGGATCTACGGCCTGGAGAAGGTGATGGCGGGTGAGCTGCTGGAGCTCCCCCACGATGTCATCGGCATGGTCCTCAATCTGGAGGAGGATAACGTCGGGGCCATTCTCCTGGGAGAAATTATCGCGATCAAAGAGGGGGACCTGGTCAAGCGGACCGGTCGGATCGCGCAGGTGCCGGTGGGCGAGGGGATGACCGGCCGCGTCGTCAGTGCGCTTGGCCAGCCCATCGACGGCAAGGGGCCCATCGAGGCCCGGGAGCATCGGCCCATCGAGCGGCTGGCGCCCGGGGTGGTGGACCGCCGGCCGGTCAAGGAGCCGCTCCAGACCGGCATCAAGGCCATCGACGCCATGATCCCCATCGGGCGGGGGCAGCGGGAGCTCATCATCGGCGATCGCCAGACGGGGAAGACCGCCCTGGTGGTGGACACCATCCTGAATCAGAAGGGGCAGGATGTCTTCTGCATCTACGTCGCCGTGGGACAGAAGCGGTCCACCGTGGCGCAGGTCGTGAAGATTCTCGAGGACGGCGGTGCCATGGCGTACTCCACCGTGGTCGCGGCCACGGCCTCGGAGCCGGCGCCGCTACAGTACATCGCGCCGTACGCCGGATGCGCCATGGGGGAGTACTTCCGGGACAACGGGAAGCACGCCCTGGTCATCTACGATGACCTCTCCAAGCACGCCCAGGCCTACCGCCAGCTCTCGCTCCTGCTCCGACGGCCGCCCGGGCGCGAGGCGTACCCGGGGGACGTCTTTTACCTGCACTCGAGACTCCTGGAGCGGGCCGCCAAGCTCAACGATGAGCTGGGTGGCGGCTCGCTCACCGCGCTGCCGATCATCGAGACGCAGCTCGGCGATGTCTCGGCCTACATCCCGACCAATGTGATCTCCATCACCGACGGGCAGATTTATCTCGAGGCGGACCTCTTCTACGCGGGGATTCGGCCCGCGGTGAACGTGGGGCTGTCGGTCTCGCGGGTCGGGGGGAGCGCCCAGATCAAGGCGATGCGGCAGGTGGCGGGGCGCCTCCGCCTGGATCTGGCCCAGTATCGGGAGCTGGCCGCCTTTGCCCAATTCGGCTCCGAGCTGGACAAGGCGACGCAGGCGCAGCTCAACCGGGGCCAGCGGATGGTCGAGATCCTGAAACAGGACCAGTTCGCTCCCCTTCCCGTGGAGCGGCAGATCCTGATCGTTTTCGCCGGGGTCAACGGACTTGTGGATGATCTTCCGGCGGAGGCGATTCGGGCGTTCGAACAGGGGCTCATCCGGTTCGTCGAGACACGCTATCCCGAAATCTATAGGGAGCTGAGTGCAAAGCGGGAGATCGGCGAGGACCTCCGCCGAAAGATAGAGCAGGCCATCCGGGAGTACAAGGAGGAATTCAAGACGCAGAAGGCGGCCGCCTAGGGTCAGTTCGCGGTTGAGATATCGATGACCGATCACCGGTGACCGATGACCGTTGGAAACCGTCATCGGTAGTCGGTCGTCGGTGAACAGGGTAAGAGTGGCGACACTCCGGGATATTCGACGACGCATCAACAGCGTCAAGAGCACCCAGCAGATCACCAAGGCCATGAAGATGGTGGCTGCGGCCAAGCTCCGCCGTGCCCAGCAGCGGATCGTGGAGGCGCGGCCGTACGCCTTCAAGCTTCGGGAAGTTATCGCCTCGTTGGCGGTCAGGACCGAACCGGAGCGGCACCCCTTGCTCGCGCGGCGAGAGACGGGGCGGAAGGGCCTGGTGGTCGTCGCGGCCGACAAGGGGTTGTGCGGGGCCTTCAATGCCAATATCCTCAGGAAGGCGTTTGACTATCTCAGGCAGGCGGGGGACGCCGAGGTGCAGATCATCCTCCTGGTCGTCGGCCGCAAGGCTCGGGACTTCTTCCGCCGGCGGCAGATCGAGCGACAGGGGGAGTGGATCAACATCTTCGATCAGCTGGCGTACACGCACGCGGCGGAGATCGGAAGCCAGCTGGCCGGTGCGTACATCGGCGGGGAGCTGGATGAGGTAGATCTCTTGTACAACGAGTTCAGATCGGCCGGGATCCAGCGCCCGGTGATGGAACGGCTCCTTCCCATCGAGCCACTCTCGGTCGAACCGGGCGAACTCGAGCCGGTCGAGTTCATCTTCGAACCGTCCCCTGAAGTCATCCTGAGTGAGCTGTTGCCCCGCCACGTGGAAGTGCAGGTCTATCGGGCGCTGATGGAATCGGCGGCGGCGGAGCAGGGGGCGCGCATGACGGCCATGGAGGCGGCCACGAAGAACGCGGCAGAGATGATCGAGCGCCTGACGCTGGTCTTCAACAAGGCGCGGCAGGAGCGGATCACGAGAGAGCTGATGGATATCGTGGGCGGGGCCGAGGCCCTCCGGCAGGCGGGCACCGCGTAGCGAATCAGCTATCAGCCGTCAGCGGTCAGCAATCAGCAAAGTCCGATCGGGTTCGTGCCGACAGCTGACAGCGGGCTGCTGACTGCTGGAAAAGGGGGAGAAGGCCGATGAGCGAGGGATGGATCACTCAGGTGATCGGGCCGGTGGTGGACTGTGAGTTCCCTCCGGGGCATCTGCCGGCAATTTACAATGCCGTCAAGGTGCCCGGGATTGAGTACACCGACATCTTCTCGTACACCAAGGAGCTCACCTTGGAGGTGGCCCAGCACCTCGGAGAAAACAAGGTCCGGTGCATCTCGTTGGCCGGGACCGATGGCCTGGTCCGGGGACGAAAGGTCATCGATACGGGGGGGCCGATCAAGATCCCCGTCGGTACGACCACGCTGGGCCGGATCCTGAACGTGATCGGCGAGCCCGTGGACAAACTCGGCCCGGTGCAGGCCAAGAAATTCTATCCCATTCATCGCGAGCCCCCCACCTTTGAGGAGCAGGTGACCGAGGCCTCCATGATGGAGACGGGGATCAAGGTGGTCGATCTCCTCGAACCGTACACCCGGGGTGGCAAGACCGGCCTCTTCGGGGGCGCGGGGGTGGGCAAGACCGTCCTGATCCAGGAGTTGATCCGCAATATCGCCATGGAGCACGGCGGGATCTCGGTCTTCGCCGGCGTGGGAGAGCGGACGCGGGAGGGGAATGACCTGTGGCTCGAGATGAAGGCCAGCAAGGTCATCGACAAGACCGTGCTGATCTACGGCCAGATGACCGAGCCGCCCGGGGCCAGGCTGCGGGTCGGCCTCACCGGGCTCACCGCCGCCGAGTACTTCCGGGACGAGGAGGGCCAGGACGTCTTGTTGTTTATCGATAATATCTTTCGCTTCACCCAGGCGGGCTCCGAGGTCTCGGCCCTGTTGGGCCGGATGCCGTCGGCCGTCGGCTACCAACCGACCCTGGGCACCGAGATGGGAGAGCTTCAGGAGCGGATCACGTCGACGAAGCGGGGATCCATCACGTCGGTGCAGGCGATCTACGTCCCGGCCGACGACATCACCGACCCGGCACCGGCGACCACCTTTGCCCATCTCGATGCGACGACCGTGCTGTCGCGGCAGATCGTCGAGCTGGGGATCTATCCCGCGGTGGATCCGCTCGCCTCCACCTCGAGAATCCTCGATCCCCGCGTCTTGGGCGAGGAACACTACCAGGTGGCTCGGGGGGTGCAGCGGGTCCTCCAGCGCTATAAGGACCTCCAGGACATCATCGCTATTCTGGGGATGGAGGAGCTGTCCGAGGAGGATAAGCTGGTGGTGGCGCGGGCGCGGAAGATCCAGCGGTTTCTCTCGCAGCCCTTCTTCGTGGCGGAGGAGTTCACCGGCACCCCCGGAAAGTACGTCCCGCTGAAGCAGACGATCAAGGGATTCAAGGACATCCTCGAGGGCGAATGCGACGCGTGGCCGGAGCAGGCCTTCTATATGGTGGGGACGCTCGAAGAGGCAAAAGAAAAGGCGGAGCAGCTTGCCGGCAAGTAAAGCAGCAGTCCGCTGTCAGCTATCAGCCGTCAGCAAAAACATCGTGGCCACCAATCTCACACTTACGTTTTTCGCTGACAGCCGACTGCTGATTGCTGACTGCTAAGGATGAGGAATGGAGAGAGTCGAAGGGGTTCCGAAGACGGTGACTGTGGAGGTGGTGACTCCGACCCACATGGTCGTGAGGGATGAGGTCGAAGAGGTCATCGCTCCGGGGGCCGAGGGGTACTTTGGCGTCCTGGGAGGCCATCTCCCCTTCATGTCCACGCTGAAGAGTGGGGAGCTCGCCTACCGGAAGAATGGCACATGGCGATATCTGGCGATCAGCTGGGGATATGCCGAGGTCCTTCCTCAGACGGTGATCATCCTCGCCGAGGCGGCGGAGAAGGCCGAGGAGATCGATGTCGCCCGGGCCCAGCAAGCGCGGGATCGGGCCGTGGAGCGCATGGCCCGATGGGGAGATGAGTCGATCGATGTCCTGCGCGCCCAGGTGTCCCTCGCCCGGGCCCTGACCCGCATCGAGGTGGCGGAGAAGACCTCATAGCCGATTCGGCTTTCACTTCTCTAGTCGTCCTCCCGTTCTACGTCATTCCGGTGAGCAGTGTTCTGCTGGATCAGGGCTCCTCATCATGGGCCGATTCCAGATCTCCCTCGTCGCGGAACGCCTCCTCCATCATCGGCTCGAAGTCCTCTCCCAGCTCGTCTCCAAGCTCTTTCCCCATTCGCGTAGCCCACGGACGGACACTCCGGGGATCCTCTTGATCGAAGTCGCTCAGGTGGCTCGGATCAGTGAGCTGGTCGAGGCGCTCGTCGGTCCGGAGCCGGGCGAAGCGGGAGAGGAAGCGGTCGAGCTGCCCGCCTCCACACCTTCGGCCCCTCGCTCCAGGCCTCTCGCGGCGACCCTGAACGGCGGCTTACGGCCTGGGTCCCTCCGTGTTCACGCTCCGTGCAGAGAATTTGGCCACGGATCGCGCCTCGGTTTCCCGGGCCGTCGCCCGCCGAGGGGCCCCGCCGCTCCCGGCAATGTCGCTCGGAGCCTGCAGGTGCTGTCAATCCCCCCTTCTACCTTGACCGTTCCTTGGGGAATATGTTAAGCAGGGTGCAATGCGGTGCCATCATTGCGGCTATGTGAGCTTTGATAGCCTCACCGTGTGTCGGCGGTGCGCCAACCCCCACCCTCCGATCCCCCGGCATGTTGCGCCGGCCCCCGCGATCGTGCTGCCATCCGTCGCTTCCCCGGTTGCGGTTCAAGAAACGCGGGTGGGGCTTCTGGACCGGTTCACGGTCGAGGGGGAGACTGTGGAGGAGGAACTGAACTGGAGTCGTCTCACCTTGCCGGCGGAGCTCAAGACGCCTGACGAGACGGAGGAGGCCAGGGCCGCCGCGGGTTCCGCAATGGTCTATGCGGGTTGTTTACGGAGGGCGGTTGCTGCCCTGGTCGATGCGCCCCTCTCCCTTGTCTTGACCCTTCCGGCCATGATGCTCGCCTACGTCACTGCGTTATTGGGGGGGACGGTCGCCAGGGAGCTGACATTCGAGGTCCAGCTTCTGGCGGTAGGTGCCGCGCTCGTGGCGGGCGTTGCGGTGAGCTTTGCCTACCACGTCTTGTACTGGGGGCAGGGGGGTCAGACCCCCGGAAAGATGCTGATGGGGGTGCGGGTGGTGAGGCGGGATGGCAGGGACATCGGATACGGACGCGCCTTCCTGCGATGGGTAGGGTATTTCATCGCGCTGATCCCTTTCGGTCTGGGGCTGATCATGGTCCTCCTTCATCCGCGCGGGCGCGGGCTTCATGATCTCTTGGCCGGGACCTGTGTTGTTCTGGTCGATGCCGGGGGCGGGCAGTGACGCTGGGAGGAAAGCGATATGGCTGAGAAGGCGAAGGGGGGCCGGGGGGTGGCCTTTCTGGCGCTCCTCATCAGCATGGCCGCGCTTGTGTTGGCGACGATGGCCTATCAGCGGACAGGAGCCGATTTAAAGCTTCGAGAGCGTGTGGAAAGTCTGCAGCAGGCGCTGGAGGACGCCCGCCAGGAGACGGCTAATGCCCTGGGCCAGCTGGAGAAGCTCATCCGGGGCTCTCAGAAAGGACAGCGGTAGCTCGCGCGATTACCGCGATCGCCCCCGCTCGCCTTTCTGTGAACCGCGAACTGTGAACCGTGAACCTCGACGGAATCGCCCCCCGTGCCCCACGAGGTTATACGGTTTCAGGGAGATCCGCTGTTCGGCGTCCCGGATGGCGTATCCCAGCCGATAGCACTCGACCCCATGCCTCTTGGCGATGGCCATGACCCGGTCGATCTGGCGAGAGTCATCCGGCAGCACGAGACAGAAGCCGATTCCCATGTTGAAGACTCGGAACATCTCCTCGGGGCCTATCCGGCCCATGGCCCGGATCAGGCCAAAAATGGGGTGCGGTTCCGGCCAGAAGTCGATGACAAAGCCGACTGGTGCAGCGACCCGGCTGAGGTTGAGAAGGCCATCACCGGTCATATGGATGAGGGCCTTCAGGTCCAACTTGTCCCTCAGCATTTCGATGACCTCGGGGACGTAGATGCGGGTCGGCTCGAGCAGTTCGTCCCCGATGGTCCGACCCAGTTCGGGCATGTGACGGTCCGGGCGAAGTTTCCGGCGTCGGAAGAACACATCGCGGGCTAACGTCAGGCCGTTGCTGTGAATGCCGCTCGACCGGAGCCCCAGGACCACATCCTTCGGTCTGATGCGCTGACCGATGATGATGCGATCCAGCGGGACGATGCCCACGCAGGTCCCGACCAGATCACACCCATCATCCCTGTGGACCCCCCGGATCATCTCGCGGAGCTGCGCGATCTCGCCGCCGGGAATCGTGATCCGGGCCCGGCGCGCCCCCTCGTGTAGGCCCTTGCCGATCTCCAGGAACATCCGACGGTTGGGCGATTGCACCGCCACGTAGTCAACGAGCGCCAGCGGCTCTGCCCCGACGCAGAGAAGGTCATTCACGTTCATGGCGACGCAGTCGATGCCGATGGTATCGAACCTGCCCAGCATCTGGGCCACCAGGATCTTCGTCCCGACGCCGTCCGTCGAGAGCGCGAGGCCGAGGTTCTTGCCCAGGGCGATGACATTGGCAAAGTATCCGAAGGGGAGCATCACGCGGCCGATAGCCTTGCGAAAGGCGAAGGTCTCTCGGAGCAGGGCGGTGAGATCCTTGAGGGCGGAGCCCGCTCTGTCCGCATCCACACCGGCCCTGGCATACGGTGCCTGCTTTGACCGACCCATCGGATCCCCTCGGGGATGCTCAGTTCGGCTCACAATAGCCTAGATCTCGTTGCGGGACAAGCCGTCGCCGTTTGGATACCCCTCGACACTGACGCACCAATCTGGTATCCTGCGAAACACTCGCCGCTCTCGGTTAAGCACCAATCGGGCAGGTAGCTCAGTCGGTAGAGCACGGGACTGAAAATCCCGGTGTCGGCGGTTCAATTCCGCCCCTGCCCACCAGTAATCGCTGCAGCACTCCCTTCTCACTGGCTATACGACACCGAGAATCTACGGCTTCGGGCGCTGTGCGTCGATGCGCCACAGATAGACCCAGTGGAGTGAATGGCTCGACTCCGCGTCCCGGACCTCTGCAGCCCGAAGCGGCGCCCAATCACCCATGTCGTAGTTGTGCGAGACGACGCGGGCCCCGACGCGAAGCTGGGAGAGGATCCGCGGACGAAGTCTGAGGTTCGCTTCGGGCAACAGATAGAGTGTCACGACGGTGGCTGGCGAGAGATCGACGGTCATCACGTCCTGCTTACGGAACTCGACCAGGTGCGAGACGCCTTCCTTGCGGGCCTCCTCCCGGGCCTCCTGTATGAGATCATCATCGATCTCAAACCCGACCCCCTTCGCCCCGTACTTCTTCGCGGCGGTGATCACGATTCTTCCGTCGCCCGAGCCCAGGTCGTACACGATGTCGTCCTTTGTGATCTCGGCCATCGTCAGCATCATCTCTACCACGCTCTGAGGTGTCGGGACGAAGGGCGCGAGCTTGGGATCGGTCGCGACTTGGGCGAACGGGCCGTGGACGGCCCCAGACCAGACCCCGGGCGAGACAGCCAATCCCAGGGTCGCGAACAGCACGGCGACATGCCGAAATCTCAGGGGCCCGTTCATACGGTTCTCCTTTCCCTGTTTTTTCCGGATGAAAGCCAGTAGAGCGGGAGTCCAACGAGCACGATCACTGCGCCCAACAACGACTCCTGGGGCGCATAAGACAACGATCCGTAGAGCATGTATGCCGAGGACATGCAGAATACCAGCGGTGTCAGCGGATACCCGATGACCAGGTACGGGCGGGCCTGCTCCCGGTCCTTCCAGCGTAGAATAAACAGCGAGACGCCGGTCAGGAGGAAGAAAAACCAGAACACGGCCGCCGTATACTTCACGAGCGCCTCGAATCCGTCCCTGGAGCCAATCGTCACGATCAGCGTCATGGTGATCAACGCCTGAGTGATGAGGGCCCACGTCGGTGTCCCGAACCGCTCGCTCCACGTCCCGAGTCGAGACAGGACCCAATGGTCCTGCCCCAGTGCATAACTGATCCGTGCCCCCGTGAAGATCTGGCCGTTGACAGCGCCGAGCGCGGACACCGCCACCAGGATCACCATGAGATGTGCGCCGGCGCTCCCGAACGACAGGGAGAGGACATCGGCTGCGACTGCCTGCGAGGCTCTCACCTGCTGAAACCCGAGACCCCGGAGAAACGCCCAGTTGATGGCGAGGTACATGAGGGTGACGAGGCCGGTACCAAAGAGCAGGGACCGGGGGATGTTTCGCTGAGGCTCTTTCACCTCCGCGGCGATATACGCATTTTCGTGCCACCCGCCGTAGGTCCAGAGGACAAAAATCATCGCGAGCGGAAACGAGCCGGAAGAGATCGGAGAAGCGGACGGCGACGAGCCAGGTGTCAGCACGGAGAACACACCGATCAGCACGATCATCGATAGCCCGAGGACCTTGCTCACCGTCAAGGCATTTTGCGTCCACGTGCCTTCGCGGACGCCGCGCACGTTCACCAGCGACAGCAGCCCGACGATGCACACGGCGTACACGACTGACGACCGCGGCCCAAGCGGGGCGATGCGGGTCATATAGTCGGAAAACACGAAAGACATCGCGGCGATGGACCCCGTTCGGATCACCAGCAACTCGGCCCACCCGTAGAGGAAGCCGACCCACGAGCCGTACGCCCGGCTCAGGTAGACGTAGTCCCCGCCGGATCGGGGATACGCGGTGGCGAGCTCCGCATAACAGAGCGCGCCGATGAAGGCGAGCACACCGCCGAGGGCCCAAGCCAGCAACAGGGCCGTGGGATCCGACACATTCGCCGCGACTCGCGGTGGGGACTCGTAGATCCCAACGCCGATGACGATCCCGACCATCATGCAGACCGCATCGAAGAACCCCAGCTGTCTGCCTGGCCGATGCGCCTTGGAAGACTGATCTTCGGCAGTTCCTGCAACGTCTCGAGCTCGCATGGATGCTTTCTCAGTTCCCTGCGTCGTTGATCTGCCTGTCGGGGGTTCAGCGAGACTGGCGGTCTATAATACGGCATCCCCTGCTCTCCTGTCCATTTCGATGCGGTGACGCCCATGATTCGTGTTATGCTGCGATCACGGATAGCGGCTTGCACCTTGCGATTTGTGGCCGACGATGCTGAGTGAAGCAGGACCACGGTCCTTCGATGCCGTCATCATCGGCGCGGGTCACAATGGACTTGTGGCCGCCGCTTATCTGGCGAGGGCGGGGCTCAAGGTCCTGGTGCTCGAGCGTCGCGAGATAGTCGGCGGCGCTGCCGTGACCGAGGAGATCCTCCCCGGGTTCAAATTCTCCCGCGCCGCGTATGTCCTGAGCCTTTTCCGGGCCGAGATCATCCGCGAGTTGCGCCTGGCCGATCACGGCTTTTCCGTGATTCCACGCAATCCCTCGTCCTTCACTCCGCTGCTCGACGGCCGCTTCCTGCTGCTCGGGCCAGACCCGGGGCTGAATCACCGGGAGATCACGAAGTTCTCGCCGCGTGATGCGGAGGCGTTCCCCCAGTATGAGGCGACGCTTGACCGGATCACGCGCTTTGTCGAACCCGTGCTCGACATGGCCCCGCCCGACCTCGCGGCGACGGGATGGAAGGAGCGGGCCGAGACCATCGGTGACCTGGCAAGGCTGGTGTGGCGAGCGGTGAAGCTCGGCAGGGACCTCCTTCCGTTGCTCGAGATGTGTGTTGCGCCGGCCTCACGCATCCTCGACCGATGGTTCGAGTCCGAGCCGCTCAAGTCCACGCTGGCGACGGACGCCATCATCGGCGCGATGGCAAGCCCGTCGACCCCGGGGAGCGGATATGTCCTCCTTCACCATGTCATGGGGCAAACCGATGGCGTCCGCGGGGTGTGGGGATACGTCCGTGGCGGGATGGGATCACTGGCTCAGGCGATTGCCGGCGCGGCGCGAGCTCACGGGGCGACAATCCTCACCGGCCGTCCTGTGGCGAAAATCTTGACAGAAGCCGAGGGGGCCATGGGTGTCATCCTCGAAGACGGAACGACGATCCGAGCCCGCGTGGTCCTCTCGAGCGCCGATCCCAAGGTCACATTCCTGAACCTGCTTCCGGCAGAGAGCCTCCCCGGGAAGTTTCGCGATCGCATCAGTTCCATGGACTTTTCATCCGGGGTCACCAAGATCAATGTTGCACTCGATCGCCTTCCCAGCTTCAGGGCGCACCCCGGACACGCGCCAGGGCCGCAGCATTACGGGACCATCCACCTGGTCTCAGCGATGGAGGAGATCGAGGTGGCCTATCGGGATGCGCTTGCGGGGCGTCCTTCAACTCGACCGGTCATCGAAATGACGCTCCCCTCGTCTCTCGACCCGACGCTCGCCCCGCCAGGCAAGCACGTGATGTCCCTCTTCGTTCAGTACACCCCGTACACCCTCGCCCAGGGGACGTGGGATGACCCGGGGATCACGGAGGCGTTTGCAGACCGGGTCTTTCGGGTCATTGAGGAATTCGCCCCGGGGTTCACGGCCTCGGTGCTCGCGCGTGACATTCTCAGCCCCCTCGATCTCGAGAGGATCTTTGGCCTGACCGGCGGCAATATCTTTCACGGTGCCATGGGGTTCGATCAGCTCTTTTGGTTCCGTCCTGCACCGGGGTGGTCACGTTACCGCACGCCGATAGCAAACCTGTATCTCTGCGGTGCCGGCGCCCATCCAGGCGGCGGTATCATCGGGGCAGCAGGTCGTAATTCCGCCCTCGCCGCCCTCGCCGATCTCCGGCGCTTCACCTCTCCACGACATCTCCGCCATAGCCGCGTCCCTTGAAATCTGCGTGTAGACAGTGTGAGAAGGGCACGGGAAAGAGGCAGATCCTTTTGGGACGCCTGTCGATAAACCAGACACCTGGATCTTGAGGACCGGCCTGTATCACTGAGGGGTTCGCGAAGGTCGCGGCCAAGGCCCCCGATCGCACCAGAGAAAACAAGGGGTTACGTGCAGGGGGAAGAGTGGGAAGAATAATAGTGCTCGACGCTCCGTCTGCCGTATTGGCACGGTTTATGCTGCAATATGCTGGAGTTAGAGCCTGAACCCAGATTGTAGGTGTGTGAGGGAAGAAAACGATGCCAATGCCAATGTTCTTCTTCAGCGTGCGGGGAAACTCAGACTCTGAGACGGAACTCGTAGAAGTCTCCGCCCCAGATTTTGTGAAGGCGGTACAGACACTCGCGGCGTGGCGCCCTGGAATCCACATCCTAAAGCTTGAGGGCGTCTGTACGAGTCCCCCGGGGCACGCGTAAATTTTTTGACTCGCTCCTTGGACACCGGGAGCGGCGTGAGCGTCCCTCGGGCCCCAACGCTCTCTCTACTTCAGCCTCTGCTACCCCCGGTCGATCTCTTTCCGGATGCGCGCGTTCAACTCCTTCATCTGGCGACTGCCGTTCCCTTCGGACAACTCCCCCTTCTCGACTCGCTCGGCGATGGCCAAACGCTCCACGAGCCATAGGTCTGCTGGATCCGGCCAAATGTAGCGGCTATCCGCCAACTCGCAGCGACAGTCGGCGGATGTCCCGCCAAAGTTTCCCTTGGCAGGAAGGTCGGAGGAGTGTTAGAAATCTCGGCAGGAGGAGGGAGGGGGGTGCGAATGAAGGAGGATTGTGGGGCAGGCGTGAGATGGCTGTGTGGAGTCATCCTGGTCCTGGCCGGGTGCGCGTCGTCGCCTGACGTGATGATGCAGAGCCTGCCGAACGCCGGCGAGGCCCGACCATCCAGCGGATCTCTCACCGGGGAGGTCTCGTTGCGAGAGGCCGGCGTCTCGGGCAGAAAGGACCGCATCTTTCTGACGCAGGTGTCGGTCAAGAATCGCACCGGGGCACCCCTGACCTTCGGACCCCAGCATGTGTACTTGGCCGACGCGGGCGGAACACTCATCCTCCGCGTCTCCGAGCAATGGCTGCCCGGGTACTACGAAGCCAGCATGCGCGGGAGGCCCGTCGCCGCCGATCTCGACGCGATTCCTGTTTTTCCGTCTGCGAAGGTGACGCTCGGTGGGGTTGCGTACGCGGCCCCGCCCCTGACGAGCACCCAGCGAGACGAGGTGGCCAAGGAGATGGCGAAGCTGGTGGAGGCGGCCTTTGTGGCACCTCAGAAGGCTGCCCTCAGGACCCTGTCCCTCGATAAGGGGTCTGAGGTGGCGCTCGGTGTGCTGCTGAAAGAGATCACGCTCGGGCCCGGCGCCGGGGTTTCCGGGTACGTCTACTTTTATCAACCGGCCTCGGCGCGACCGGCGTATCCGCTGCGGCTGGTGATCGAGCTCCAAGACGAGATCCACGCCTTTCAGTTTCGGGAACGATGAGGGACTTTCGATTGGGGACGCCGAGTTTCCCGGATGGGGAGGCTTGGGTGTCGAGTGAGTGGCGAGGAAGATTCAGCAGGAGGAAGATCTATGGTCTACACCGTGGATGAGATCGCGCGCCTGGTTCAGGGTGAGGTCAGTGGTGACGGCGCTGTCTCGATCCGGAGGGTCAGCGCCATCGAAGAGGCCCAGGAGGAAAGCCTCGTCCTTGCCGAGACCCCGGCCTACTTTCGTCGCGCCGAGGCCTCATCTGCCTCCTGTATCCTCACCCGCGAGGGGGCCGGACCGTCCCCCAAGAACCTGATCCTGGTGAGAAATCCGAAAGCAGCCTTCGCTCGCGTCTTGTGGCTGTATCATCCGGCAAAGAAGGGTCGCGCCGAAGCCCATCCGTCCGCGGTGATCGGGGAGGAGATCGGGCTCGGGGCCCAGGTGGCCATCGGGCCCTTCGTCACGATCGGCAATCGCGTCAGGATTGGCGACCGCGTGTCGATTGGCCCCGGGTGTGCGATCGGGGATGAGTGCGTGATTGAGGAAGATACCGTCCTTCACAGCCGCGTGACCCTCTACGAGGGCACGCGGGTCGGAAAACGGGTGATCGTCCACGCGGGGGCGGTCGTCGGCTCTGACGGATTCGGGTTTGCCCCAGAGAACGGTGAACAGATCAAGATTCCGCAGGTGGGGATCGTGGTCATTGAGGATGACGTCGAGATCGGGGCCAATGTCTGCATCGACCGCGCCACGTTAGGCCGGACCGTGATCGGGCGTGGAGTCAAGATCGACAACCTCGTGCAGATTGCCCACAATGTCACCATAGGGGAGAGCTCCACACTGTCCGCTCAGGCGGGCGTCGGGGGCAGCACAGTCGTGGGGAAAAGGTGCACCATCGCAGGACAGGTAGGCATCGCCGACCACGTGACGTTAGGGGCTCGAGTCATCGTCGGCGCCCAGTCTGGCGTTGCCCCGGGAAAGCGGTTCAGAGATGGGGAGATCGTCTGGGGCTACCCGGCCCGACCGATCCAGAAGAGCAAGCACCAGTTTGCGGCAATGGCTAGGTTGCCGGAGCTTTTGGAGGAGGTGGCCGCCTTGCGGCGCCGCGTGGCCGATCTCGAAGCGCGATCCAGCCGGTGAAGAGTTGTTCGGAGGGTGTCCATCGGTCTTGTGCCGGCATGAAGTGCAGGGCGTGTACCTTGACAAGGTGACCGTCACCGATTATGCTTTCCGTGAGTCCTCCAGTGGCACCGCCAGTTCTGACCTAGGGTTCAAAGAAAACGTTTCTTGATCATGATGGGACGCCATAGCCGAGGAGAAGGGGGTGTAGTATCGATGGGGAAGCGCGTAGGAGTGATTCTTGTCCTCGGCGGTTTGCTGATGAGTTGCGGGACGAAGGAAGAGGGGCAGACGATCGGCCCTCCGACAGAGACGGTCAGACAGGTGAAGCAGTGGCCGCAGGGCCTCGAGCCGACCGGAGAGGGCTTCCGCTCCGTCGATATGCCCCCCGAGGCCAAACAAAACCTCGTGCAGGCTTCTCCCGACTCGGCCGGCAGCCGGGAATTTTTCCACACCCTCCGGCGGTAGAGCCGTTCCAACTTTTCACACCCAATACAGGAGTGTGCCGTGGCAAGGGCAGGCTTGCCGGCTTCCGTCCAAGGAGTATCTCCTTGTGCTCGGTGGAGGGATGATGAAGGGCAACGAGGGAACGACCCCCCGGATCCTTGCGGTAGGGACCGCGACACCACGAGAGCGGTTCACGCAGGCCGAGGTCCTGCAGTGGGCCGGATACCCCGATCCACTCCGTCGCGGGTTTTTCCTCCGGAGCGGGATACAGTACCGCCACCTCTTCCTCGACCGGCAGACCTTTACCCCCAACGAGACCTTTGATCAGCTCAACGCGCGATTCGAGCGCGGAAGCCTCGAGTTGGGATGCCGGGCGATTCGGGCCTGCCTTGAGCAGCGGGGGATCAGTCCTCAGCAGATTGATTTCCTCGTGACCACGACCTGTACCGGCCGTCTCTGTCCGAGCCTCGACACCCGATTCATCCGGGCGCTCGAGATGCGGCACGACATCCAGCGGGTGCATGTGGGGGATACAGGCTGCGCCTCGGGGGTCGTAGCGTTAGCGCAGGCCTGCAATTACATCAAGGCTCACCCGACAGGGCGGGCCCTCGTGGTGGCTGCCGAGATTTGCTCGGCCACCTACTATCTGGACGATGCGCTGGAGACGGCGGTGGCCAACGCGATCTTCGCTGATGGAGCAGCCGCCGCGCTGATCACCGGTGCGGGGGATGGCGTCGCCCTCCTCGACAACCGGACGCTGCTCAGGCCGGAATATCTCGATCTCATGGGGTTTACCTATCCCGGCGGGCGGCCCAGGATCCTCCTCTCCAAGGAGATCCGGCACATCGCCGCCGGCATGCTCAAGGAGCTCAGCGAGACCATGCTGGTGGAGAACGGCCTGAAGCGGCGCGATATCGGGTTCTGGGTCCTCCATTCCGCGGGGCGGCGGGTGATCGAGAAGGCGCAAGATCTGCTGGACCTCACCGATCGCGATCTCCGTTTCTCGCGACAGGTTCTCCAGAGCTTCGGCAACATGTCCTCGGCGACCGTCCTCTTTGTGTTGGATGCGGTCCTGCACTCGAAGGAGCCTCACCCCGGCGACTGGGGGATCCTGGCCGCCCTGGGACCGGGCTTCGCTGCCGAAGGATTCCTCCTCCGATGGTGAGATTTCCGCTGCCGCGAGCGGACGGAGTGACGGAGCTTATCGACGAGCCCGGGATCGCCCTGGAGGAGCTTTCGGCCAACCTCCGGGACCTGGAGCGGCTAAACCGCCTCTTTGGTGGCACCCGGCTGATCCTCCGCTACCTCCGCCCGATGCTCCGTCGGGCGCAACCCGGCGAGATCCGGATCCTGGATGTGGCGACCGGCGGGGCCGACATCCCGGTGGCCATCGTTCGATGGGCCCGCCGGCAGGGACGGCGGGTCCGGATCGTGGGTATCGACAAAAATCCCCAGATGCTGCGGGCGACCGGAGACCGGATGCGGCAGTATCCGGAGGTCAGTCTGGAGATCGCAGACGCCCTCGCCCTCCCGTACCCGGCTGCAAGTTTCGACGTGGTCCTCTGCTCTCTGGCCCTGCACCACTTCTCCTATGCCGAGGGGGTCAGGCTGCTCGGCGCCCTGGACCGGATCGGGCGGTGGGGGTTCATCATCAACGATCTCTTGCGGAGCTGGCACGCCTATCTCCTCACCTGGCTCGCGATGCGCCTCTTCTGCCGGGGCCGTCTCGTCCGCCACGACGGGCCCCTCTCCATACGGCGGGCCTACACCCTATCGGAGCTTCGCGCGATGGTGAATGAGGCGGGAGTCGGTGGCGTCCGGATCCATCCGCATCCCTTCTTCCGGGTTGCCATGGTCAAGG
>CAYSDK010000005.1:0-11386 GCA_964429865.1 uncultured bacterium
AAGCAGAGGTACGGGTTACAGGAGGGATCCGGCGTCCGGAACTCGACCCGCTTGGTCTTCTCACTTCGGCTGTAGACGGGGATGCGGGCGCAGGCACTCCGGTTCCGCTGGCTGTAGACGAGATTGATCGGTGCCTCGTAGCCGGGCACCAGCCGTCGGTAGCTGTTGGTGGTCGGGGCGATCAAGGCACACAGCGCCTCGGCGTGCTTGAGGAGCCCTCCGATGTAGTGGAGGGCCATCTTGGAGACATCGCCGTAGCCTCCCAGTTCGAAGAAGAGGTTCTTGCTCTTCTTCCAGAGGCTCTGGTGGACGTGCATCCCCGAGCCGTTGTCCATGAAGATCGGCTTGGGCATGAAGGTCACCGTCTTGCCCCACTTCTTTGCCACGTTCTTGGTACAGTACTTGTACCACATGACGTTATCCGCCATCCGGGTCAGGGTGCCGAAGCGCATGTCGATCTCCGCCTGTCCGGCGGTCCCCACCTCGTGGTGGTGGACCTCGCACTTCACCCCCACACTCTCCAGGGCCAAAAGCATCTCACTCCGGATGTCCTGCTGCTTGTCCATGGGGGGCACCGGGAAGTACCCCTGCTTGTAGCGGGGCTTGTAGCCCAGATTTGGCCGCTCCGTGGTCCCCTCCTTGCCGGAGTTCCAGAACCCCTCTTCGGAATCGATATGGTAGAAGCCGTAGTTGTAACTCTGGTCGAACCGGATGTCGTCGAAGATGAAGAACTCAAGCTCGGGCCCAAAGTAGCTGGTGTCGCCGATCCCCGTCTGCTTGAGATAGGCCTCGGCCTTCTGGGCGACGTAGCGGGGATCTCGGCTGTAGGGCTGGCCCGTCACCGGATCCTTGACGTTACAGATGAGAACGAGGGTCGGGACCGACAGACAAGGATCCAGGACAGCGGTCGCCGGGTCGGGCACCAGGAGCATGTCGGATTCGTGGATGTGCTGGAAGCCCCGGATCGATGAGCCGTCGAACCCGATGCCCTCCTCGAAGAGTCCCTCGTTCAGCTCTGCGGCAGAGAGTGAGAAGTGCTGCCAGAGCCCGGGCAAGTCGATGAACCGGAGATCGACGATCTTTGCCCCTTTCTCCTTCGCCAGCTTGATGACATCCTTGGCTGCCATAATCTCCCTCCTCAGAAGGCTGGGCCCGTGAAGGGCCACGGTGGTTGAGGCGCCTCTGTGCGGAATCAAGGCTCAGGATACACCAGGGCCTCCGACTCACGGTGTGGTGCGGGGCCTGGTCTTCTCCACAGGCTGCTGAAGGGAAGAACCCCCCACCCGGGCGTACTCGCCGTAGGCGGGCAGGTCCAGGGCATAGGCGCTCTCACTATGCTGGGCGAGGTCGAGCCCCTGGATCTCCTCCTCGTCCGAGACCCGCAGTCCCATGGTCACATCGAGGACCTTCAGGATGATCGTGGTGCCGACGAAGGCCAAGACCCAGGTCGCCAGGACGGCGATGATCTGGGCCTTCATCAGGCCAGGATTGCCGTAGAAGAGCCCGTTCGCCCCCGCCTCATTGATGGCCTTGGAGGCGAAGAGGCCCGTGGCCAACGCCCCCCAGGTCCCGCCGACACCGTGGACCCCCACCACATCCAGGGAGTCGTCGTAGCCGAGCTTCGTCTTCAGATTGCAAGCCGTGTAGCAGAGGACCCCGGCCCCAACCCCAATGATGATCGAGGGGAGAGGCGCGACGAAGCCGGAGGCCGGGGTGATGGCGACGAGCCCTGCCACCGCCCCCGAGGCCGCGCCGAGGACGGTCGGTTTGCCTTTGGCAATCCACTCGGCAAACATCCAGGAGAGGGTCGCCGCCGCCGTTGCGGTGTTGGTGACGACAAAGGCGCTGGTGGCTAAGCTTCCAGCCCCCAAGGCGCTGCCCGCGTTGAAGCCAAACCACCCGACCCACAGCAGCGAGGCCCCGATGACGGAGAAGGGGAGGTTATGCGGAGGCATCGGTTCTTGCCCATAGCCGCGGCGCTTTCCGATGATGATGGCGGCGGCCAGGGCCGAGATCCCCGAGCTGATGTGCACCACCGTCCCCCCGGCGAAATCAAGCGCCCCCAACTCCCGGAGCCAGCCCTTCACGCCCCACACCCAATGGGCCAGCGGATCGTAGATAAAGGTGGCCCACAAGAGCATGAAGACCAGGAAGGTGCTGAACTTCATCCGCTCGGCAAAGGCCCCGGTGATCAGGGCGGGGGTGATGATGGCGAACATGAGCTGGTAGATCATGAACGCCTGGTGAGGAATCGTCGCGGAGTAGTCCGGATAGGGTTCCAGCCCCACCCCCGTCAGCCCGATCCAGTCCAACCCACCGATCAGCCCCGCCTTATCCGGCCCGAAGGCGAGGCTGTAGCCCCAGAGGACCCATTGGATGCTGATCAAGGCCGCGAGGATGAAGCTGTGCATGATGGTGCCGAGGGCGTTCTTTCGCCGCACCAACCCCCCGTAGAAGAGGAAGAGGCCGGGGATCGTCATCATCAGCACCAAGGCCGAAGAGGTCAGCATCCACGCCGTATCGCCCGAGTCGATCTTGGGCGGCGGCGGGGCCGCTTGTTGGGCCTCTTGGGCAAAGGCGGCCCAGGGGACGACGAGGGGAATAACGCAGAAGACTAGAAACATCACGAACAGGGGCAACACTCTTCTCACCACGATGTGTCCCTCCCTCCGACTTCATTGGCGGTTAGAGGCATGAAATCTCCGTGCTGAACACGAAAAGTCCTCGCCCGCGTAAGCATCCGGCATGCCAGCAGGCCTGGACGTTGTAAGTCATTGGTCTTGCTGTTTGGGACCCAGGGGGGCCTTCATGCGGATCGCCTAAAAGGAGAGCAGGGGGCGGGCGAGTCCCAAGAGGATGCTTATATTGTAGGCAATCCGACCTTTCACCTTGACAAGGGGGCGAGGCTGTCGCTATAAGCTATGAAAGGCGCCAAAGAGGTGCGAACGGGGATCATTGGCTTGATCCCCGTTCCTGTTTTCAGGGGGGGCGCATGCGGGTCGCTTGGGTCGCTTCGGAAATGACACCGTTTGCCCAGACGGGCGGATTGGGCGATGTGGCCGGGGCCCTGCCGGCCGTCCTGGCCGGGCACAAGCATCAGGTCACGGCCTTTCTCCCCAAATACCGGACCATCGATCTCGAGAGACATCTGTTCACGAGTCGCCCGGAGGAGATCCGGGTGCCCCTGGGAGATCGAACGGAGGTCGCGCGCCTCTGGGAAGGGCAGAGGGAAGGCGTCCGCGTGATCCTCCTTGATCACGACGGGTTCTACGATCGCGAGGGGCTTTACCAGGAGGAGGGAGCAGATTATCCCGATAACGCCGGGCGGTTTATTTTTTTCTCCCGCGGGGTCCTCGAAGCCGTCAAGGTGCTTGACCTTCAGCCCGACGTCATCCACTGCCACGATTGGCAGAGCGGTCTTATCCCGGCGTACGTGAAGACGGTGTACGGCAGCGACCCGTACTTTGCGGACGTCGCCAGCCTGCTGACGATCCACAACCTGGGCTACCAGGGGGTCTTCCCCGCCGCGGTCTTCCCTCTCACCGGTCTCCCGGGAGACCTCTTCACTCCTGGCGGCGTGGAGTTCTGGGGGAAGGTCAATTTCCTGAAGGCCGGGTTGGTGTTCGCCGACCTCCTGAGCACCGTGAGTCTCACGTACAGCCAGGAGATCCAGACGCCGGAGTTCGGGTACGGCCTCGACGCGGTGCTCCGGCAGCGGGCGGGGGACCTCTCCGGCGTGCTGAACGGCGTGGACTACCAGGACTGGAATCCCCGGACGGATCCGTATCTCGCGGGCATCTATTCGCCCGAGGATCTCGCTGGCAAGGCTGTCTGTAAGCGCGCTATTCAGGAGATGATGGGACTGCCAACTCGTGCAGACGTCCCCCTGTTGGGTATAGTCTCGCGGCTGGCATACCAGAAGGGGATCGATCTCATCGTGGCGACTGCGGAGCGACTCCTGAGCCTCGATGTGCACATGGTCCTGCTGGGGACGGGGGATGTGGAGCTCGAGCGAGCGCTGCAGAATCTACACCGGAGATTTCCCGACCGGCTCGCGGTGCAGATCCGCTTTGATGTGGCGCTGAGTCATAAGGTCGTGGCCGGGGCGGATATCGTTCTCATCCCCTCCCGGTATGAGCCGTGCGGCCTGAACCAGATGTACGGCTTGGCGTACGGCACCATCCCCGTCGTCCGGGCCACAGGGGGGCTTCATGATACCATCATCCCCTTCGATCCCGGTGCGGGCACAGGGAACGGCTTTACCTTCACCAAGGCCGAGGCCGGGGATCTCCTTGAGGCTGTCCGGCGGGCGATCGCCCTGTTCCATGACAAGGCTGCCTGGGGGCGCCTCATAAAGAACGCTATGGCGGCTGACTTCTCCTGGGAGCGACCCGCCAGGGAGTACGAGCGGCTCTATCGGCTGGCCGTCGAACGACGACGGGGCCGCCCCACGCTGTGAGGGCGGCAGGTTTATAACGAACCCAACAAACTCAATGAACTCGACGGTGCGGACAACTGACGGCCTTCCTTGGGAGAGGGCGGCATGACGCACGGGAAAACGATCGAGCGCAGGGAGGTGAGACGCGAGGTCCTGCGCCTCGCCCTGCCCGTCACGGTGTCGAACCTGCTCCACCGGATGGTGACCGCCATCGACATCTTCCTCGTGGGAGGTCTCGGTGCTCCGGCGGTGGCGGCCGTCGGGCTCGGCCAGTTGCTGGTCTTTATCAGCATGACGGTGGTGTGGGGGCTGAGCACCGGGACCATGGTTGCGGTGGCGCAGCGGTGTGGAGCGGACCGGCGAGCCGAGGCGGGACGGATAGCGCTTCACGGGCTTGTCGCGACGCTGATCCTGACCGTTCCCCTCGCGGCTGCCGGCATGGCGTTTGCGGAGGGAGCTGCCGGGTTGCTGGGGGCTCAGCTGCCGGTACAGCTCCTGGTCCAGGAGTACTGTCGATGGGTCTTCCTTGCCTTTCCCGCCACCGCTGTGGTCCATGTCCTCACCTCCACGATGCACGGGGCCGGCGATACCCGGACGCCGATGTGGATCTACGTGATCCTGAACCTCTTCCACATCAGCCTGGCCGTCCCGCTGATCTACGGGTACCTGGATCTTCCCGCCCTCGGGGTTCAGGGGGCGGCCATCGCGGTCGCATCCGCGGAGGTGTTAGGGGTTTTGCTTCTCTGGTGGCAGGGCTGGGCCAAGGGGTATCTGGCCAAGGGGAGATGGGATTTGGCCTGTATCCGACCTGTCCTCCATATCGGGTGGCCGGTCGCGATGGATCGGATGATGTGGCAGGCTGGCCAGGTGGTCTATGCCAAGATCCTGCTCCTCTACGGGACCGCGGCCTTTGCCACGCACCAGTTAGGGGTGAACGTCGAAGCCCTCTCGTTCATGCCGGGGCTGGCAATCGGCGTGGCTGCAGCGACTGTGGTGGGACAGAGCGTGGGGAGAGGCGATGTCATCCGGGCCCGTCTCGGGATGGTGGAGGCCAACCGCCTGGGCATCCTCTTTATGGGGGGGATGGGCGTTCTCTTCTTTCTGTTCCCGGGGCCCCTCTTGCAACTGTTCACGAGCGATAGCCAGGTGATTCGGCTGGGCGAGGTCTTCCTGCGGATCGCGGCGCTGAGTCAGATTCCCCTCGCGGTGACGTTGGTGCTTCAGGGGGCGCTCCGAGGGGCGGGAGATACCCCGTACATCCTCGGGGTGACGATCCTCGGCATCTGGGGGGTCCGGATCCCTCTGGCCGCCGCCGCAGCGTGGTGGGGCCTGGGGGTGGCCTATGTGTGGTGGGCGTTCCTCTTGGACTGGGCGGCCCGGATGGTCCTGCTCCAGCGGCGCTGCCGCTCTTCGCGCTGGGAGCGGAAAGATGTGGAGGTCACTCCGGTCGCTTTAGATCCTGTTGCCGGGGATCGCTGACGGGGAGTTCCCAAGGTGGAAGGGAAACGCGCCTGGCTCATCGCGGTGGGCGTGAAGGGGGGATCGAGACGATGTTGACGTACCGGAACCTCTTGGAAGAGGCGCTCGAGTCCTGGACCGATGCCCGTCAAGGGCTGATCGATGAGGTCAGCAATATCCCCGTGAAGGCATTCGACTTTCGGCCCACATCGGCGGTCCGCAGCGTCACAGAGTTGGTGGTGCACATCCTCGAGGTAGCCATGATGATGACCGGTGAGCTCACCCGAACCGACACAAACTTTCACCGGCTGCCGTGGCCGAAGCTCCTTCGTATGCACGCCGCGGCGGCGTATCGGGCGAAGACCAAGACCGATCTGGTGCGGCTGCTCAAATCCCAGTTCAAGGAGGCCGAGAAGAAGTTTCTCGCAGCCGGCGAGCTGCACATGCTGCAGATGATCAAGCGTTTCGATGGACAGCGGGGCACGCGATTGGCCTGGTTCACCCACGGCATCGCCCACGAGGAGTATCATCGGGGGCAGCTCACCGTGTACGAGCGGCTGCTGGGCATCGAGCCCGCCCTGACACGGAAGATCCGGGGCGGATGATAGGGTAAGTAAAGCAAGTGCAGCAAGTGCAGAAGGTGCAGGGAGTGCAGATCTAGGCGCCGAGGAAGAGGCGGCCCACCTCGGGGTCCCGCAGGAGGTCCTTACCGGTCCCGGCCATGGCAATCTCGCCCGAGACCAGCACGTAGCCGATGTCAGCGAACTGGAGCCCCTTCTTGGCGTTCTGCTCGACCATGACGATCGTCTTCCCCTGGCGGTGCAGATCCTCGAGGACCTCAAAGACCATGCCGATGTAACGCGGCTCCAGCCCGATCGACGGCTCATCCACCAGCAGGACCTCTGGCTCCATGACCAGCGCCCGGGCAATCTCCAGCATCCGCCGCTCCCCGCCCGACAGGGTCCCGGCCCGCTGGCGCCGGCGCTCCTTCAGGCGCGGATATCGCTCAAAAACCTTCTCCGCCGTCCCCTTGGCGTGGGCGGGGTTCTTCATCAGGAAGCCGCCCATCCAGAGGTTCTCCTCGACCGTCATGTCGGGGAAGACGGAGTTGTCCTGCAGAATGTAGGCGATGCGGGCGTTCCTGAGCTTCTCGTTCGGGTCGAGCCGTGTGATGTCCCTGCCGTTCACCGTGATCGAGCCGGCCATGATCTGCGTAAAACCGTAGATCGAGTGAAGCACGGTGGATTTGCCGGCCCCGTTGGGTCCGATGAGACATAGGGACTGACCTGCCCCGACCTGCAGATCGATACCGTGCAGGACCTCCATCTTGCCGTAGCCCGCCACGAGACCGTCGATGCAGAGCAGCGGGGAATTCCCGGCCAGTTCCGCGATCCGGGCTTGCGAAGGCCCCGGCAGCACGGCCCCCGAGACCGCCTCGTGACGGGCCCGCTGCGGATCCATCGGTTTCTTCTCCTCGCCGGGGATGTTCGTCTCCCTCATCACGGGGCTCCGAGGTAGGCGTCGATGACGCGCTGATCGGTTTGAATCTCAGCGGGCGGACCGTCGGCCAGCAACTCCCCGTGGGCCAGGCAGTAGACATGCTCGGCTAACTTCATGATCACGCGCGTATTGTGCTCGATCACGAAGAGGGTGACGCCGAGGTCGGCGTTGATCCGCTTCAGCCGGTCGATGAGGCTGTTGATCAGGACCGGGTTGATCCCGGCCGTCGGCTCGTCGAGCAGCAGCAATTTTGGCTCGTGCATCAGGGCCATCGCGAGTTCCAGGAGCTTCCGCTGGCCGAACGACAGCTCGCCACCCCGCAGGTGCCGTTTGGGGTAGAGGCCGACGAACTCGAGGAGCCCTTCTGCCCGCTCGGTCACCGTCGGCGGGACTTTGGAAAACATGGTGCGCAGGCCATCGCGGGTGTCGGGCACGCTGATCTGCATGTTCTCCAGACAACTCATCCTGCTGTAGATGCGGGTCTGCTGGAAGGTTCGCAGAAGGCCCAGGCGGGCGATCTCGGGCACGCGCAGCTTCGCAATCTCGCGCCCCTCGAACGTGATCGAACCCCTATCGATGGGATGGTAGCCGACGATGGAGTTGAACAGCGTCGTCTTCCCCGACCCGTTGGGACCCATGAGTCCGACGATGCTTCCCTTGGGGACAGTCAGGGAAATGTTGTCGTTGGCAACGACGCCGCCGAACGTCTTGGAGAGACCCCTGACTTCGAGGATGTGGGTCATCGGCTCTCTCCGAGAGAGGCCGGCGCGGCCCGGGCTTCAACATCGACCGTCTCGCCGAATTTCTCGGGCCACCGCTCGCGCAGCCAGCCCATGATGCCGAGCGGGAAGAATACGACGATGAGCACGATGAGCACCCCGAGGGCCACCCGCTGCCAGCCCAAGAGGTAGGTCCAGAAGAGCTCCTGAGTGACATGGAAGATCGTCGCGCCGATCACCGGCCCCCAGAGGGTCCCTTTGCCACCCAGGATCGCCATCAGCACCATCCAGACCCCGAAGGTGATGCCGGGAAAAGCCACTTCGCGGTCGATGAAATTGTTCAGGTGGCCGAACGCGCCGCCCGCCAGGGCGAGGAAGAAGGCCGAGACGCACCAGGCGATGGTCTTGTAACGGGTGGTGTGGATCCCCATGGCCTCGGCCTTGTCCTCGTCGTCCCGGATGGCATTGATGGCCAGCCCGAAGCGGCTCGCATAGAGCCCCTTGAGCGTGAAGAAGCAGGTCGCGGCTAGGACAAAGAAGAGGTAGTAGAAGAAAAGAGCGGCCTGGCCTGGGTGGCCCGGAAAGATCGGGGCGACCATGCCCGACCCGGCGCCGATGTAGTCCCACCCGCTGGCGATCTCACCGGCGGCGATTCCAACCCCCAGGGTGCAGATGGCGAAGTACTGTCCACGCAGGCCGAGGATGCCCGAGCCCAACCCTGCTGCCACGGCCACAGCGATGATCACCGCGAGGGTCAAACCTAACGCGAGTCCGTTGAAGTAATTAATCGACGGGCTTGACGTCGCGAGGTCGCCGGTGGCCTGTGGCTGCCCCTCGACGGCGAAGAAAAGGTCTCGCTGCACCACGGCGGCCACGTAACACCCGATGCCGAAGAAGAGGATGTTCCCGAACGAGTTGTATCCCATCTGCCCGCCGCCGAGGTCCCAGGTGAGGGCGAAGAGGATCATCATCCACAAGAGCGCCATTTGGATGCGGAACGCAGGGGCGAGGTATGGGGCGAGCAGACCTATCAGGCCGATGAGCACATACAGGAGGACATTCCGCGTGGTATCCGTCACTTCAGGTACTTCCGTTGGCGGCTCAGAAGAGCGTTCCGCCCCACGAGGATCGCGACCAATAGTGAGAAGACAAAGGCGGCCTGGTATTCGGTCCCCAGGAGAAAGCCGGCAAAGTTCTCGGCTGCGCCAAGGCCGAGGCTGACAAAGACTACGCTTGCCATGTTGCCCAGGCCGGCCACGGTCACGATCATGAATGCGCGGAGGGTATAGGCCAACCCCAGATATGGATGGACCAGCCAGGTCATCACCACGAGGCTACCGGCCGCGCCGCAGATGGCCGCATTCAGCGCAAAGGTGGTGGCAAAGACCCGGTCCGTATTGACACCCATGATCCGGGCGGCGCGCGCGTTCTGCGCCGTGGCCCGGATCGCCAGACCGAGGCGCGACGTCTTCAGGAAGAGATACAGCGCCGCGCCGAGGACCAGAGCGCAAAAGAAGGCGACCAGCTTGATCTGGCTCACGACGATCAGGCCGTCGGCGAAGAAGAGGGTGCCGAGCCCGGATTCTGCCGTTCGGACATCGGCTTCGAAAAACTCGTTGGCGAGCTGCTGCAGCACAATGCTGATGCCGAACGTGGCCAGGATCGAGATGAACATGTCCTTGTCGACCACGCGGAACACGACGGTCCGGTAGAGCGCCCATCCGAGGATGTAGAGCGCGACGGCCGCCGCCGGCACGGTGTAGAGGGGGTGCACGCCGGCCGCGGCGAGAAAAAAGGTGACATAGCCCCCGAGCATGACAAACTCGCCCTGGGCGATGTTGATGATGTCCATGACGCCCCAGACGAGAGCCATCCCATAGGCCGCCAGGGCGAAGATGGCGCCGATGAGGATGCCATCAATGAGCAGTTGTGCCGACAGAATCGGCGCATTGAACAGCAGGAGAAGGTTATCTACCATCGGCAGAAAGAAAAGCACCCGCCCCACAGCTTCAGCGGGGCGGGTGCATGCGTCACACGGTTACCGCTTGCTCCACGGCGGAATCGGGTGAATCAGCTTGCCCTCGGCCCACTTGGTGGGCGCCACGACCTTGTATTTCCCATCCTGAACCTGATAGAGGACCATCGGCTTGGCGATGTTCTTGCCGGTCGCGTCGAACTTGACGGGCCCGTAGAAGGTCATCAGGTCGGTCTTGGCAAGGGCCTCACGGACCTTCTCGATGTCGAAGGACCCGGCCCGCTCGAAGGCGTCGACGAAGACGAGCAGGGCGGCTGTCGACTCGGCAGCCTGGTAGGGAGGGTCGTACCTGAACTCCTTCTCGAACCACTTCGCGTACTCCTCCGCCGTGCCGAACCACCTGTCCTTGTAGCTCAAGCTGCGGTCCCACTGCGAGGCGCAGAGGGCGTACTCCGCCGCCTTGCCGAGGGTCTCGGCGACCCTGGCCGAATCGCAGTGGGTGACGGCCAGCATCGGCACGTCCACCTTCATGTCGGAGACCTGACGGACCGCCATGGTGGCACCCCTGGCGTGGCCAGAGACCACGAGGATGTCGGGTTTGACCGCCTTCACCTTGGTGAGCGTCGCCGCCATGTCGTTGATCTCGGGTGGGAGCTTGTCGTCGATGACGATCTTCATGCCCAAGCGCTTGACGTCCTCGAGCACGCCGTCCCGGACATCCATCGAGAACGGGTCGTTCTCGAACGCCATGGCGACCTTGAGTGTCTTCGGATCCTTCCCTTGCTTCTGCGCCTGCTCGGCGGCCAGGTTCATGGCCTCCCGCAGGTACTGGTCGGAGGTGGAGAGGACGGCGAACATGTACTTATACCCCTGCGTGAAGAGGCCGCGGTCGGCCCCGTTCCCTTCGACCATGGGGATCCGGTACTTCTCGGTCACTGGCGCGATCGCCTTCGTGAGACCCGAGCTGTACGGGCCCAGCATGAACTTGACCCCATCCTGATTGATCAGGCGCTCGGCGAGCTGCGCACCGCGCGCCGGCGTCGACTCGTCGTCGTAATAGAGCACCTTGATCCTGTAGTATTTCCCGCCGACCCTGACACCGCCCATCTCGTTGATGCGCTTGACGCCGAGCTCGTAGCCGTCCTGCGTGTTCTTGCCGTTCGTTGAATACTTGCCGGTCAGCGACACCGCGGCACCGAGGATGATGGTGTCGCCTTCGACCTTCGGGCTCGCCGGCCCGACCACCGCGAGCACCAACGCGACTGCACCCAATACCGCCCACCGTGGGTTCTTGAG
>CAYSDK010000005.1:11486-48294 GCA_964429865.1 uncultured bacterium
GGGAGGTTCCCGTCGGGGTCAAAGGTCACCTCGCGCGGGTCCGAGAGTGGGGAGAGGTCCCGGCGCTGCCGGACCTCGGGCAGGAGGGATTCGGAGATCAGGATGGTCTTGAGCTCGAGGGTGTTCTTGATCCGTACGATCCGGGCGCACAAGGGGTCGCTTACCCGGATGGTCTTGAGGATGGTCTCGAGGGCCTCCCGGTCGGTGGGGAAGGCCATCGGGAGGCGGGAGTGTTCGGGGGTCCGAGCGGCCAGTGAGTTGATATAGGTGACCCCGCGGTCCATCTCCCTCAGGAGACGCTCCGTGGTGACGTCTGCTAACCCGATGCCGTTGGCATTCCCCTGGGTCTCCTTCGTGAGGCCCCGGACGAAGATCCGGGCGATCCGGGGGCTCGCAGGAGGCTTTTCGATCAGACTGAACCGCCGGCCGATCACATTGGTGTCCATCCCGGTCCCCGCGATATCCTTTCCCATCTCATCGACGATCAAGAGATCCATGCCATCGAAAGGAAGCCGCGGCGCCCACCGGCGCGCCCGCAGAAAGAGTCTCTCCTCTCCGCGGACCAGTCCTTCGGGGGGAAGGGCAACCACCTGGGCTAACCCCCCGTCGCTGTTTTCGAGGATGGCCAGTCCGCCCAGGATGCGGGCCCGAGCGAGGACCACAGCGCTGACGGCCCGGATGACCTGCTCGTAGCCGTGCTGCATGACGGCCTCATGGCAGGTCGCCGCCCCTTGGTGGTTGCCGAGCCCGAAGACCGTCATCTTGAGGAGGCCACTGCCGATCCTGCCGGCGAAGCCGGTGTGGGGCTTTATGCGGTTGACCAGGAGGATCCCATCCGCCTTGGTTGCCTCTGTGTCGAGGACGACGGGAATCCCCTCGGGTGTGAGACCGAGGGGTGTGACGTCCATGGAGGAGAGGATCGACGCCCCCATCGTCTCTTGAGAGATCCCGTACATGCGCAGGAGCTGCCGCTGCCCCTCGGCCGTGCCACCTCCGTGGCTCCCCATGGCTGGGATGATGACCGGTTCTGCCTTGAGCTGGCGCAGGGCGGCGACGATGGTTTTCGTGATGGTGGCGATCTCGTCGATCCCGCGGCTGCCGGCGGTGATCGCCACCCCCCGTCCTGGAGGGATCCGCTCCGAGAGGCCAAGGTCTTTGAGGGCTCGTTCGGTGGCGACCGCCGCGTTGGCAAGGGTGGGGCCCCGGCGCTTTACCTGGATCAGAGCCATCCGTGGAAAGGCCATCATGACTCCTCCTGAAGGGATGTGCGGAATATAGGCGGCGCCCGAAAGCCGTGTCAAGGCCTTGTCCAGGGGCCTTGACAGGTCTTGGTCGTGTGGCTACCCTGAACCCTTGTCCGGGCCCTGTATGCAGCGACATTGAGGAAGCGGGGATGACACTCGCAGGGGTCTTTTTCGATGCCGGAAACACGCTCGTCAGCCTCGACTACGCCGCCATCGTCGATGTGCTCGCACGGGAAGGGTTCCAGGTCACCTGGGACGAGGTCTGGAGGGCCGAGTGTCGGGCCAGGGTCAGGCTCGACCCGTTTTTGGCGCGGGTCGAGGTCCGAGAATCTCGCGAGGTCTTTTCCCGCTATATGCGCTACGCCTGTGAAGAGATGGGAATCTCCTGGGGCGAGAGGGCGGAGCGAGTCCTGGGGCGGCTCAGCGAGATCAACCGACGCGAGAGCCTCTGGCGGGGAGGGGCGATGCCAGGGGCCCGCGATGTCCTGGCCGAGCTGAAGGGAAAGGGCTACCGCGTGGGGGTTATCTCGAACTCCGATGGCCGGCTCGAGACCCTGGTCAGGGAGGCGGGCCTGGCAGGCTCACTCGATGTGATCATCGATTCACGGGTCGTCGGCGTCGAAAAGCCTGATCCGCGCATCTTTCACTTGGCGCTGGAGCGAACCGGTGTCGCACCCCACGAAGCGATCTACGTGGGGGATTTTTACAGCCTTGATGTGGTGGGGGCGCGCCGCGCCGGGCTCGAGGCTATCCTCCTTGATCCGTTGGGCGCGTGGCCTCAGCTCGACTGCATGAAGGTCCAGGACCTCTTCGAAGTTCCCGGTCTCGTCCTCCAGAATAATGATGAGAGGAGAACCCCTCCCGGGGGTCGTTTGACACCCGCTTGACCAGTCCCGTATAGTCTGGCCGCAGAGATGAAGAGAAGATCCGCGCTTCGGGCGCGGCGACAGGCGCTCTGGGAACAGCATGGGGGATGGGGGATGGAGAGACGGGTGGCCTTGATCACGGGGGGGGCTCGTGGGATCGGGCGGGCCATCGCCACTGCCCTGGCAGCATCCGGTTGGTCCGTCGCCATCTGTTATCGGTCCAGCCAGTCCGATGCTCAAGAGACCGTCGAGGCGATCCAGAAGGAGGGGGCCCAGGGGCTGGCGGTCAAGGCCGACGTCTCTCTACCCGAGGCCGCCTCGGACCTGGTCCGTCAGGTGGAGAGGTCCTGGGGACGGATTGATGCCCTCATCAACTGCGCAGGGCCCTATCACCGGGTCCCCCTGCTGGAGGAGACCCTCGAAGGCTGGCACGCGATGTTCAACAACAATCTGCATCCAATCTTTTATCTCAGCCGCCTTGTGGCCCCCGGCATGATCGAGCGAAGGTGGGGGCGCATCATCACCTTCAGCATGGCGAACGCCGATCAGCTCGTCGCGCAACCGCAGATCACCGCCCACTACATCGCGAAGGCGGGGGTGCTGATCCTCACCCGGACGCTGGCCCGGATCCTGGCTCCCCATGGCATCACCGTCAATGCCATCTCACCGGGCTTCGTCGCCTCGGGGAGCGCTCCGGTAGAGGAGCTCAAGGCGATGGAGAAAAAGATCCCCGCCGGATACGTCGGGACGGTGGATGATGCCGTGGCGGTCGCGGGCTTTCTCCTCTCGGACGAGGCCCGGTACATCAACGGGGCCAATATCCATCTGAGTGGGGCCTGGGGGATCTGATGCGGTGTCCGCCGAGGACTTCCTGCACGGAGAGTTGGCTCGCCACTAAGACGTGTCGCGGCAGCGAGAGGAGCGGGGTCGAGACGGAGCTGGGGTCGCGGCCGGGGGACAGAAAACAGGAGAAAAGCGTGCGGAATCTGGTATGATAAGGGAGCCATGGACGATGTCGAAAAGCGCCAGGACCCCCGGCTTCTCCTGCGGATGCCGGTTCGCTGCGAGGGCCCGGCCGTCCCCTCTTACCGCACGCTGGGCTTCACCAGGAATGTCAGCAGGAGTGGGCTGCTGCTGGAGGCCCCGCAGGTTATGGCCCGGGGTGGCACAACGTACCTCCGTCTGCTTACCGGGACCCGGACCGTCCACGCCGAGGCGGTGGTCATCTGGACGTCCGAGGCTTCCCCTGGCCGAATGGGTTTCCGGTTTGCCAAGATGAGCCGGGCCGATGCCTTTGCCTGGGAAGAGCTGCTGGCCTTCCAGGGAGGCCCCACCCCCCGGTCCTCGCTGCGCATTCCGATCGATCTTGAGGTTACCTGTCTCGTCCCCCCGGGCACGCGCCTTCAGGGCAGGGTCGAGAATCTGAGCGATGGGGGCCTGTTGGTGGTCCTTCCTCAGGCGGTTCCGCCCAGGACGCGCGTCAGTGTGGCCGGGCCCGCCTGGCTTGTCCTTCCGCCGGTGGAAGCGGAGATCGTGTGGACCCGAGACAACTTCCAGAAGGAGGGCGCACTGCACGGTCTGCGCGTCCTCGCGGACGAGACGGGGAAAGAGCTCTTCACCATCGGTGCCATCCTCCGGAGCTTCTTCGGCTAGTGCCGTTCCAACTACGTCAAGACCGGTTCCACCATCCCGGGTTTTTCCATGACCCACACAGCTTCCACGGACGCAGCATCATTTGGTGGTAACGGACGCTCCGTCCCCCCATAGGGCACCAAGCGGGCCTCTCGCCTCCTGGTGCTTTTTGTTTTCGGCGGATCAAGACCGTCCTCGCCCTCCTCGTATCCTTGACCTGCGTCCAATTTCCCCGTAGGATTTCGTGTGGGCATGAAGAAACTCCACCGGTCTCAGACGGACAAGATGATCACCGGCATCTGCGGCGGCCTCGGTGAGCTGTTCGGGGTGGATGCTACTGCGATCAGGCTGGGTCTCGTCTTCGTTGCCGCCGTCCTCGTCTTGCTGTACCGATCTGCGGTGGGGGTTCTCCCCGTTGTTCTCGCTTACGGAGTGGGATGGATCATCATTCCGGTGGCGCCGGCGGAGGCCGAGGGCCGGGAGGCGGGGGCCATGAAGCGACTGGTCCGATCCCGGACCGACAAGATGATCGCCGGCATCTGCGGCGGCCTCGGTGAGATGCTGTCCGTCGATCCGACGCTCATCCGGTTGGCCGTGGTCTTCATCGGGCTGGTGACGGCGATCTTCCCGATCCTTCTCGCGTACCTCGTCGGATGGGCTATTATTCCGATAGCCCCGCCGCAGGAAGAGGAACACAAGAGGAGTGTGCCGCCTGGCGGCGGAGGTGGCTTCGAGGGAGATAGACGGTGATCATCCGGGCCGACGACCGCGGGCTGACGCTTATCGGTCAGACAGAGCACGCCCGCCTCTGCGGGGAGATGGCCCGGTCATGGGGCAATGAGCATTTCGAACCTGTAGAGCCCCTGGAGCGGGTCGCCTGGGCTGCCGCCGAGCACGACAACGGCTGGGCCGAGTGGGAAGAGGCACCGAGGCTCAACCCGAAGACGCGGCGGCCGTACACCTATAGCGACATCCCCATCGACCAGCACCAGGAAATCACCCGCCGGGGCATCGGCCGGGCCATCGCCCACGACCGCTATGCCGGCCTCCTGGTGAGCCTTCACGGCTCGTTGCTCTATCGCCGATTCCGGTCGGGTCAGCCGGGTGCCCAGGACTTCCTGGAGGAGCAGCGCGGCGTACAGCGCCGGTTGATGGATGAGATGCGCACCGATCCGGCACTCCGGAGCTTCTGCGAGGAGCCGCGCCTCAGCACGAACCGGGACCTCGTCTTTGGGTGGGACACCCTCTCTCTCTTTCTCTGTCACGACGCCGCGTGGATGGACCACCTCGAGCTGCCCGCCGACTACCACGGGCGTCGGGTCCGGGTGGCGGTCGCGCCCCGGAGGCAAGGATGGATCCTGGACCCCTACCCGTTTCGGACAACCCCACTCGTGCTGTCGGCTGCGGCGTTCCGCATGGAGCGGACGCACTTCGCCAGCAAGTCGGAGCTCTGCGAGGCGCTCGACGCATCAACAAAGATAGGGCTCGACTTCGTGATCGAGGCGGCCGGGGACTGAGGGGAAATAATAAAAGGAGAAGGTATGGAGACTTTGCTCAGCATCGGTCTAGGAATTGACTTAAGCGCCGCTTGTGGGTTTCGGGTGTCGGTGCGAAAATCTCTTGAAACCGGCCCTGCCCGATACTACCATTACTCGGTGATTGGCGGGCCGGGGTCCAGGTTCGGAGCTTCAGTCGTACTGGAAACGCGGAACGAAAGGAGGCAAGATGAAACGAATCGTGGCAATGCTGCTGGGAGTTGCGCTGGTCTTTCAGGGTGTCGCCTGGGCGGAATCGAACTCGCAGGAGAGCACGGGGGCGAAGGTCGGCTACGGGGTCGGTAGCGTGGTGGGGTCGGCGGTCTACTTCCCCTTCAAGGCGAGCTTCTGCATCCTGGGGGGAATCGGCAGCGGCTTTGCCCTCCTCTTTGCCGGGCCGAACACAGCCGAGCGGGTGGTCAGCACTACCTGTCGCGGGACCTGGGCCATCACCCCGGACGTGGTCAAGGGAAATGAATCGGTCCACTTTGTCGGTGATGCCCCTGCACCTGCCTCCCAGGCCAGGCAGTAATCGTGCGCGTCGCAGGCAGGTGATGCGCCCACGGTAGGGGGGCGCGGCGGAGGGAGGAACCATGGCGACGGCAATCGTTCTCGTCACCGCCGATCCGGGCAAGGACCGGAAGGTCGCTCAGGAACTGAAGAAGATCAGGGGGGTAGAGGGGGTGTGCCTCGTGAGTGGCGTGTATGACGTGGCGGCGACGGTCCGAGGGGGCAGCCCGGAGGATATTCTGGGGACTGTCTACGACAAGATCCGAGCGCTGCCAGGCGTCCGTGGCAGCCATACCATGTTCTGCCTCGAAGTCTGAGCGCGGATTGGCATGGCCCGACGAAGGACGGATCCGGACAAGACCCCCACCCCCTCGGCGAACAGCGAAATCTCCATTTTTCCTGCCGTCAGCGGGGGTTCAGCGGTGCGCCTCCCGCTGGCAAAAGACCTTGCATCTGGGCCTTCGTCATGGCATGCTGCGCCCACGCCCAGAGGCTCGTTCGAATCGACGCTCTCCGCGGAGTAAACCATGACGACCAATGCATCGGTCCGCCGCTGGGTCAAGGAGGTCGCGCGGATCTGCGGGCCGGCCGACGTCGTCTGGTGCGACGGTTCAGAGGCTGAACGGGAACGATTGCTGGAGGTCGCCGTCCGTGCGGGCGATCTGATCCCGCTAGACCAGCGGAGGCTACCCGGCTGCTACCTCCACCGGAGCGACCCCAACGACGTTGCCCGCACCGAACACCTCACCTTTATCTGCTGCCGGGAAAGGGACGATGCCGGTCCCACCAACCACTGGATGGCCCCGGCCGAGGGCTACGACCGCCTGTCCAAGATCTTGAGCGGCTCCATGGAAGGCCGGACGATGTACGTCATCCCTTTCGTGATGGGACCCCCCGGCTCCCATTTCAGCAAGGTCGGCATCCAGGTCACGGACAGCGTCTACGTGGTCCTCAACATGCGGATGATGACCCGGATGGGGACGGTGGCGTGGGAGCAGCTGGGCGGCTCGGACAGCTTCACCCGCGGCCTGCACTCCACGGCCGATCTGAACGCCGATCGCCGCTTCATCTGCCACTTCCCCGAGGACAACACCATCTGGAGCGTGGGGTCGGGCTACGGCGGCAACGCGCTCCTCTCCAAGAAGTGCATGTCCCTTCGCATCGCCAGCTATATGGGTCACCACGAGGGCTGGCTTGCCGAGCACATGCTGATCATCGGGGTCGAGAACCCGGACGGCGAAGTGACATACATCTGCGGCGCGTTCCCCAGCGCCTGCGGAAAGACCAACCTTGCCATGCTGGTCCCGCCGGCCTCCATGAAAGGTTGGCGCGTGTACACCCTGGGGGACGATATCGCCTGGCTGCGCGTCGGTCCCGACGGCCGCCTATGGGCCGTCAACCCGGAGGCGGGATTCTTCGGCGTGGTCCCGGGCACGAGCTCCAAGACCAACCCCAATGCTATGGCGGCCATCCAGAGAAATACCCTCTACACCAATGTCGCGCTCAGGCCCGACGGCACGGTGTGGTGGGAGGGCCACGACGATCCGCCGCCACGCACCGCGCTCGACTGGCGCGGCCGTCCATGGACGCCGTCGCACGAGGAGCTGGCTGCCCACCCGAACAGCCGATTCACGACGCCAGCGCGTCAGTGTCCCTCCCTCTCGCCTGAGTGGGAGAACCCCAAGGGGGTCCCGATCAGTGCCATCCTCTTCGGCTCGCGGCGCCAAAAGGTCTTGCCTCTCGTCTACCAGGCCTCGAGCTGGCAGCACGGCACCTTCTTGGGGGCCACGTTAGCGTCCGAGACCACCGCCGCGATCACCGGCGCCGTGGGCGTCGTCCGCCGAGATCCCATGGCCATGCTCGCCTTCTGCGGGTACAACATGGCCGATTACTGGGCCCATTGGCTCTCGATGGAAAAGCGGGCTTCACATCTCCCGAAGGTCTTCCGGGTCAACTGGTTCCGGAGGGATGAAAGGGGCAGGTTCCTCTGGCCCGGATTTGGCGAGAACGTGCGGGTCCTCAAGTGGGTGATCGAACGCTGTCGAGGCGAGGGCGAGGCGGAGGAGACACCCATCGGACACGTCCCCACGCCGTCCGCCATCGGTGGAAAGGGGCTCGATGTCTCCGAGGATGTCCTGGAGGAACTGCTCAGGGTCGACCGCGAAGCGTGGCGGACGAACCTCCGCAACCAGGCCGAGTTCTTTGCGAAATTCGAGGACCGCCTGCCCACCGGCATCCGTGAGGAGCACGAAGCCCTAGCCCGCCGCCTCAAGATGAAGTGAGACCGGACCGTTGGGAAGGAACAGAGACGGGGGTCTTCAGATGGGGGATGGGGGAACAGGCGGCGAGGCCCGCTGGGGGGAGCGCCTGCAGCGGTGGCTTGATCAGCTTGACGCATTTCTTGGTCGTGTCTACGGCGAGGCCGATATCGCCACAGGATGTTGACCGCCGTAATCCTCGGGACGGTCGGTCCCGAACCGACGTGTGCACTGATGGCGGCGAACCGAGCCGAGTGGTCCCTGCCCGCATGCGGTCTGTGCGTCACCCGGCCCCTGATGCGTCCAAGGATGCCGTTCAGTAACGTCTGGGTTATTGTGCTGCTGCTGGGGGGGGCCTATGGGGCGCTCGTACTCACCCTGTTTTTCTTTCAATCCCACCTCCTGTACTTACCGAATATGCCCTCCCGTGACGTGGTCGTGACGCCGGCCGAAGCGGGGCTTGCCTATGAGTCGGTGACGATCACCACCGAGGACGGCGTGACCCTGGACGGCTGGTTCGTTCCCGTGAGCCAGGCGCGGGGCCTATTGCTATTTTTCCACGGCAATGCCGGGAACATCTCTCATCGGCTCGACTCTCTGAAGATCTTCAACGAGTTAGGTCTCGCCACGCTGATCTTTGATTACCGCGGCTACGGACGGAGCGGGGGTGAGCCCTCGGAGGAGGGGACCTATCGAGACGCCGAGGCGGCCTGGCGCTTTGTGACCGAAGGGCGGCACATTCCACCCCGCGACGTCGTGCTGTTTGGCCGTTCGCTCGGGGCCGCCATCGCGGCGCATTTGGCGACCAGGCACACCCCGGGGGCGCTGATCATCGAGTCTGCCTTTACGTCCGTTCCCGACCTGGCGGCGGAGTTGTATCCCTTCCTGCCGGCGCGATGGTTGGCCCGATTCCGCTACAGCACCCAGGCCGATCTTGTCTCCGTGTTGTCCCCTCTCCTCATTGTGCACAGCCGGGACGACGAGATTATCCCCTTCGCGCATGGTCAACGATTGTTCGCGGTCGCCAACGAGCCGAAGCGGCTCTTAGAGCTCCGCGGGGGCCATAACGATGGGTTCCTCGTGAGCCGGCACACCTATGTAGACGGCTTGCATACCTTTCTGCGGGCGCATCTCCGCCCACGCAACCCGTAGCGAGAATCGGCACCTGTTGGGCCCGAGGGCAGTGTGATGGTCCCATTTCTGGTCTACAAGAACATCCACCTCATCGGTGTCTTCATGATCCTGATGGCGTTGGGGGGCCTCCTCCTTCACTCTATTACCGGAGGCACGCAGGAGCACTCATGGAGGCGGCCGGTCGCCATCACTCACGGGGTCGGATTATTGCTGGTGCTGCTCGGCGGGTTCGGCATGCTCGCTCGTATCGGCATCTACTGGCCGTGGCCGGGGTGGGTGACGGGAAAGATCATTATCTGGGTGCTCTTCGGCGGTCTTGTCGGCGTGATCTTTCGCAAGCCCGGCCTGGCGCGTTCTCTCTGGTGGGTTGCCATTGCCCTTGCGGGCCTTGCCGCGTACCTGGCCGGTCACAAGCCCTTCTGATCCTCCACGTCATCTGGCACCGACTGGTGGAAAGAGCGGGAAATCCCTTGACAGCAAGAGGAAGAGATCCCTAGCATGGGCCCAATGTGTTGCTTGGGATGAGTGGGAATGAGGGTGTCCAGGATCTTCGAATTTGATGCGGCCCACCGGGTGCTCGGCCACGCGGGTCCGTGCGCCTACCTGCACGGGCATAGATACCGCTTGCAGGTGGTGGTGGAGGCGCCCGATCTGAACGCGCTTGGCATGCTCATCGATTTCGGCGAGATCAAGCGGATCGTGAATGAGCGGCTGGTGAGCAAATGGGATCACGCCGCCCTCTTCCGCTATGATGATCCCCTCGTCCCCGCGGTCCAACAGGCTCAGCCCGACGCCCCCGAGCGAGTCATCACGCTGCCGGACAACCCCACCGCCGAGGTGATGGCCAAGACGGCCTTTCAGGAGATCGCCAAGGCCCTACCCGAAGGCCTCACCCTCTCGGAGGTGACACTCTGGGAGACCCCGGCCTCCTCCGCCTGCGTCAGCCTCGGTGACCTGTAGGGACCGCTTCCGCAGGAAATCATCACGGTGCCTCCTGGCGCTCCTCCCCCTCCTTCCGGATCATTGGACACTCCCCCCACGTCTGGTGGTCGTGCTGCCCACATAGCGACCTGGCCCTGGATTTGCATCGAGAGGCTGGTCGTTTCCTCCCTCATGCGGCGAGCATCGTCACAGCCAAGACGTCAGGGCAGGGGCTGGTGCAGCTTGGCGAAATCAGATGGGCCGAAGAACAATCGGACGTTCTTTGATGCGCGCTTCGTGTGGACGGAGAAGCGCAGAGCCAACAGATTGGCCTTTATCCTCTTCTGGTCCATCGTGATGTATTACTTCTTTACGGTGTATGTCGTGAGCGTCGGGGTTGTGACTGACATTAGCATGCACCCGACATTGCCAGAGGGGGCATATTATATGGTGAACAAGTACATCTACCGCTTTGCCCACCCTGAGCGGGGCGACATTGTGGTGTTCCGAAAGGATCGATACACCTCCGAGGAGTACGTGAAGCGCGTGATCGGCCTTCCGGGCGAGACATTCTCCATACAGGGCGGCGAGGTCTACGTTAACGGCCGCCGGCTGGACGAACCGCACGCCGCCGGGCGAAGTCATCCCGATAGCGCTCCGCATACCATCGGGAAGGATGCCTACTTCGTCCTCGGCGACAACCGCCTGATGAGCGAAGACAGCCGCGAGTTCGGGGATGTTCCCTTCACGAATATCATGGGGAAAATTAAACCCGACGAGTTCTTTCCGTTTCGCTAGGCGGCACGGGGGGAGCCGCGGCCCAACCTCACATCTGGCCCAACACTTGCAGACCCTGCCTTCCTGGCAAGGAGAGAAGGGAAGGCGTGGGTCGCAGAAAGACCTGTACGTTAGGGGGGGGTGGAGAATGGCACAGACATCGTCGGGACACGTTTCGGGGCGAAAAGAGAGAGCGTTTTTTAACTGGCGGTACCTCAAAGTCAAGCACGAGAGGCGACGAGGACACAGGCTCGCCTTTATCCTCCTCTGGTCGATCCTGCTGGGCTATCTCTTTAAGACATTTGTCGTGACGGTCGGGGTGGTGAATGACACCAGCATGCACCCGGCGTTGGGCGAGGGGGGGTATTATTTGGTCAACAAATACATCTATCACTTTGTCCGTCCTCAGCGGGGGGAGATCGTCGTCTTCCGAAGCGGCCAATATGACAAGGAGGAGCAGGTCAAGCGCATCATCGGGCTGCCGGGTGAGACGCTGCAGGTCACGTCAGGGGAGGTCTACATCAACGGCCGCCGCCTGGACGAACCGTATGCCGTGGGGGCCACCCACCCCGATTTCGGGCCAACCACCGTTGGGGAACACTCCTACTTCGTCCTCGGGGACACCCGATGGGTGCGGGAGGACAGCCGCGATGTTGGCGCTGTCCCGCTGAAGAATATCGTGGGCAAGGTGAAACCGGGCGAGTTTTTCCCATTGCGCTAAACGATCCCCGACACCCCGCTGAAAGGGAACCTCTCTGACCAGGACAGCCCGTCGTCGTCCCTACACTTCACGCGTCTTGGCATCTCCTTTGCACTGAAGGTCCGAAAACCAGCGCGTAAAACTCTGAAATGAGGTTGCATCCCACCACAGTGTGCGAGAGGACCCTGTCGGCCTTTGACGGGCTCATGAACACGCTATGATCACTCGGTGTTCCAGGGCCATATCGTGCGGTACCCGTGGATGAGTCGATGAATGCGCGGGATCTCCAAGAATCTCTCGTGAAAGTAGTGGACCGGACCCGAACACTCGACGTCCGCCACTACGAGTGGCGGGAGCAGAGCTCCCTTGAACGCGAACTCCTCCCCGCCGTTATCGAAGCCCTCTCGGGGGCGATCAATATATTCACCCAGATGCTCACGCATTATGGAGACAGTCGGGAAGATGAGGCGCCGAGCGCAGGATCGCGCACTCCCAATGCGGGCCCCGGTGACGGGGGTGACCGCGTGACTCATGTGGAGCTAGGCGTCACGCGTATCACCGACCTCGCCTTCATGGCCCGGTGGGAACTGTACCGCGAGCGCGAAGGACTGGGAAAGATCCCTTCCGGCCGTGCGGCGTGGGCCATCGTTTCCGAATGCGGGCGTGCGTGCAGGCGGTTGATCACGTCAGCGATTGCGATCGAAGACGCCATGTGCGCATACGAAGGTTTGGAAAATACCCTGCGCCATCTCTACCAAACAGAGCTCAGCCGATCGCTCCAAGTCCGGCGCGCGTATGCGATGCTTCGGCACACCATCGCGGGCGACGGTCCCTCGCCCGGGGAGAGGGTTCGTGAGCGACTGCGCAGGGCTGCCTTCGGCATTGCACGACTCGTCGGCAACGACGTGTACGGCGATTTACGTGCCTCCGACCGCATGCGCATAGAGGCCGTCCAGCGCCAGCTCACCGAGTGGCTGGAGGCGAATCGAAATTGCGATCCCCTTGTGGGTCGCAGGCTTTGGCAGGAGATCGAGAACATCTCCGAGCTCTTGCTCGAGGTGAACAAGCGCGCCGAGCTCCGAGAGCACGATCAGGCCGTCGTCGCCGAGGCGCATTCGAAACTCTTCCGCGCCGCCAGCGCGCCGGATCTTGTGCCGCAGGATCTCCTGCTCCAACTTCAGTCTCTGTTCGGCAGGGACGGGGAACTCGACAGGCTGATTACTGACCCCGGGTCGCATTCGGTTGCGGACTGGAGACGGCCCCTCGAAGAGGTTCTCGAAGGGCTGAACCGTACCAAGCGAGAGATGGAGGGGTCGCAAGGGAGCCTCGGCCCGTCTCTGTCTTCGTTCTAGTGCCTTCCAACATTTCTCACCCAGTTCACACACCCCCCACCTTCGAGACCTTCCTGCCCGAAAGAGGGTATCCGGGAGAGGGTACTTTTCGCTTGACAGTGTTCTCCCCCGTTGGCTAGAAGGGGGGCACTCGTATCTGCGGTCAATCTGGAGCGTGCGCCCCACGGCCGTGCTCACGAGAGGAGCATTTCCCATGAGCCGTCCAACACTCCGCTTGGATGATGGATTCGGTCACACGTCTCCTGAATGACAGTATGGGGTGGCAAAGACGAGCTGGTGAGAGGATGGCGTATTATTTAGTGCGGGCGAAACCGAGGCAAGAGCGGCTCAGAGAGCTGGAGAAGCTGCTGGTGGAGCGGGCCTTTGAGGGGCTGCGGCCGTTCGGGCAAGCGCTGAGCGCGGGTCTCACTGGCGCGCGGGTGGGTGCCGAAGGGCTCGCCCTCTGGGAGGAGGAGGACTACTGTTCACCACCGCTCGCCATGGAGCGGGCCGCGGTGCTCGACAGCTATTTTGACGATATCCAGGTCGAGGCGGTCATGCCGGGCGAGGGGTGGAGCCGCATTCAAGAGATGCCGCGGCTTTTCCCGACCGTACCTGTGCAGAGCACTGAGGACTGAGCGATGAGGACTGAGCACCGACCACTCAGCAGTCAAGACTGGGCGCCGCTCCGGGGTGGCTATCGGAGCTGAATACTCCCCGTCCCAGGGTCATAGGCGTACAGACTGACGTCGATTCTTTGGTTCTGGACGAGGGGCAGTTCGGTCAAGCTTGCCGGGAAGCGGCCATTGTCTACGTAATACTGCTGGATCGCTGTCTCGAGGGCCTTCATGTCTGCCTGAGCCCGCACCCTTTCAACGCGTCCCTTCGCATCGATGACTTCTTTCCCGTATTGCTGAATGGGGTTTTGGCCTTCACCACATCCGAGAGCCAGGAACAGGAACAGCAGAGCAACTGAGGCCGCCGCGACGTGATTTCTGTGCATGGTCTTCCTCCAGCGTGATGATCCGCCGAGGTGCAAGGGGCGTGCCGGGTCTTGTCGCCTCAGGAACGCGAAGCCAAGGCTTTACCCAAAAGGGAGGAAGCGATGCCCAAAGCCATCTGGAGTGGAGTTCTCTTGGCCGAGAGTGGTCGCTGCGAGCTGGTGGAAGGCAACTACTACTTTCCACCGGAGTCGATCAACCGGACATACTTTCAGGAGAGCAACACACACACCACGTGCTCGTGGAAAGGCGTGGCGAGTTACTACGACGTCGTGGTGGAGGGTCGGGTCAATAAGGACGCCGCGTGGTATTACCCCACTGCCAAGGATGCTGCTAAGCACATCGCAGGCTATGTCGCCTTCTGGAGGGGCGTGAAAGTCGAGCCCTGAGGGGACAGGGCCTGCTCATGAGATTTCCCATTGACCGGATGTACATAGTCTGCAACAATCCGGCGTCATTTACGTCTTAGAGGATAAAAGGGGGCGTGGGATGCCTATGCGAAACGGCGCGAAGCGATGGGGCATGGGTGCAGCGTTGGCCGCGGGGGTGTTGGGTCCGGCCCTCTGCCTCGTCCCCGGATGGGGGCTCGGGGCCCAGGAAGTAATCGTCGTGGACTTCAGCCGGGAAAAGGACACGGTTCCCCAGGGTTGGGAGCTGTCCGAGAATGAGGGAAAGGCGGATCTGGGCCTCGTCAGTGACGCCGTCGGCCAGGTGCTCCGGCTCCGGAGTGCGTCCTCCTCTTTTGCGATTCAGAAGGCGGTTGACATTGACCTCAGGCAGACCCCCATTCTCGCGTGGCAGTGGAAGGTTGCTGAGCTGCCGAAGGGGGGGAATTTCTTTGCGAGTTCCACCGACGACCAGGCTGCCCAACTCGTGCTTGCCTTCTCCTGGCGACGGTTCATTACCTATATCTGGGACAGCACCGCCCCTGCGGGGACCATGGCCGACGCCCCCTCCCCGGCGCTTCGAAGCGTGAAAGCGGTGGTGGTCCGATCCGGAGAGACGAACAAAGGGGCGTGGATCACCGAGACGCGGAACGTGCGCGAGGACTACAAGCGACTCTTTGGCGAAGAGGCCGAGAAGGTGGTGGGGGTTCGGATTCAGATCAATAGCCAGCACACCAAATCGCAGGCGGAGTCCTTCTGGAGATCTGTGACCTTCAAGGCCGCCCCATGAGACGTCCTCCCCCCATCATTCACCCTTTGAACCCCCGTCCGTAGCACTCCTGCCTTCCGACGCTCACCCCCCGCCAATGAAAGCCCTCCGGGTGCGGGACTCTCTGGCTGTCAAATGGAGCAATGAGGGTTGAGGTCCCGGCATGCAATTTGCAACCCCATGACATTGATTCTATCTTTCCTTGTCACAGCAGATTGCCCGGGGAGCCATGAGGCAACGTGTTCACGGCGTATCACGAAATGTGGGCTGGTCCACCGGATTCGTAATAATCCTGGGCCTCTGTCTCATTTCCGGAGGGGCGCCCGAGCCCCTAAAGCTGCTCGTTGTCGATTTCAGCATGGAGAGGGAAAAGGAAGGCGTCCCCCCGGGATGGAAGCTATCGACAAGGGAGGGAACAGCAGACCTGGCCGTCGTCAAGGACGGCGGCGGCCGCGCCCTCAGGCTTCGGAGCCATTCCGCCTCCTTCGCCATTCAGAAAGAGGTCGACATCGACGTGAAACGGACCCCCCTCGTTATGTGGGAGTGGAAGGTCACTGAGCTGCCGAGGCGGGGTGATCTGCGTAAGAGCAGCACGGACGATCAGGCCGCCCAGCTCTTCGTGATGTTTTCCCCCGATTTTTTGCGGACCGACGTCATCGCCTATGTCTGGGACAGCACGGCGCCAGCCGGAACCGTAGCACAGTCTCTCTCTCTACCGCTGTATCCCTCGCTGCGCATCAAGGCGGTGGTGGTCCGGTCCGGGAAGCGGGAGCGGGGAAAGTGGATAACCGAGACGAGAAATGTCGTCGAGGACTACAAGAATCTCTTTGGCGGTGACCCCGACAAGGTCACCGGAATCCGATTTCAGATCAATAGCCAGCACACCAAGTCGTCGGCCGAGTCCTACTGGCGGCTGGTGACCTTTCAGGCCCATCCCTGACGGGGCATCGCCCCCTTCCTTCGATGAACCCCTTGGGCTCGGTCGCGAGGATTCGGGTTTCCGCCGGTGGGCTACGCGCCACTTTGCCGGACAAAGTGCAACCGGAGCTCAGTGACCATCTGCTGGAGGGCATCGCGCTCTGCCGGCGGCGCCAAGGGGCTGAGGTGTTCGATCAGGGCCGCCACGCAGTTGATGGCCAGCCGGGCTTGGGGCAAGTCTCTTGCGACGAGACGCGTGGCCGGATGGGGGACCAGCCCCATATCTATCAACGCCCGCATCTGCAGCTCTGCGACGAAGAGGCGGACCAGGTCCGGGAGGGCAAGGTCTTCGGGGGGCGAGGCTTCAGCCTCCGGGGACGGAGGATCCGGCCTCGTCTCTGAGTGCGCCTCGTCTGTGCGGGCGGTCTCTCGAGGGCCCTCGGCACCCACCCGCCGCCGGTCCGTGACGCGAAAGCTCGGTTCCTTTGCTTCGCCGGGGGCCTTGTCCGGCACTGTGCCTCACCTCCGATGAATCGAACCGCGGACCCTGGGGGAGACTTCGCACTCTAGTCTAGACGCTGGCATCGTCGGCCGCAACAGGCGACCCCCCCCCGGCAGGGTTACTCGCCGATGATCTTGATCAGGACCCGCTTCCGCCGCCGGCCGTCGAACTCACCGTAGAAGACCTGCTCCCAGGGCCCAAAGTCTAGCTTCCCGTCCGTCACCGCCGCCACCACCTCGCGGCCCATGATCTGCCGTTTCAGGTGGGCATCGCCATTGTCCTCGCCGGTCCGGTTGTGACGGTACTGGGCCACCGGCTCGTGAGGGGCGAGTCGCTCGAGAAAGTCGTCGTAGTCCTGGATGAGGCCTGATTCATCATCATTGATGTAGACGCTCGCGGTGATGTGCATGGCGTTCACCAGGCAGAACCCCTCGCGGATGCCGCTCTTTTTCACGGCGGCGGCTACCTGGGGAGTGATGTTGATATACGCCCGTCGGGTCTTGGTCTCGAACCAGAGCTCTTCCCGGTACGACTTCATGGCGCTCCCTCCGCGGTGAGAGCAGTCAGCAGCCTCCTGACTTCGGCGAGCCCTTCGACACACTCAGGGCGGGGCATTCGACTGAGCTCAGCCGAAGTCTGAGCAACGTCGAACCGCTCAGTCGAGCCGTCAGCCGTCAGCAAGCATTCACCGCCAGAGTGAGCAGATTCGAGCCGACGATTGATAACCGGTTGGCGGTTGCTGATTAGGCCGTGTCCACCGCTTGAGCGATCAGATCTCCCATCTGTCGGGTGCCGACAACCTGAGTCCCCGGTTGCTCGACGTCGGCGGTCCGATACCCCTGGGCCAGCACCCGCTCGACCGCCGTCTCGATGGCGGTCGCTGCCTCCTCCTGCTTGAGGGAGTAACGCATGAGCAGGGCCACAGAGAGGATCGTTCCGATAGGGTTGGCCTGTCCTGTTCCGACGATGTCGGGTGCGGTCCCGTGGACGGGTTCGTAGAGGCCCCCTCTCGCTCCCAGGCTGGCGGACGGGAGGAGCCCGATCGAGCCGGCGATGACCGCTGCCTCATCCGACAGGATGTCCCCGAACATGTTCTCGGTGACGATCACGTCGAACTGGCGCGGGTTACGGATGATCTGCATCGCGCAGTTATCCACCAAGATGTGCTCGAGGGTGACGCCGGGGAAATCCTGTGCGACCCGCACGACTACGCGTCGCCAGAGCTGGGAGCTCATCAGCACATTGGCCTTGTCCACCGAGGTGAGCTTTTTCCGGCGTCTGGATGCCGCCTGAAAGGCGAGGCGCGCGATGCGGGCGATTTCGGACGTGGTGTAGATGAGGGTATCTATCCCCGTCTCTTCCTCCCCGCGTTGCTCGATCCCTCGAGGGGTTCCGTAATAGAGGCCACCGGTGAGTTCCCGAAAGATCATGAAATCGGCCCCGTCGATCACGTCCCGCTTGAGGGGAGAGACGTCCAGCAGGGGAGGAAAGACCCGCACCGGGCGGAGGTTGGCATACAGCTCGAGGCCCTGCCGGAGTCGCAGGAGCCCTCGCTCTGGCCGCCTGTCACCGGGGAGGGTATCCCACTTGGGTCCCCCCACCGCCCCGAGCAAGATGGCGTCCGCCTCCCGACACCGGCGAAGGGTCTCTTCGGGCAGCGGATCGCCGGTCGCATCGATGGCCACCCCGCCGAGAAGCGCCTCCTTGAATTCCAGCGCGATGCCGTATCTTCGGGCGGCGGCCTTGAGAACCTTCAGGCCCTCCTCGACCACTTCCGGGCCGATGCCATCCCCCCGCAGGACGACGATGGTCGCCATCCCTCCCCCCTCCGCCGGCGATAATCCCGGGCGTTGCGCAACGCCTTCGTAAGTCGGGGGGCCAAAAGCCGTGCGCCGCGCACTCCCGCCTGCCTGCCGTGTCCCGCAGCTACCATAGGTTGGCTGCAGGAGTCAAGGGAAACACCCTTTCCTCCTTGCCCTGCCTCTTTCCATCTGATATCTTGAAACCATCTTACCGTCTGGGAGATGAAGGTTACTTCTGCAGAGTTTGCAGGCAGCGCGACGGGTCCGAGCGGCTTTCCGGGTGACCGGCGGCCGGAGATCGCCTTTGTCGGTCGCTCGAACGTCGGGAAGTCCTCGTTGCTCAACCGGCTCTTGGGCCGGCGAGGGTTGGCCCGGGTCTCGCGGACTCCGGGGCGGACGCAGACGATCAACTTTTACCGGGTCAACGACGCGTTCTATTTCGTCGATTTCCCCGGGTATGGGTACGCCAAGGTCTCTGAGCGAATCCGGCGTGCCTGGAGACCCATGGTCGAGGGATACCTCCGGGGCCGAGAGCGCCTTCGGGCCGTGGTGGTCATCGTGGATGCCCGTCATCCCCCCACCCCTCTCGATCAGGAGATGGGGGCGTGGCTGCAGGCAGCCCGGATTCCGCAACTGGTCGTCTTGACGAAGGTAGACAAGATAGACCGGGGCGCCTGGCGTCGGAGTCGCGAGATCACGGCGGCGGCCCTGGGGATCCACAACCCGAAAGAGGTCTTGCTTTTTTCCGCGGTGACCGGAGAAGGGGAAGAGGGGCTGTGGCAGCGCCTGGCACAGTATCTGCAGCGCGAGGATTCTTCGCGTCGAGGGACCCAAGATTAACAGAGGATTCATGAACAAGAATCGGTGGGCCACCGTGATGGCAGGGTTGGTCTTCATCCTGGGGCAGGGGTGTTCGTCTGTTGCCCGGTCTCCCTCCACGGTCGCCTTCCCGCCACCCAAGCCCAAGCCAGACCCATCGGTCGAGGCACCGCCCCCGGGGTCCGCCAGGAACCTGACGGAGGAGAGCGCCGCCTACTACTACTTCCTGCTGGGGAGTCTGGCGGAGGACCGGGGGGATCTGGGCACCGCCCTCCGACATTACGAGGAAGCCTTGGCCTTCGATCCGGGCTCGGTGGCCATCCGGATGAGCATTGCGGAGCTGTACATGCGGCGCGGGATGGTTCAGGAGGCGATCCGCCTCGCCGAAGCGATCGTCGCCAGCCACCCGGAGAATGTGGAAGGCCTTCTGTTGCTGGCCACGGCCTACGAGAGCATCCGAAACGCCCGGATGGCCGAGCGATTCTATCGCGAGGCGCTCGGTCTTCAGCCGGATCGGGCGGATGTGTACCTGCGGCTGGGGAATCTCTTCGCGAGGACGACGAAGTACGCGGAGGCCGCAGAGGCGTATCGCAAAGCGATCGCCCTCGACCCGACCCTGTACCAGGCCAGGTACAACCTGGCCCGGGCCCTGCTGGAGACCAAGCAGGTCGATGAGGCCATCGTACAGCTGGAAGAAGTGCTGAGACTCAGGCCGGGCCTGGACCAGGCCAGCCTCCTTCTCGGCCTGACGTACGAGCGGCTGAAGCGATGGGAGTCGGCGCGCGCCGTCTACCGAAGCGCCTTGCAGGAGGACCCCAGCGACCGACAATTCCTCGAGCGCCTCGCCGAGACGTATCTGAGGACCGGGGATCTGGCCGGGGCCCTGGCAGAGTTTCAACGGCTTGCTGCCAACTACCCCGAGGATCTCGCCCTCCGAAATCGGATCGGCCTGGTGTTGATCGAGATGCGAAGGTACGAGGATGCCCAGAAGGCCCTCGAGGAGGTGCTCAAGCTCGACCGGGACAACCAGGAGGCGCGCTTCTACCTGGCGATCTGTCTCGAGGGACAGCAGCGGTATGACCAGGCCCTCGCCGAGCTCACGAAGATCCCCCCCCGCGGGGAGCAGTACGGTGATGTCCTGATCCACAAAGGATTTGTCTTCGGGCACCTCGATCGGTTGGATGAAGCCCTCGCTGCCTTTCAGGAGGCGGCGCGGCTGAAGCCGCAGGACGGGAACACCCACTACCTCGTCGGCGTGACGCATCTGCGTCGCAAGGAGTACGCCCAGGCGACCAAGGCGATAGAGGAGGCGGTGCTGCTGAACCCGAATAGCGTCAACTACTATTACCAGCTCGGGGCAGCCTACGAGCGGAACCGCCAGTTCGATAGGGCGGAACAGGCCTTCCGCCGGACCCTGAAAATGGACCCCAAGCATGCCGATGCGTACAACTATCTCGGGTATATGTTCGCCGAGGAGGGGATCCATCTGGAGGAGTCGGTGACCTTGATCAAGAAGGCCCTCGAACTCGAACCGAATAACGGAGCCTTTGTCGATAGCCTGGGGTGGGCGTACTACAGGCTCGGGCGACTCGACGAGGCCCTGCGCGAGCTCGAGCGGGCGGTCACGCTGGTCCAGAAGGATGACGCCACGATCCGGGAGCACCTGGGCGACGTCTTCTTTCACAAGGGGATGATGGCGCAGGCGGTCGACCAGTGGGAGCAGTCGCTGAAGCTCGACGCCACCAATGCAAAGGTGAAGGAGAAGCTCGAGCAGGCCCGCGGCCTGCTGCTGCACGGCAAGCCATGATCCCCGCGGGGCGGGGGTGGATGGGATGTGCACTCTTGGCCGTGAGCTTCCTGGCCGGATGCGCGAGCCTCCCACCCCCCAGAGAGGCCGGTCAGCCGGTCCCGCACGAGACGCGCGACGCGCTGGTCGCCCGGCTGCAGGTCCGCCAGGAGCAGATCCGGTCCCTGCGAGGCATCGCGGCGGTCGAGATCGCCGTGAGCGAGGAGACGCGAAGGTTTCGGGAGGCCTTGGCCCTGAAGAGCGATGGTCGATTCCGCCTGGAGACCTTGAATGCCTTCGGGCTGCCGGTCCTGATCGTCGCTTCGGATGGAAATCGCGTGGTGGTCCACGGCGCGTCGGAGCCCGGTGGGTCCCCGGACGGATGTGAGCTGCTCGAGCGTCTCCTCGGGCTTCGCGTCTCTCCCGCCACTCTTGTGCGGCTTCTCGCCGGTCTCTCCCCACGGCGCGTCGGGCCCTCCGTCTTCGCGTCGTACCTGCCCGGGCGGCGGGTGTATCTCCTCGAAGAGGAAGATTCCGATTCGGTGCAGCGTCTCTACCTGGACCTCTCCGGGACACTCCTGGGCGGAGAAATCTGGGCGGGGCGACGCGGCCTCTCTTTCGATTTCACAGAGATCCGCGATGTCGATGGGATCGCTGTGCCGATGCGCATTGCGGTCACGCAGGCCCGCAGGCCTGTGCGCGTGACGCTGACCTACGAGGCGATAGACGTCAATCCGATCCTCGCCGATCAATTTTTTCCATCTCCCCCGGCCGGCCCGGCACAGAGCGGGGGCTGCTGAGCCGCTGATGGATCTCACCCTCTGGGCGCCTGCCAAGGTCAATCTCTTTCTGGAGGTGCTGCGGAAGCGGGCCGACGGGTATCACGAGGTCCAGACCCTGCTGCAGCACGTGGACCTCTGCGACGAGATCCGGTTTGCCGAGGGCGCGGGGATCGTCGTGGAGACGGGCGGGCTTGTCTGCCCGGGGGGAGAGGAGAATCTGGCGCACCGGGCCGCGGCCCTGTTCTTCAAGACCACCGGCACCCCCCCTGGCGTCCGCATTGAAATCACGAAGCGCATCCCCCTCGGAGCGGGGCTCGGGGGAGGGTCGAGCGACGCCGCCGCCACGCTGTGGGGACTCAATCGCCTCTTCGGGACCGGCCTCACGTCCCAGGCCCTCCAGGAGTTGGGCGCCCATCTGGGGTCGGATGTCCCCCTGTTTTTCGAAGGCCCTACCGCGTGGGCATCCGGCCGCGGCGAACAGATCCGTCCCCTGCCTACCTTTCCCCGCTCCTGGCTGCTGATCATCTTTCCCGGTTTCCCGGTTTCGACCGCGTGGGCGTACACCAATTTGGAATTGACAGGCGAGGACAAAAGCATTAGGGTAAGGACGGAGGCGGAGCAGGGGAATTACGAACCTGTCGTTGCTGTGTCCTGGAATCGTCTCGAAGAAGTCGTCTTCCGCCGCTACCCTGTTGTCAAGCAGCTGAAGGTGTCTCTGGAGGCCTGGGGTGCCCGGCCGGCCCTCATGACGGGCAGTGGCTCGGCGGTCTTCGGTCGGACGCATACCCGCGAGGAAGCAGAGGGGTGGGCGGGCCGTCTCAGGGAAGAGGGGTACACAGTCTTTGTCGTCCAGACCCTGTCTCATCCCCCGCTGGCTCCTGGGGGGATCGGCGAGATGGGGCCGGAACGATCCTCCTGCTGAAGAGGGGGAGGGGATGAGCGTGTCGCAGCCATCACAGCTCATCCCCCAATTTTTTCGACGCGAGGTCCGGGTGATCGGGTCGAGGTGCGGGGTCGGCTAATGGTAGGCCGCCAGACTTTGGATCTGGCTGTCCAGGTTCGAATCCTGGCCCCGCAGCCATGGAGCAGAAGGAGGGCAGCGTGACGCGACTACTCCTCTTCTCTGGCAATGCCAACCGGCAGTTGGCACAGGAGATCGCCGAGTATCTGGGTGTCTCCCCCGGTCTGGCCGAGGTGTCTCAGTTCTCTGATGGAGAGGTCTTCGTCCAGATCTCTGAGAATGTGCGGGGCGCCGATGTCTTTGTGATCCAGCCCACCTCCCCTCCCGTGAATCACCACCTGATGGAGCTGCTCATCATGATCGATGCCCTGCGCCGCGCCTCTGCTCACCGCATCACGGCCGTGATTCCCTACTACGGATATGCCAGGCAGGATCGCAAGGTCCAGCCCCGGGTCCCTATCTCGTCCAAGCTGGTGGCCGACCTCATCGCCGTGTCGGGGGCCAATCGGGTCCTCACCATGGATCTCCACGCGGGGCAGATCCAGGGTTTTTTCAACATTCCGGTGGATCATCTCTTTGCGGCCCCGGTGCTTCTCCGCTATTTCCAGGAGCGGGGCTGGCACGGGGTGGTGGTGGCCCCCGATGCCGGTGGCGTGGAGCGGGCGAGGGCCTTTGCGAAACGGTTGGGGGCCCCACTGGCTTTTATCGACAAGCGGCGGGAGGGCCCCAATGAGGCCAAGGTGATGCGCATTGTGGGAGAGGTGAAGGATCAGGATGTCATCATCGTGGACGATATCATCGATACGGCGGGAACCATCACGCAGGCCGTGACGGCCCTTCGGGAGGAGGGGGCCCGCCGGATCTTCGCGAGTTGCACCCACCCGGTCCTGTCGGGACCGGCCATTGAGCGCATCGAGAACTCGCCCATCGAAGAGGTGGTGGTGGCGAATACGATCCCCCTGGATGAGCGGCGCTCGTCCAAGAAGCTGACCGTCCTCTCGGTAGCCCCCCTGTTGGGCGAGGCCATCGACCGGATCCATCGGGAGACCTCGGTCAGCTCCCTCTTCGTCTAAGTGCAGAGCGACGAGCCATGAGGTATGAGGTATGAGTGAAGAATTGGTTTCTCATAGCCCGTTGGCGAATTTGGGGTCTGCGGTGGAGCGCAGGAGGACCTGGGGGATCGGGAATTCGCTCATTGCTCAGCACTCAGTCCTCAGCACTGCGTAAGCCTGGGGGATTTCAATGGAATTCGTCGATCTCAAGGTCGAACGACGGACCGGCACGGGAAAGAGCGTCGCGCGCAAGCTCCGTCAGGGGGGCCGGATCCCTGCCATCGTGTACGGGGAGGGAGCGCCGATCCCCGTCGCGGCAGATCCGAAGAGTCTGCTGAAGGCCCTCAGGACGGAAGCGGGCGAGAACGTCATCCTCAACCTCACGATCGTGGATACAGAGGAGGTCACCCGAAAGGCGATGGTGAAGGGGGTGCAGGTCGACCCTGTGACCGGAATCGTGCTTCACGCGGATTTCCTGGCGATCTCTATGGAGCGGCCGATTGAGGTTGAGGTGCCGGTGGAGCTCGTGGGCGTGGCGAGAGGGGTCAAGGAGGAAGGGGGGATCGTCGAGCAGATCCTGCGGGAGCTCAAGGTGAAGTGTCTGCCCCGCGCCATCCCCGACGGGATCCAGCTCGATATCTCTACGCTGAATATAGGAGACGTCGTTCATGTCAAAGACCTGGCGATCCCGGGTGGGGTCGAGCTCTTGACCGACAGAGAGCAGGTGGTGGTGGCGGTGGCGGCAGCGCCGGTGGAGGAGGTCGCCGTGCCCGCGGCTGTGGAGGTCGCACCCCCCGAGGCTGCCGAAGCCCCACCAAAGGAGGGAGCGGCCAAGGAGACCGCCAAGCCCGGTGCAGCCAAGGAGAGTGCCAGGCCCGGGGCGGCCAAGGAGGCTGCCAAGCCCGGTGCCGCGGCGGAGGCTCCAAGGAAGCCGTCAGCCAAGGCACGGCCCGGGAAGGAGTGAAGGTAGGCATTGTGGCTCATCGTCGGCCTGGGAAACCCGGGACCCGAATACGCTCGAAGCCGTCACAACGTGGGCTTTGTGGTCCTGGACGAGCTGGCGCGGCGGTGGAACCGACCGATGACCCGTCGCCATTGGGAGAGTCTGTACGCGGAGGAGACGCGGCGAGATAAAACGATCGCCCTCATCAAGCCCCTCTCCTTCATGAATGAGAGCGGCAGGCCGGTCAAGGCGTGGCTGGAAGGGACGTCGGTCCCTCCAGAGAGGCTCGTGGTGATTCACGACGATCTCGATCTCGCCTTTGGGCGGATCAAGGTCGTGGCCAAGGGAGGACACGGCGGGCACCGCGGGGTCCGTTTCATCCAGGAGGCCATCGAGACGGTGGGCTTCCCCCGGGTGCGCGTAGGCATCGGCCGACCGGACACAGGGGACGAGGTAACATTCGTCCTGAACCCCTTTGATGAAGCCGAGGCTCGCCTCCTCCCCGACCTCATCAGCCGCGCAGCCGACGCCGCCGAGGAGATTGTCGAGCGGGGTGTGGCATCGGCCATGAATCGGTTTAACGTCTGGGAGCAGTGCAGGGCAGGTGGTGAGCCTGCCGAATCCACGGAGGAGGTGGACGGGTGCCAGAGTACGAAGTGATCGTCATCTACGAGGGGGGATTGACGGAGGAGGCGCTCGAGGCCCAGGCGGAGTCGTTTCGGGGATTCCTCGACCGGGAACGGGCTGAGCTGCTCGAGGTCCAGAAGTGGGGGAGACGTCGCCTGGCGTACGAGATCAAGAAAAAGCGGGAGGGCTCCTACGTCCTCTTCCGGGTCAAGAGCAAGCCCACCTTTCCCCAGGCCGTGGACCGGCACCTCAAATTCGCCGAGACCGTTCTCCGGTATCTGGCGGTCAGGGTCGAGCGAGCCGCACGTGGGAAGGCAGCCACGGGAGCCGCAGCCAGTGAGGCGGAACGGGAGGGATCGTAAGGCATGGCGAACTTCAACAGGGTCATCCTTGTCGGAAATCTGACCCGAGACCCGGAGCTCCGCTACACGCCGAGCGGGGCACCGGTCTGCAGCTTTGATCTGGCCGTCAATCGGAGTTATACCACGCAGGCGGGAGAGCGTCGGGATGAGGTGTGCTACATCACCATCGTCTCCTGGGGGAAGCAAGCCGAGACGTGCAAAGAGTACTTGAAAAAAGGGAGAGCGGCCTTGATCGAGGGACGTCTGACCCAGCGCTCGTGGGAGACGCCCGAAGGGCAGAAGCGGTCGAAGCACGAAGTGGTGGCGGACCGCGTCCAGTTCCTCGGGGGCCGCAAAGGCCCGGAGGAAGAGGCGACGCCGGCCCCTGCAGAGGACGAGCCTCCTTTCTGACTCCTGCGTGAGTCCACCAGCGGGCCGAACATGGGGAGAGACCAATGACGGTGGTCAAGCGACGGAAGAGTTATCGTCGGCAGAAGGTCTGCAAGTTCTGCGTGGACAAGGTGGAGCAGGTCGACTACAAGGATGTCCGACGTCTCCGGAGCTTCGTGACGGAGCGCGGGAGGATCCTACCGCGGCGGATCTCGGGCACCTGCGCCCCCCACCAGCGGCAGCTCACGGTGGCCGTCAAGCGCGCCCGCAACATCGCCCTGCTCCCGTTCGTGGCCGATATCAGTTAGGGGGATACCCATGAAGGTGATCCTGACTCAAGCGGTTCCCCATCTGGGTCAGGTGGGAGACCAGGTGGATGTGGCCAAGGGCTATGCCCGGAACTATCTCATCCCGAGGAACCTCGCCGTGGAGGCGACCGCGTCGCACCTCCGCTCCCTGCAACAGCTCAAGGTTCAGGGGGGACAGCGGGAGGAGCGGCTCAAGCAGGAGGCCGACAGCGTCGCGGAAAGGCTCCGGGGTCTCATCCTGACCTTCGCCCGGGCGGCGGGGGATCAGGAGCGTCTCTTCGGGTCCGTGACCAGTAGCGATATTGCCGAGGCGCTCGCCGAGCAGGGGATCCGTCTTGACCGCAAGAAGATCGTGTTGGAGGAACCGATCAAAGCCGTGGGGAGGTATGCCGTGCCTGTACGACTCCACCGAGACACCGTGGCCGAGATCCAGGTTCAGGTCGTGAGTGAGTCGGGTTCGGTGGTCTTCTAGAGGGGCCGCCAGCGTGGCTCAACGTTCTCCAAAGACCACCTTTGAGAAGGTCCCACCTCAGAACGTCGAGGCGGAGGCTGCCGTTCTCGGGGCGATCCTCCTGGATCGGGATGCACTGGTCAAGGCATTTGAGATCCTTCGCCCGGAGCATTTCTACCGGGAGGCCCACCAGAGGATCTTCGCCGCCTGCCAGGAGCTTTTCGAGCGGAGCGAGCCGGTCGACCTCATCACCCTCGCCAATGAACTGACGCGCCGTCAGGCCCTTGAGCCGATGGGCGGCAGTCAATATCTCGCCTCGTTGGCCGAGGCGGTTCCGACGGCTGCCAACGTTCTGTATCACGCATCGATTGTGAGGGGAAAGGCCCTCCTCCGTGCGCTGATCGGTACGTGCACGTCGATCATCTCCTCCTGCTACGAAGAGGCGGAGCCGACGGAGACGGTGCTGGACCGGGCAGAAACCGTAGTCTTTGACGTCTCCAAGGATCGGATCCGCCCCTCGTTCCGGCCCATCAAGTCTCTCCTCAAGTCCACCTTCGAGGATATCGAGCGACTGTACAGCCGGAAAGGCCATGTCACCGGAGTCCCGACAGGGTTTACACTCCTCGATGATCTGACCGGGGGTTTCCAGCATTCAGACCTGATCATCATTGCGGGGCGGCCCTCCATGGGGAAGACCAGTTTCGCGCTGAGTATGGCGATGCACGCCGCCATGGAGGAGAGGGTTCCGACCGGAATCTTCAGCCTCGAGATGTCCATGAGTAACGTGGTGCAGCGCATGCTCTGTTCCGAGGCGAGGGTCGAGGCCTATCGCCTCCGGACCGGCCGCCTCGGCGACCGAGATTGGCCAAAGCTGACCACCGCCGCGGGGCGGCTCTCGGAGGCTCCCATTCATATTGACGATACGCCCAGCATGAATGTCCTGGAGTTGCGAGCCAAGGCCCGCCGGGTCAAGGCCGAGCACGCCACGGGTCTCCTGGTCATCGACTATCTGCAGCTGCTCAAGGCGGGAGGGCGATACGAGAGTCGGCAGCAGGAAATGACCGAGATCTGCCGGTCCCTCAAGTCGTTGGCGAAGGAGCTCGCGATTCCCATTGTGGCCCTGTCGCAGCTTTCTCGGGCTGTCGAAGCCCGAGAAGATAAGAAACCACAGCTGGCTGATCTGCGCGAGTCAGGAGCCATTGAACAGGATGCAGACCTGGTGGCCTTCATCTACCGGCCGGGCTACTACAAGGCTCTCAAGAGTCCCGAGGCTGAGGAGAATTATGAGGCGGAGCTCATTGTCGCGAAACAGCGGAACGGGCCCACCGACACGGTTCCGCTCATCTTCCGGCGGGAATACATGCGCTTCGAGAATGCAGACAAGACCCGGACCCCTCCCTTTGATCCTGCCCGTTAGCTGAGTCATTCGCCCTCCCCTGGGACTTCCACGAGGTGCGACTAACGATACGCGGGTGGGTCGCCACTCACAGACCGATATGGCGAGGATCAAGACCCATTTCGAGTGTCAGCAGTGCGGGTATCAGGCTCCCCGATGGATGGGGCGCTGTCCGGAGTGCGGGAACTGGGGGAGCCTGGTGGAGGAGCGCCCGACTGCCGGCGGAGGGCGGGGCGCGGGAGTCCGGGGTCCGTCGGCCGCTCCTGTGCCGGTCACCGAGGTCGAAGGACCCGCGCTCGCCCGGATCCCCACCGGCTTCCCGGAGGTGGACCGAACGTTGGGCGGGGGAGTGGTCCCCGGCTCGGTGGTCCTCATCGGTGGTGACCCCGGTATCGGCAAGTCGACGTTGCTGCTCCAGGTCGCGGCACGCCTCGCCAGCCAGGGCCGCAAGGCCCTCTACGTTTCGGGGGAGGAGTCGACCGAGCAGATCCGCGTCCGTGCGGAGCGGATCGGCGCCATGTCCCCCCATCTGTATCTCGCCGCCGAGACGCTCCTGGAGGCGATCATCGACCATGGGGAGCGCATCAGGCCGGATCTCTTGATCCTGGATTCCATCCAGACGACCTCTGCGGGAGCGCTCGAGTCACCTCCGGGAAGCATCAGCCAGGTCCGCGAGGTGGCAAGCCGCCTCCTCACCCTGAGCAAAGAGCGGGGGATCAGCACGTGCCTCATCGGCCACGTGACCAAGGAGGGATCCTTCGCAGGCCCCAAGGCCTTGGAGCACATCGTCGATACCGTGATCTATTTTGAAGGAGAGCAGCAACACGCGTATCGGATCCTCCGGGTCACCAAGAACCGGTTCGGTTCCACCCACGAGATCGGCATCTTCGAGATGACCGAGGCGGGACTCAAGGAGGTGGACAACCCCTCCCGGATCTTCTTGGCGGAGCGGTCTGCCGGGGTCACCGGCTCGGCGGTCGTCGTGACCATGGAGGGGACTCGCCCGCTGCTGGTGGAGATTCAGGCCCTGGTAGCCCCGACCCATGCGAGCTTCCCGCGCCGGGTGGTGACGGGGGCGGATCTCAACCGGGTGGCAATTCTGTTGGCGGTCCTGGAGAAACGAGTGGGGATGCCCCTGTCCACCTGTGATGTCTTCGTCAATGTCGCAGGCGGGGTACGGATCACCGAGCCGGCGGCGGACCTGGGGATCGTAGCCGCGGTGGCCAGCAGCCTCCGCAACGCTCCCCTGGACCCTCGCATGGTCTGCTTTGGAGAGGTCGGATTGACCGGAGAGATCCGGGCGGTTCGGCACGCCGCCCAAAGACTCCACGAGGCCCGGCAACTCGGCTTTGCGCGGTGCATCCTCCCCGAGACGAACGAGGGGAGACCGCGCGAGGCAGAAATAGAAGCTATCGGCCTGCGCACGGTGGACGCCATGATGCATGTGCTCTTCCCGTGATGCCCAAAGAAGATTTTGACTGATCGCAAGATTTCTAGTATGCTAGAGCTTGAGAGAATCACGATGCCGCATATGTTCCGTGTCGGGAAGAAGGTGGTATATCCTGCCCACGGTGTGGCCCTGATCGAGGCCATCGAGGAGAAGGTGGTCTCAGGCTGTCGGCAGTCGTTTTATATCTTACGGGTCTTAGGCAACGATACCACCACCACCATCATGATCCCCACCCACAATGCCACGCGGGTCGGCCTCCGCGAGGTGATCGGTCCTTCGGAGATTCCCAGGGTCATGGAGATCCTCCGGCGGAAGGACGTCGAAATCTCCCCCAACTGGAACCGACGGTTCAAGGATAACTCGGAGCGGATCAAGTCGGGATCCCTGTACGAGATGGCACTGGTCCTCCGGAAACTGGTCGTCCTCCAGAAAGAGCGGCATCTGTCCTTCGGTGAGAAGAAGATGCTCGAAAACGTTCGGCAGCTCATTGTAAGCGAGATCGCCATCGCGGCGGGGATTGACCCTCGGGAGGCGGACGGGATGGTCGAGAAGACCATTGCCACGGCATGAGAGTCGGGTGAGGGAGGTGGTGGCTTCACGGGAGGTGAACGGTGATGCCAGGACACATAGCCCGAGGGCTCTTTGTGGTCCTCTGCGGTCTCGTCGGGGGTGCGGCGGGGTCGGCCTTCGGATCCGAGAGCCCGTATACACTCGTCGGTGTGGTCGCAGGGCTGGCTGCGGGGCTGGGTGCGCTTCTGGTGGAGCGGGTGCTGAGACGGGTCCAGGGTAGGGTCCTCATCAGTGGTATTGTTGGTCTCGTTATCGGACTCCTTCTCGCCCGGTTCCTCCTCGACAGCGTAGCGATATTCTTAGAACCCTCCCCCCAGGCGGTCCGGATCTCTGTGGCGCTCCTCGTCATGGTTGCCGCGGGCTACGTTGCCACCGCGGTGGCGGTGGAGAAGGGGCGGGGACTCAGCGTCCTCAACCTGGTCCGGGCGGTGAAAGAGCAGCCCGGCGTCGAACGGAATAAGATCCTGGACACCTCGGTCATCATTGACGGCCGGATTGCCGACATCTGCGAGACGGGCTTTATCGAAGGGACGCTGATCATCCCCCAGTTCGTCCTCCGGGAACTCCAACACATCGCGGACTCCTCGGATCCGATCAAGCGGAATCGGGGACGACGGGGGCTGGACATCCTGCAGAAGATTCAGAAGAATCCCAACGTGCAGGTGAGGATCCACGACATGGATTTCCCGGATATCCGGGACGTCGATGGAAAGCTGGTGGCGATGGCCAAGGCGTTAGCAGCCAAGGTGGTCACCAACGACTTCAACCTGAATAAGGTGGCTGAACTCTATGGGGTGTCGGTGCTGAATATCAACGAGCTGACGAATGCCCTGCGACCGGTGGTCCTCCCCGGGGAGGAGATTCGGGTCTACGTCCTCAAGGAGGGGAAGGAGTATAACCAGGGGGTGGCCTATCTGGATGACGGAACCATGGTCGTCATCGACAGTGGCCGCCGGCACATCGGGCAGACCGTCGATGTGTGTGTGACCTCGGTGCTCCAAACGACGGCCGGGCGCATGATCTTTTCCCGGCTCAAGGAAGAGGCCGAAGTCGCGTGACGTCCGCCTGCAGCCATCCGCTGTCTGCGATCGGCACGGGCCCGGATGGTCCTGACGGTGGGTTGCTGAGCGTATGGGGAATGTGACGGCGATCGTGCCGGCGGGAGGCCTGGGCCGTCGGGCGGGAGGCGATGTCCCGAAACAGTTCCTCCTCCTCCGGGGGATGCCCATCCTGACCCGGACGTTGCTCCACCTGACCACCTCAAAACTCATCGACGCGCTGATCCTGGTGGTTCCGCCTGGGGCCGAGGAGTGGTGCCACAAGCACGTTCTCGCCCCCTACCCGCTTCCTCCCATTATCGAGATGGTTCCCGGGGGAGCCGAGCGTCAAGAGTCGGTGTTCCGGGGTCTAGAGCGGGCGTCGGAGGACGCGCGGCTGGTGGTGATCCATGATGCCGTGCGCCCGTTCGTCTCGTCCGATCTCCTTCGGCGGACCGTCGAGGCCGCGTGGAGCTTTCGAGCCGCGGTGGCGGCGGTCCCGGCTGTCGAGACGGTCAAGGTGGTAGAGAGCGGATTCGTCCGGGAGACGCCATCCCGAGACCGCCTCTGGATCGCCCAGACCCCGCAGGCCTTTCACGGGGACCTGATCCAGGAGGCGTATCGTCGGGCCGCGGCTGACGGGTTCCGGGGCACGGACGACGCCATGCTGGTCGAGCGGCTCGGGGTCAAGGTCAAGGTGGTCCCCGGCGATCCCGAGAACATCAAAATCACGACCGCGGAGGATCTTGAGCGAGCGGAGCAGATCCTGAGCCGCCGGGAGGGGGCGGGATGCGGATCGGCATCGGCTACGACATTCATCCCCTGGTCCCCGGACGCCCACTGATTCTCGGGGGAGTCGAGATCCCGTTCGAACAGGGACTCGACGGTCACTCGGACGCCGATGTCCTCACCCATGCCGTCATCGATGCGGTGCTGGGGGCCGCGGGCGAGGGAGACATCGGCCACCACTTTGGGACGAGTGATCTGCGGTACCAGGGGGTCCGGAGTCTCCACCTTCTTGCAGAGAGCTGGCGGCGGCTGGAGGCCAAGGGCTTCCGCGTCGGGAACGTGGATGCGACCGTGGTCGCCGAGGCCCCCCGGCTGAGTCCGCATCTCAGAGGCATGGCGGCCAACCTGGCCGACGTCCTGAATGTGGAGCCGGCCCGGATCAACATCAAGCCGACGACGGCCAAAGGGTTGGGCCCCTTGGGATCCGGGGAAGGGATCGCCTGCCTCGCCGTTGTCCTGTTGATGGAGGCGGGCCACGGGGAGGCGTAAAGGAGCGTTGCGTGGGACTCAGGATCCATAACACCCTCACCCGGCAGAAGGAGCTCTTCGAGCCGCTCACCCCCGGGGAGGTGCGGATGTACGTCTGCGGGATCACGGCGTACGATCTCTCCCATCTCGGCCACGCCCGGTCCGCGCTGGTCTTTGACGTGATCCGCCGGTATCTCGAGTTCACCGGCTGCCGGGTCCGCTTCGTCCGCAACTTCACCGATGTGGATGACAAGATCATCAAGCGGGCCGAGAAGGATGGGGTGTCCCCGGCGGAGGTGTCGGAGCGGTATATCACCGAGTACCAGAAGGACATGGAGCAGCTCGGGGTCCTCCCCGCCAGCGTCGAGCCCAAGGCAACGGCGTATATTCCGCAGATGATCGCGTTGATCGAGCGATTGGTCGCCCGGGGTTTCGCCTACGTCGTCAACGGCGACGTCTTTTTCGAGGTGAGGCGATTCGCGCGCTACGGGCGCCTCTCGGGCAAGAACCTCGACGAGCTGCTGGCGGGCGCGCGCGTCGAGGTGGACGAGCGCAAGCGCGATCCGCGCGACTTTGCCCTCTGGAAGTCGGCGAAACCGGGCGAACCGTCGTGGGAAAGCCCCTGGGGTCCCGGACGCCCAGGCTGGCACATCGAGTGTTCGGCGATGTCGATGGAGCATCTCGGCTCCCCCTTCGACATCCATGGGGGGGGCGAGGACCTGATCTTCCCGCACCACGAGTGCGAGATCGCCCAGTCGGAGGCGGCGACCGACACCCCCTTCGTGCGGTATTGGGTCCACAATGGGTTTGTCCAGATCAACAAGGAAAAGATGTCCAAGTCCCTGGGAAATTTCTTCACGATCCGCGAGATCTTTGAGAAATCACCCTACGGGGTGCCCGTCACGGCCGAGGCCCTTCGGTATTTTCTCCTGGCCACCCATTATCGGAGCCCCGTCGATTTTTCCGACGACGCCCTGTGGGAGGCCAAGCGGGCGCTCGACAGATTCTACGGACTGTTTCAGCGGCTGGACGAGTCCTCGGGGGCGGCTGGCCCAGGGGATGGGCTGCTTCCCCCGCTGCTCGAGCGACTAGGCGAGGGGTTTGGTCAGGCGATGGATGATGACTTCAGCACGCCGGGCGCCATTGCCCAGTTCCAGCTTCTTCGCGGGGAGCTCAACCGGTTGATCGATGCCGGGTTGTCCAGGAGGTCCGGTGAGCGGACGCGCGAACACTTTCGATCCTTTGGTCAGGTGCTGGGTCTCTTTCAGTCGTCGTGGCGGGAATGGGAATACGAGGGTGGAACTGTAGGGGCGGTAACCTTAGCCGACGAAGAGATCGAACACAAGCTCGCCGAACGCAACGAGGCCCGCCGACGAAAGGATTTTGCAAAGGCAGATCAGATCAGAGCGGAACTCGCCTCGTTCGGCATTACGATTGAGGATCGGCCGGATGGCACCAGCCGGTGGAAGCGATGAGGCCTCCGAGGTCCTTTACGGCCTTCATGCGGTCCGAGAAGCGCTGCGGGCAGGCACCCGACCGCTCTCGCGGATTCTAGTGTTGGGCCACGATCGTCAATTTGCGGACCTCGTCCGGCTGGCTCGGGCCGCCCGGGTGCCGGTCTCCGTCTCGCCAAGGCGCGCCCTGGATCGGCTCGTGCCGGATGGGACGCATCAGGGTGTGATCGGGTTGATCGCACCGAGGCGGTACGCCGCCCCGGAGGAGATTCTCGCCGCGGCTCGCGCCCGTGGCGAACCACCGTTTGTGGTGATCCTGGACGGGGTGGAAGACCCACGCAACCTGGGTGCGGTGCTTCGAACCGCCGAGGCGGCGGGGGTCCATGGCGTGTTGATCCCCGAGCGGCGGTCGGTGGGACTCACGGGAACCGTTGCCAAGGTCGCAGCGGGTGCGCTGGAGCATCTTCAGGTCGGGCGCGTGCAGAATGTGTCCCGCGTGATCGAGGCGCTCAAGGCAGAGGGTCTTTGGGTCTACGCCCTGGATCCTACTGCACCGAGGTCGTACACGAGCCTCGATTTGCGGGGACCGGTGGCCCTGGTTCTAGGCGGGGAAGGCAAGGGTGTCCGGCCCGGGGTGCGGGAGAAGTGTGACGAGTGCGCCAGCATCCCGATGTGCGGGCGCGTCGGGTCGTTGAATGTGAGTGTCGCGGCCGGCGTCATCATGTATGAGGTCCTCCGACAGCGGATGTCAGGAACGAAAATCAAAGAAAAATAGTGAATATTGGCACGAGGATTGCCTTGTGCATGAGATCAACCCCAAGAAAATGTCCTTTCCAGGGTTCCGACCCAAAGAGGCGAAAAATTATCCTTTGATTCTGGACAAGTTTACCCCTATACTGGGAGTTTGTCGCTGGCGTAGCTCAGTTGGTAGAGCAGCTGATTTGTAATCAGCGGGTCGGGGGTTCAAATCCCTTCGCCAGCTCCAGGCGGGTCGGGGATATCGAGCGAGCAGGGAGAGTGGGGGGGTCCTGACCGATATGCTTCCGACTCGGTGCCCTGGTCGAGTGCGGGGAGATACCCAAGCGGCCAACGGGGGCAGACTGTAAATCTGCTGGCGCACGCCTTCGGGGGTTCGAATCCTCCTCTCCCCACCAGAGAACCGACCTGAAAGGCATGGAGGCTGGCACTGACCCACGGGGAGGATTGTCGGGGGGCGGGCGAGCGCTATTTCTACTGCGGTCTCCTCGTGAGCCTGTGGATGCGGGAATAGCTCAGTGGTAGAGCGCGAGCCTTCCAAGCTCGGGGTCGCGGGTTCGAATCCCGTTTCCCGCTCCAGGTCGTTTCATCCGAGGACGGCGACTCTTCGATGCGAGCAGGGGATCTCCGGCAAGGGGGTCGCGCGGCTCTACCGGGTGGTCCTGAGCCTGTCATCCATTGTTATCATATACGCGGCAACGCTCCTGGCTGCGCAGGATTTTGCGACGCATAACCAACGGGGGGTCGACCTAAGCGCGCAGGGGAGGTATCGGGAGGCCATTGCCGAGCTTGAGAAGGCCTTGGCCCTTGCGCCGGCGCACCCTGTGGTCCGCCGGAATCTGGCCCATGCGCACGGCAACGTGGCAACTTCCCTCCTTCAGGAACGGGCATTTCGGGACGCGGCCGCTGAGTATCAGGCGGCGATCGACTTCTACAATGAGGAGCCGCGGTTTCACATGGGGCTGGGCGTGGCGCTCCTCGGCCTGCGGGAAGCGGACCGAGCTGTAGAGAGTTTGAGGTGGGCCCGGGATCTCAATCCGAAAGAGGGGCAGGTATACCGACTCCTGGGAGAGGCGTATTTCCAGCGGGGCGATATGAGAGAGGCCGTCGGTGCGTGGCAGGAGGGGCTGAGAATCCGGCCGGGCGATCGGGACCTCGAGCGACTGATCGCCCAGGCCGAAGGGGAACGGAAAGTTGACGAGGAGTACCACCGCCGGCCCGGCCACCACTTCACCCTGCGGTACGTGGGCGAGGTCCGAGAAGAGCTCGGACGGGAGATCTTGCAGCTGCTCGAGCGGGCCTACGAAGAGGTGGGGTACAACCTGAACCACTTCCCCCGGCAGGAGGTAGAGGTCGTTATCTACTCGGACGCCGACTTTCAGAGGATCATGGGCCTTCCGGGTTGGGTGCACGGGGCCTTTGACGAGCGGGGGGGCCGCATCCGAATCCCCGTCCGCGGGATCAAAGAGGCGACCGATCTGCGAGGGCTTCTGTACCACGAATACACGCATGTGATCGTTCGGGAGGTGACGGGGGGGAGGATTCCCACCTGGTTGAACGAGGGGCTCGCCCAGATCGAGCAGCGGACTCCCATGGATGGCGCCGTCGAGTCAGTCCGGCAGCTGGCGGTCCGGGGGAAGCTCCCCTCATTGGAGAACCTCAACGGCCCCTTCGTAGGGCTCACGGGCCCGGAGGCGGGCGTGGTGTATGCGGTCAGTTACGCCGCCACGAAGTACCTCATCGAGCGGTGGGGCCTCTGGGACACCCAGCGGCTCCTGCGACGGCTCGGCGAGGGGGTCTCCTTCGACGTTGCCCTGAAGGAGACCACGCGGCTGACACTCGCAGACTTTGAACGCGAGTGGGTCACATCGCTCGGCAGGGGAGAGTGAACGCAGGATGGGCAGGCTTATCCTGGATCATTCCGGGGCCCACGTAGCTCAGACGGTTAGAGCGCGTCCTTGGTAAGGACGAGGTCACCAGTTCGACTCTGGTCGTGGGCTCCAAGCGGGAATAATTATAAAGGGAATGCACGGGTCTTCATAATAAAGAAGCAATAGGGGGTAGTGGGGAAAGGGGAGGGTTCACCCATGGCCAAGCAAAAATTCGCGCGGACCAAAGAGCACGTCAACGTCGGGACCATCG